>JBDIBD010000007.1:0-30100 GCA_039812725.1 Vicinamibacteria bacterium | reverse complement strand
CAGGCCGCCCGCGACCGCCGCACGCGCCTGGGGGGCGACATCTTCATCCACGGCCGCGACGTCTCGATCGGCTGCGTGGCCCTGGGCGACCCGGCCATCGAGGAGCTGTTCGTGCTGGCCCACGACGTGGGCGTGCCGCGGCTGGAGACGGTCATCGTGCCGTACGACTTCCGCCGCCGGAAGCCCGACGCCGCCGGCCTGCGCCCCGACCTGCCCTGGCTGGGGGAGCTGTACGCGCAGCTCGAGCGCGAGCTGCGGCGCTACACCCCGTAGGCCGTCAACGACGTCGTCCTGAGTCGCCGCCGTCCAGGCCGGCGACGAAGGATCTGATCGCCCAGCATCGCCGAAGGCGACTCGACGACGGCAGCCAGGCCGACAGATCCTTCGCTCCAGGGCCAGACGGTGTCGCTCAGGACGGCGGCGGCGGGAGCGGGGCGGCCTCCTCCATGGGCACCGGGCTCGCGTCCTGCTCGCGCAGGCGCAGGGCCAGCACCGCGGCCGTGACCACCAGCAGCGCGCCGGCGAAGAACAGCCCGTCGGGGATCACGCCCCACAGGGCCCAGTCGAACAGCCCCGAGAGCACCGGCGTCAGGTAGATGAAGGGCCCCACCCGCGAGGCCGCGGCGAAGGCGTAGGCCCGCGTCAGCGTGAACTGGCCCGCCGTGGCCAGCAGGCCGGCGGCCAGCAGGGGCGGCCAGGCGGCCGCGCCCGGCGTGACCCAAGTGAGCGGCAGCGGCAGGGCCGCGCCGGCGGTCGAGATCAGCGCGAAGTAGAAGACGATGCGCGTGGTGGGCTCGCTGCTGGCCATGCTGCGGATGCCGACCTGGGCGATCGAGGCGAAGAGGGCCGAGCCCAGCCCGGCCAGGGCCGCCGCGCCGAAGACGCTGCCGCCGGGGCGCAGGATGATGAGCAGCCCGACGAAACCGACCCCCAGCGGCAGCCACAGCCGCCGGGCGACGCGCACGCCCAGCCAGGCCCGCTCGACCAGCGGCAGCAGCAGCGGCAGCGAGTAGTTGAGCAGCACGGCGTCGGCCAGGCGCATGTGGCCCATGGCGTAGAAGCCGCAGCTCATGGCGAGGAGGCCGCTCAGGCCGCGCACGGCGTGCTCCACCGGCCGGGTGGTGCGCAGCGCGGCCGGGCCCTGGCGCGCCAGCCAGGGCAGGAGCAGCGCCAGCCCCACCGCGCAGCGGAAGAAGACCACCACCGTGTTGGGCAGGCTGCGGGCCGCCAGCTTGACCGCCAGGCTCATGCCCGCGAAGAGGAAGGCCGAGGCGGTCATGAACGCGGCGCCGCGGGGCAGGCTGGTGGGGTGCTGGTCGCGCACGCGCGCCCATCATCCCCCGGGGCGCCCGCCGCGGGTAGCGCGCGCCGGGCGTAGTAGACTCGCCGGTCGTGCCGGAGCCTGCCGCCGCGCCCCTCACGCTGGCCGTGAACGAAGTCTTCTTCTCGCTGCAGGGCGAGGGGACCCGGGCCGGGCGGCCCTGCCTCTTCGTGCGCCTGACCGGCTGCCCGCTGCGCTGCGTCTGGTGCGACACCGCCTACGCCTTCCACGAGGGCCGCCGCCGCACGGTCGACGACGTGCTCGCGGAGCTGGCGGGCTGGCCCTGCCGCCTGGTCTGCCTGACCGGCGGCGAGCCGCTCGCGCAGCCGGCGGCCTTTCCGTTCGTGCAGCGCCTGCTCGAGGCCGGCTACGAGGTCACGATCGAGACCTCGGGGCACGTTCCCACGGACGGCCTGGACCCGCGCGCCGTGGTGATCCTCGACGTCAAGACGCCGGGCTCCGGCGAGCAGGCGCGCATGCACTGGCCCAACCTGGAGCGGCTGCGCGCGCAGGACGAGTGCAAGCTGGTGCTGGCCGACCGGGCCGACTACGAGTGGGCCCGCGGCTTCGTGCGCGAGCGGCGGCTGCCCGAGCGCTGCACCGTGCTGTTCTCGCCCGTGCACGGCCAGCTCGACCCCGGCCAGCTGGGGCGCTGGCTGCTGGAGGACGGCCTGCCCGTGCGGCTGCAGGTGCAGCTCCACAAGTACCTCTGGCCGGGCGCCCTGCGCGGAGTGTGAGATGACGAGGCCCCTGGCCGTGGTGTGCGTGAGCGGCGGCATGGACTCGGCCGTGGCGGCCGCGCTGCTGGCGCGCGAGCACCGCCTGGCCTGCCTGCACGCCAACTACGGCCAGCGCACGGAGGCCCGCGAGCTGGCCTGCTTCCAGGCCCTGGCCGACCACTTCGGGGCCGAGGCGCGGCTGGTGGTGGACCTCTCGACCCTGCGGGCCATCGGCGGCAGCAGCCTCACCGACGCCTCGATCCCGGTGCGCGAGGGCGAGCCGGTGGAGGGGCTGGTGCCCAGCTCCTACGTCCCCTTCCGCAACGCCCACCTGCTGGCGGCCGCGACCTCCTGGGCCGAGCTGTTGGGGGCCAAGGCCATCGGCATCGGGGCCGTCTGGGAGGACTCCTCGGGCTACCCGGACTGCCGGCCGGAGTTCTACCGCGCCTTCGAGGAGGCCATCCGCCAGGGGACCCGGCCGGAGACCTCGATCCGCATCCTCACGCCCGTGATCCACCTGAGCAAGGCCGAGATCGTGCGGACCGGCGCCGAGCTGGGCGTCCCGTTCGAGCGCACCTGGTCCTGCTACCAGGGCGAGGAGCAGGCCTGCGGGGCCTGCGAGTCGTGCCGCCTGCGTCTGCGGGGCTTCCGGGAGGCCGGCCGGGCCGACCCGATCCCGTATCGCCGGCCCGCCCGCGCGTGAGAGAATCGTGGGGTTCTCGGACGGCGCGACGCCGGGCCCCGGGCCCGAGCGCGCTCGGCCACGACGCCGTTCCGGCGTCCACAACCCGGGAGGAGCAGGACGATGAAGCGGATCAGCTTGACGGGCGCTCTCGTGGCCGCCCTGGCGCTGGTGGCCAGCGGCGCCGCGGCCCAGACCACCGGCGCCGTGCGCGGCAGGGTCACCGACGACAAGGGCCAGGCTCTCGAAGGGGCCAAGATCGAGATCGAGTTCCAGGGCGGCATGACGCGCGTCCTCAAGGTCAGCGCCGGCAAGAAGGGCGAGTTCACGCAGGTCGGCATCCCCCCGGGCCAGTACAAGATCACCTTCACCAAGGAGGGCTACCAGGGCACCTTCCTGAACCTCAGGATCGCCATGGGCGAGCCGACCGAGCTGGGCGACGTCAAGCTGGTTTCGGCCAAGGACGCCCAGAAGGCGGCCCAGGCCGCCAAGGCCGACGACCTGGCCGGCCCCTTCACGGCGGCCTTCGACCTCATGCAGCAGGGCAAGCTGGACGAGGCCAAGGCGGCCTACGAGGCCCTGCTGGCCAAGCACGCCGACGTGGCCGAGGTGCACTTCAACCTGGGCTACATCGCGGCCCAGAAGAAGGACCTGGCGGCGGCCGAGGCGGCCTACAAGAAGGCCATCGAGCTGAAGCCGGACTACAGCCAGGCCTACACCGCCCTGGCCGAGGTCTACCAGGCCACCGAGGGCGTGGGCAAGGCCATCGAGTACCTCTCGGGCGTGGCGGCCCAGATGCCCGAGGACGGCCGGATCCAGTATCGCCTGGGCGCCTTCTACATGTCGGCCAGCAAGACCGCCGAGGCCGCGGCGGCCCTGGAGAAGGCCGCTCAGCTCGACCCCGAGAACGCCGAGATCTTCTTCCAGATGGGCAGCGTCCACCTGAACCAGAACAACGCGCCCAAGGCCGTCGAGAGCTTCGAGAAGTACCTCTCGATGAACCCCACGAACGCCCAGAACAAGGCCACGGCCACGGCGCTGATCGCCGCCCTCAAGCCGAAGAAGTGATCGCAGGGCGCCTCTCCGCCGTCCGGGAGCGCATCGCCCGGGCGGCGGAGCGGGCCGGGCGCCGCGCCGACGAGGTCACGCTGGTCGGCATCTGCAAGACCCACCCGCCCGAGGCGGTGCGCGCGGCCGCCGCCGCCGGCCTGCGCGACTTCGGCGAGAACCGGGTGCAGGAGGCCGAGGCCAAGCTCGCCGCCACGGCCGACCTGCGGGCCGGCCTGCGCTGGCACCTGGTGGGCCACCTCCAGAAGAACAAGGCCCGGAAGGCCGCGGCCCTGTTCGATCGCGTGCACTCGGTGGACGACCTCGAGCTGGGCCGCAGGCTGGCCGCCGCCGCGGCCGAGCTGGGCCGGCGCCTGAGCGTGCTGGTGCAGGTGGACCTGGCCGGCGAGGCCACCAAGAGCGGCTGCCCCGAGAGCGAGCTGTGGCCGCTGCTCGAGGGCCTGCGCGGGCTGGGGGCGCTGCTGGTCGACGGCCTGATGGTGCTGCCGCCGTACCTCGACGACCCCGAAGAGGTCAGGCCCTACTTCCGGCGGCTGCGGGCGCTGCGCGACCAGGCCCGCGCGCGCGGCCTGCTGGCCGGCGGCGAGCTATCGATGGGCATGAGCCACGACTTCGAGGCGGCCATCGAGGAGGGCGCCACGCTCGTGCGGGTGGGAACCGCGCTCTTCGGCGAGCGGCCCGCCTGGCCAGCCGGCGCCTGACTCGGGGCGCACGCGCACGAAGGTCTCGCGAGCCTCGTCATAGGCCAGGAACGAGTCCAGCGGCCGGGCGTAGACGTGCAGGCTCAGCGACCGCCCGTGGGGGCTTCCAACTCGGTGCACCGTCTCCAACCGGACCGTCTCCACGCGCGCCTCACCGCGCCCGACCTCGTCCACGGCACCGGCTCGCAGCCGGATGCGTGCGCCCTCGGCGGGCATCGACTCGGGGAGGTACTCCTGCAGGCGTAGCCTGCCGTCCAGGACCGCCACCCAGCCGTGCTGGCCGCCATGCTCGTGGATCGGAGTGTACTGGCCCGGCTGCCAGCACAGCAGCAGCACCTCGAACTCGTCGTCCCGGAAGACCCGTTGGCGCGAGTAGCGCTGCGGGTCGTAGCGCACGTAGGGCTCGAGGTCCTCGAAGCGCGGCCGATGGCCCGCCAGGTAACCCGCCACCGAGTCGAGGCCGCTGGCCGGCTCGAGGGCCTTCAGTTGCGCGACGAACGTGGACAGGCTCAGGTTCTCCATCTCTCCCTCCAAGGTCGCTATTCCTATCATATCGATAGAGTATTTGTCAATCATTCCGGCGGTGAGTCTTGACCAGCCCCCTTCTGGTCGCTAGCCTCAGTCAGGATGAGAATCTCGCAGCGTGGCCTCTATGCCCTTAGAGCGTTGATCCACTTGGCCGAGGCCTACGACCAGGGGCTGGTCAAGATCCGCTCCGTGGCCGAGGCCGAGGACATTCCCGAGAAGTTCCTCGAAGGCATCCTGGTAGCCCTGAAGAACGCGCGGCTGGTGCAAAGCCAGCGCGGGCGTGAGGGTGGTTACCGGCTGCGTCGGCCGCCTGCCGAGATCCAGGTGGGCGACGTGGTGCGAGTGATCGACGGACCGCTGGCGCCCTTCGGCGACGTGGTGGAGCTGACGGACCGCGTGCGCACCGAACCGAGGCACCCGGGCCTGTTCGAGGTGCTCCTGGAGGTGCGCAACGCCGCCGCGGCGATCCTCGACCATACGTCTCTGCTCGACCTGATCCAGCGCAGCCAGCGCCTGCGCCAGGGGCGCCGCTCGGCCTGAGCCCATGGCGGATCCGGAGGCTTGACAGTCACCGGCATATTTCCTATCATCCCACTCGACATTACTGCAGCACTTGAGATTCACTCGAGGGGTTTGGGAGGAACGGAGATGAGAGGGTCGAGATCGACGCGAGCTGCGGTGGCGGTGGTGCTGCTCTTCACGGCAGGCCAGGCCGTCGCCGAGGACAAGCCGGCCGCGCCCGCCGTGCAGGCCAAGGCGGGGGCCGACGGGTTCAGCGTCCAGACGGAGGACGGGGCCTGGAAGCTCAGGCTGGGCGGCTACGCGCAGCTCGACGGCCGCTTCTACCCCGGCGACGACGCCAAGCTGGGCACCGACACGTTCGTCCTGCGCCGCGTGCGCCCGATCGTGCAGGGGACGGTCGCCAGGTACTTCGACTTCTACGTGAACCCCGACTTCGGCGGCGGCACCACGGTGCTCCAGGACGCCTACCTCGACGCGCGCTTCACGCCGCGCTTCCGGGTGCGGGTGGGCAAGTTCAAGGAGCCCTTCGGCCTCGAGCGCCTGGCCTCGGGCGCGGGCCTGATCTTCGTCGAGCGCGCCCTGCCGACCGCGCTGGCGCCCAACCGCGACCTGGGGATCCAGGCCCACGGCGAGCTGGCCGGCGGTGTGCTGACCTACGCGGCCGGCGTCTTCAACGGTGTCCCCGACGGCGGCAGCGTCGACCTCGACGTGAACGACGGCAAGGACCTGGCCGGGCGGCTCTGGCTGCAGCCGGGCAAGCGCGGGAAGTCGAAGGCCCTGAAGAACCTCGGGCTGGGCTTCGCGGTCACCCACGGCAACCAGGACGGGCCGTTGCCGAGCTACAAGACGGGCGGCCAGTTGACCTTCTTCAGCTACGCCAGCGGCGCCACGGCCTACGGCTCGCGCACGCGCCTCTCGCCCCAGGCCTCGTGGTCGTACGGCCCGGTCGGGCTCATCGGCGAGTGGGTCAGCTCCGAGCAGGAGGTGCGCCGCAACGCCACCACACCGGCCGTCAAGCTGGAGCACACGGCCTGGCAAGGCGCCCTCTCCATCGTCCTGACGGGCGAGGACGCGACACCCGGCTCGGTCAAGCCCAAGAAGAGCTTCGAGCCCGGCAAGGGCTGGGGCGCCCTGGAGCTGGTGGCGCGCGTCAACGGCTTCGACGTGGACGAGGCGGCCTTCACGGCCGGCCTGGCCGACCGTGCGCGCTCGGCCAGCCAGGCCAGGGCCTGGGGCCTGGGGCTCAACTGGTACCTCAACCGCAACGTGAAGCAGACGCTCACGTATGAGCGCACGAGCTTCACGGGCGGGGCCGCGTCCGGGGCCGACCGGCCGACCGAGAACGCGCTCTTCATCCGTTCCCAGGTTTCTTTCTAGGAGGACCACCGATGCGACCCGCCTTCATCGCCGCTGCGCTCATCCTCGGGGCGGCCTCGGCCAGCGCCCAGGTCACGCTGCTCAACGTCTCGTACGACCCGACCCGCGAGCTGTACCAGGACGTGAACGCGGCCTTCGTCAAGAGCTGGAAGGCCAAGACCGGCCAGGACGTCACCGTGCAGCAGTCGCACGGCGGCTCGGGCAAGCAGGCTCGTGCGGTCATCGATGGGCTGGAGGCCGACGTGGTGACGCTGGCACTGGCCTACGACATCGACGCCATCGCCGGGAACGGCGGCCTGCTCGACGCCGCCTGGCAGAAGCGCCTGCCGCAGAACAGCTCACCCTACACCTCGACCATCGTCTTCCTGGTGCGCAAGGGCAACCCGAAGGGCATCAAGGACTGGGGCGACCTGGTCAAGCCGGGCGTGCAGGTCATCACGCCCAACCCCAAGACCTCGGGCGGCGCGCGCTGGAACTACCTGGCCGGCTGGGCCTGGGCCCTGAAGCAGCCCGGCGGCAGCGAGCAGAAGGCGCGCGAGTACGTCACCCAGCTGTTCAAGAACGTGCCCGTGCTCGACTCCGGCGCGCGTGGCTCGACCAACACCTTCGTGCAGCGTGGTCTGGGCGACGTGCTCCTGGCCTGGGAGAACGAGGCCTACCTGGCGGTCAAGGAGCTGGGTCCCGACAAGGTCGAGATCGTGACGCCCTCCCTCTCGATCCTGGCCGAGCCGCCCGTGGCCGTGGTCGACAAGGTCGTGGACAAGAAGGGCACCCGCAAGGCGGCCGAGGCCTACCTGCAGTTCCTGTACGGCCCGGAGGGCCAGGCCCTGGCCGCCAAGCACTACTATCGGCCGCGCGACGCGAAGGCCCTGGCCCAGGCGCCGGTCAAGTTCGCGAACCTGAAGCTGATCACGATCGACGAGGACTTCGGCGGCTGGCAGAAGGCCCAGAAGCTGCACTTCGCCGACGGCGGCGTCTTCGACCAGATCTACCAGGGGCGCTGAGCTCACGACCATGCGCCTCCCCCGTCATCCTGAGGAGCGGCCGTCCGGCCGGCGACGAAGGATCTGCAGCGTCGTACGACGCGAGAGATCCTTCGGGCCCTGGGTCGACGGCGGCCCTCAGGATGACGGCAGGCGGCCCTGGGTCGGCGGCGGCCCTCAGGATGACGGATCCCGCGAGACACACCCATGAGATTCCTCTTGAAACGCCACTCCGTGCTGCCGGGGTTCGGACTGAGCCTCGGCTACACGCTCTTCTACCTGTGCCTGATCGTCCTGATCCCGCTCGCCGCCCTGGTGCTGAAGTCGGCCTCGCTGGGTCTTGCGGCCTTCTGGGCCACCGTCACGACCCCGCGCGTGCTGGCCTCCTACAAGCTCACCTTCGGGGCCTCGCTGGCGGCCGCACTGGTCAACGCCGTCTTCGGCCTGATCGTGGCCTGGGTGCTGGTGCGCTACCCCTTCCCGGGCCGGCGCGTGGTGGACGCGCTGGTCGACCTGCCCTTCGCCCTGCCGACCGCGGTGGCCGGCATCGCGCTCACCACGCTCTACGCGGAGAACGGCTGGGTCGGCAAGCACCTGGCCGCGCTCGGCGTCAAGGTGGCCTTCACGCCGCTGGGCATCGCCCTGGCGCTGACCTTCATCGGACTGCCCTTCGTGGTGCGCACCCTGCAGCCCGTGCTCGAGTCGCTCGACACCGAGGTCGAGGAGGCGGCCGCCAGCCTGGGGGCCAGCCGCGCGCAGACCCTGGCGCGAGTGGTGCTCCCGGCCCTGCTGCCGGCCTGGCTGACCGGCTTCGCGCTGGCCTTCGCGCGGGCGCTGGGGGAGTACGGGTCCGTGGTCTTCATCGCCGGCAACATGCCGATGAAGACCGAGATCAGCTCGCTGCTGATCATGACCAAGCTGGAGCAGTACGACTACGCCGGCGCCACCGCCATCGCGGTGGTCATGCTGGCCGCCTCGTTCCTGCTGCTGCTGGCCATCAACCTGCTCCAGCACTGGGCCGCGCGGCGCGGCCTGCAGGAGGCCTGAGGTGCGCGCGCCCACCACCGAGCCCCGCGCGGTGCGCTTCGTGCTCACCCTCGTGGCGCTGGCCTTCCTGGGGCTCTTCCTGGCGTTGCCGCTGGTCTCCGTCTTCGGCGAGGCGCTCTCGAAGGGTTGGCAGGCCTACGCCGCGGCCGTGCGAGAACCCGAGGCCCTGGCGGCCCTGCGCCTGACACTGCTCACGGCCGCCATCGCCGTGCCGCTCAACCTGGTCTTCGGGGTCTGCGCGGCCTGGGCCGTGGCGCGCTTCGAGTTCCGCGGCAAGAGCCTCCTGGTCTCGCTGATCGACCTGCCCTTCGCCATCTCCCCGGTCATCTCGGGGGTCATCTTCGTGCTGCTCTTCGGCCGGCAGGGGCTGCTGGGACCCTGGCTGCAGGCCCACGACGTCAAGATCATCTTCGCCGTGCCCGGCATCGCTCTCGCCACGGTCTTCGTGACCTTCCCCTTCGTGGCGCGCGAGCTGATCCCCGTGATGGAGGCCTCGGGCCCCGAGGAGGAGGAGGCCGCGCGCGTGCTGGGCGCCTCGGGCTGGCAGATCTTCTTCAAGGTCACGCTGCCCAACGTCAAGTGGGGGCTGCTCTACGGCGTGATCCTGTGCAACGCCCGCGCCATGGGCGAGTTCGGGGCCGTCTCGGTGGTCTCGGGTCACATCCGCGGGCTGACCAACACGCTCCCCCTGCACGTCGAGATCCTCTACAACGAGTATCAGTTCCAGGCCGCCTTCGCGGTCGCCTCGCTGCTGGCCCTGCTGGCCCTGCTGACGCTGGTGGCCAAGAGCGTGGTCGAATGGCGCTCGCGCGAGAGCGAGCCGGCCGTCGTCCTGGAGTCCCACCGATGAGCATCGAGATCAGGAACGTCACCAAGCGCTTCGGCTCGTTCACGGCCGTGAACGACGTCAGCCTGAGCGTGCCGACCGGCGAGCTGACCGCGCTGCTGGGCCCGTCCGGCTCGGGCAAGACCAGCCTGCTGCGCATCGTGGCCGGGCTGGAGCGGGCCGACGCGGGCCAGGTGCTGTTCGAGGGCCAGGACGCCACGCGGCGTGACGCGCGCGAGCGGCGGGTGGGATTCGTCTTCCAGCACTACGCGCTCTTCCGTCACATGAGCGTCTTCGAGAACGTGGCCTTCGGCCTGCGCGTGCGGCCGCGCGCCCAACGGCCGAAGGAGGCCGACATCCGCGAGCGCGTCACGAAGCTGCTGGCGCTGGTGCAGCTCGACTGGCTGTCCGACCGGCTGCCCTCGCAGCTCTCGGGCGGCCAGCGCCAGCGCGTGGCCCTGGCGCGCGCGCTGGCCGTCGAGCCCCAGGTGCTGCTGCTCGACGAGCCCTTCGGCTCGCTCGACGCGCGCGTGCGCCAGGAGCTGCGCCGCTGGCTGCGGCGCCTGCACGACGAGATCCGCCTGACCAGCGTGTTCGTGACCCACGACCAGGAGGAGGCCCTCGAGGTGGCCGACCGCGTGGTGGTCATGAACCAGGGCCGCGTGGAGCAGGTCGGCTCGCCCCAGGACGTGGTCGACCGCCCGGCCACGCCCTTCGTGATGGAGTTCATCGGCCACGTCAACGTCTTCCACGGGCGCGTCGAACGCGGCCGGGCCTGGCTGGGACCGCTCGACGTCGACTACCCCGAGCACCCCCACGCCGAGGCCCGGCCGGCGGCCGGCTACGCGCGCCCCCACGAGCTCGACCTCGATCGCGCCGAGAACGGGGGCGGCGGCTTCTGGGCCACGCTGCGCCACGTCAACCCCGGCGGCGCCACCGTGCGGCTGGAGCTCGACCAGGAGGGCGGGCGGCTGCTGCAGGTCGAGCTGACCCGCGAGCGCTTCGAGGAGCTGGTCCCCGAGCTGGGCGAGCGCTTCTACGTTCGCCCCCGCCGGTTGCGGGTCTTCGTGGACGGGGCCTCGCTCTCCGACGGGGCCGTCCAGGCCGTGGCGCCGCCCGTGGCGCGCTGAGCCCATCCGGGCCGTCGCGCGGCTGCCGTCTTGCGCGATTCCGGGTGGGGGACTAGCATGGCTCCCGGACGCATTCTGCCGCGAACGAATTGATCCGTCACGATCGATGGCCTCCTGAGAGAGACCACCAGGTCGCTCGCCGAGGGGATGGCCCCGCAGGCCGGCGATGGGTCTCCGCGAGGGGTCGCCCCGGCCCTCGCGCCGCTCACCTGTCCGACACGAGCCGTTCCCCAGGCCAGGACTGGAGGAGGAACGCTCGATGCCTAGCCACAGCCGCAACGCCGCCGTGCTGGCCGCCGTCCTGGCGGCCGCGCTTCCCGCCCTCGCGACCGAGCCGAAGGCGCCCAGCGGGCCGAGCTCGTCCGACCCGGCCAAGTACACCCCGAAGCCCAACGCGATCCTGATCACGGAAGGCTTCGAAACGCTCGTGCCGCCCACCGGCTGGACGCTGCAGTCGACCCACACGGGCCAGCTGACGTGGTACCGCTCCACGGCCATCACGCCGCACGGCGGCGTGGCCGGGGCTGCCGTCGACTACGACCCGGCCCTGGTGACCCAGGACGAGTGGCTCCTGACGCCGGTGCAGAACCTGGCGGCGGCCGCCACCACGCTCTCGTTCTGGTCCTTCGGCAGCCTGTACTGGTGCCGCGACACCAACAACAACTGCGACCTCGAGGTCTGGCTGGTGGTCGGAGCGGTGGGTGGCGGCGACGACGTCCTGCTCGGCCTGGCCGACCCGAGCTGGACGGCGAACTGGACGTGGGCCCAGACCACCTTCGACATCACGGCCCAGATGCCGCGCAACGCCGCCATCGGCTTCCGTTACCACGGCAACGACGGCGCCCAGATCGCGCTCGACGACGTGACCCTGGACGGCACGCTCGTGCCCGTCGAGCTCCAGCAGTTCGACATCGAATAGGAAGTGCGGCCGCGCGGGGCTGGCCGGGCGCCCCGGGTGGACCCTGCCGCAATCCGCCCGCCCGGCCCCGGACCCTGCTACCCTAGCGCCCTTTCCGCGGGGGACTCATGGCCGGGACCAGCCTGCTGGCGCTGATCGACGACATCACCACCATCCTCGACGACGTGGCCGTGCTCACCAAGGTGGCCACCCAGAAGACGGCCGGGGTGCTGGGCGACGACCTGGCGCTCAACGCCCAGCAGGTGACCGGCGTGCGGGCCGAGCGCGAGCTGCCGGTGGTCTGGGCCGTGGCCAAGGGCTCGCTGGTCAACAAGGCCATCCTGGTGCCGGCGGCCCTGGCGATCTCCGCCCTGGCGCCCTGGGCCGTGCTCCCGCTGCTGATGGTGGGCGGGGCCTTCCTGTGCTTCGAGGGCTTCGAGAAGGTGGCCCACAAGCTGCTCCACCCCGGGGGCCGGGACGACTCGCACCACGCGGAGCTGACCCAGGCCCTGCTGCGCCCGGAGACGGACCTCCTGGCGCTCGAGCGCGAGAAGGTCAAGGGGGCCGTGCGCACCGACTTCATCCTCTCGGCCGAGATCGTCGTGATCGCCCTCGGCACCGTCGCGGCCGCCCCCTTCGGCACCCGGGTGGCCGTGCTGGTGGGCATTGCCCTGGTGATGACGCTGGGCGTCTACGGCCTGGTGGCCGGCATCGTCAAGCTCGACGACCTCGGGCTGTACCTCAGCCAGCGCGAGGGTGGCGGGGCCGGTGCGCAGCGCGCCCTGGGAGCAGCAATCCTGCGGGCGGCGCCCTGGCTGATGCGCTTCCTGTCCGTGGCCGGCACCGCCGCGATGTTCCTGGTCGGCGGCGGCATCCTGGCCCACGGCATCCCGGCCCTGCACCACTGGACCGAGGAGCTGCAGCACGGTCAGGGGCTCGTGGCCAGCGCCGCCCCGACGCTGGTGGCCCTGCTCACCGGCCTCGTGGCCGGCGGCCTGTTGGTGGGCGTGGTGAGCCTGGCGAGCCGCATCAGGAAGGGTGGCCCGGCCGCCCACTGAGTCGGTCAACTAGCGCGCCCGCCCCCAGCCGCGGCGCGCGACCAGCTCCTGCACGCGCCGGCGCACCTCGTCCCGGATCTCGCGCACGCGCTCGACCGGCTGGCCCTTCGGGTCGGGCAGCGGCCAGTCCTCGACCTCGAGCCCCGGCACGTAGGGACAGCTCTCGCCGCAGCCCATGGTCACCAGCAGCCGGGCCCCGGACGCCAGCTCCGCGGTGAGCAGTTGGGGCCGGGCGGCGGACAGGTCGAAGCCCACCTCGCTCATCACCAGGGCCACTTCCGGGTGCACGCGCTCGCCCGGCGTGGTCCCGGCCGAGACGGCCCGGGCGCGTGACGGGTCGGTGGCGGCGTCGAAGAAGGCCGCGGCCATCTGGGAACGGCCGGCGTTGTGGCGACAGGCGAAGACGACGCGCTCCATGCCCCCCCCTTGCAATGGTGGCGCGACGAGCATATCGTCATTTCGGAGACAGGCGAAATGGGAAAGGGCGGGCTGGCGCGCGGGACGGCGACCTTCAAGGCCCTCGGCCACCCGGCCCGCCTGAGGATCCTGGCCATGCTGCGCGAGGGCGGCCTGTGCGTCTGTCAGGTCACGGCGGTGCTGGAGCTGGCCGCCTCCACCGTCTCCGCCCACCTGGCCGAGCTGAAGCGGACCGGCCTGGTGCTCGAGCGCAAGGACGGCCGCTGGGTGGTCTACAGCCTGGCCGGCGAGGCCGCCACGAGCGCCCTGCTCGAGGACGCCTGGGCCCTGCTGCGCGACGACGCGCAGGTCGCGGCCGACGCGCGCCTGCTGCGCGGCCTGCGCCGCATCCCGGTCGAGAAGCTGTGCCGCGTGGACCTCGACGTGACGCGCTTCGGGCTGAAGCGCCAGGCCGCGCGCCAGGAGAAGCCGACATGGAAAACCCCGTGAGCGTGATCGAGGTGCTGGGCCCCGGCTGCAGCCGCTGCCACGAGACCTACCGCGTGGTGCGGCACGTCGTGGACGAGGCCCGGCTGGCCTGCGAGGTGCGCAAGGTCGAGGCGCTCGACCGCATGGTGGAGCTGGGCGTGCTGCGCACCCCGGCCGTGGCCTTCGACGGCCGCGTCGTCCACCAGGGCAGCATCCCGAAGTCCGACGACGTCAAGCGCCTGCTCGGTCTGGCCTGAGCCCGGGCCCGGCCGAGGCGAGAGAGCGCTCCCGATGCGCGAGCGGACCAAGCTGCTGCTGCTGCTCCTGGCCTTCGCCGCGGCCTACTTCCTGCCGATCGAGAGCCCGCGCGCCCAGGCGGCCATTCTCGAGGGCCTGTTCCTGCTGAAGGACTACGCCCGCCAGCACGTGCTGCTGTGCCTCGTGCCGGCCTTCTTCATCGCGGGCGCCATCGGCCAGTTCGTGAGCCAGGGGGCGGTGCTGCGCTACCTCGGAAGCTCGGCCTCCCGGCCCGTCGCCTACGGCGTGGCCTCCGTCTCGGGCAGCGTCCTGGCGGTCTGCTCCTGCACGGTGCTGCCGCTCTTCGCCAGCATCTACCGCCGTGGGGCCGGCCTCGGCCCCGCCACCGCCTTCCTCTACTCGGGCCCGGCCATCAACGTCCTGGCGATGATCCTGACCGCGCGCGTGCTGGGCCTCGAGCTGGGGGTCGCCCGCGCCGTCGGCGCCGTGGCCTTCGCCGTGGTCGTGGGCCTGGCCATGGCCGGACTCTTCCGGCGCGAGGAGGCCGAGCGGCAGAGGAACGGCCCCGACCCGTTCGCGGCCGCCGCGCAGCCTCAGGCCCGCCGGCCGTGGCAGGACGCGCTCTTCCTGTTCACGATGGTCGCCATCCTGGTCTTCGCGAACTGGGGAGCGGCCAACCAGGCCGTGGGTCTCTTCGCGGCGATCTACCGCGTCCACTGGATGCTCGCGCTGGCCGGCCTCGCGGCGCTCTTCGTGATGATGCGGCGCTGGTACGGGAAGGACGAGCTGGAACAGTGGCTGCAGGCCACCTGGACGTTCGCGAAGCAGATCACGCCTCTGCTGCTGGGCGGCATCCTCGTCTCGGGCTGGCTGATGGGACGCCCCGGCACCGACGCCGGGCTCTTGCCGTCTGCGTGGGTCGCCTCCTCCGTGGGGGGCAACGGCCTGGGCGCGAACCTGCTGGCCTCGGTGGCGGGGGCGCTCATGTACTTCGCCACCCTGACCGAGATCCCCATCCTTCAGACGCTGCTCGGCTCGGGCATGGGCCAGGGGCCCGCCCTGGCGCTGCTGCTGGCCGGGCCCGCGCTCTCGCTGCCGAGCATGATCGTCATCCGCGCCTACCTGGGCACGCGCAAGACCGTGGCCTACGTTGGCCTGGTGGTGGCGATGGCCACCTTGACCGGGTGGCTCTACGGCGCCCTGTTCGCATGAGCACCGCTGGCGGGCGCCCCGACGGGAGGGCCGACACGTGAGCGACAAGAGGATGTCGGTGTTCGAGCGCTGGCTGAGCCTGTGGGTTGCGGCCTGCATGGCGCTCGGGATCCTGCTGGGCAAGTTCTTCCCGGGCCTCGTGGGCTGGCTGCGCTCGCTGGAGCTCTCGCAGGGCAGCCAGATCAACGTCCCGATCGCCGTGCTGATCTGGCTGATGATCTACCCGATGATGCTGAAGGTCGACTTCGCGTCGATCCGCGGCGTCGGGCGCCGGCCGACGGGGCTGTTCGTCACGGTCTTCGTCAACTGGCTGGTCAAGCCCTTCTCGATGGCGTTCCTGGGCTGGCTGTTCTTTACCAGGGTCTTCGCCGCCTGGATCCCCCCGGGGCTGGCCGCGGAGTACCTGGCCGGCGTGATCATCCTGGCGGCCGCGCCCTGCACGGCCATGGTCTTCGTCTGGTCGCAGCTCTCGGACGGCGACCCGGCCTACACGCTGGTGCAGGTCTCGGTCAACGACCTGATCATGCTGTTCGCCTTCGCGCCGATCGTGAAGTACCTGGTGTCCGGGGCGGCGGGCCTCGAGGTGCCCTTCTCGGTGCTGCTGCTCTCGGTGCTGGTCTTCGTGGTCGTGCCGCTGGCGGCCGGCTCGGCCAGCCGGGCCTTCTTCCTGCGCACCAGGGGCGCGGCCTGGTTCGAGAGCCGGCTGCTGCCGGCCTTCCAGCCCGTCACCATCCTGGCCCTGCTCGTGACGCTGGTGGCGATCTTCGCCTTCCAGGCCGAGAACATCACCTCGTGCGGCCTGCACGTGGCGCTGATCGCCGTGCCGATCCTGCTGCAGGTCTACTTCAACTCCGGGCTGACCTACGGGCTGATGCGGGCCTTCAAGGTGCGCCACACCGTGGCGGCTCCGGGCGCCCTGATCGGGGCCTCGAACTTCTTCGAGCTGGCGGTGGCCACGGCCATCGCGCTCTACGGTCCTGGTTCGGGGGCGGCCCTGGCCACCGTCGTGGGGGTGCTGGTGGAAGTGCCGGTGATGCTGTCGGTGTGCCGCGCCTGCGTGGCCACGCGCGGCTGGTACGAGGCCGGCGTCGAGGCCGCGGCCGCCCCGGGCGCCGTGCGAGAGCCTGGCGGCGTCTAGCCGGGTCAACTCTCGGCCGAGTCGGCTCGAGCTGGCCCCGCCCGACGAATCACGCGTCGAGCACGACGAGGTCGCCGGGCCGCGCCCCGCGGGCCGCCTTCAGGGGGATCGAGCGGTCGAAGGTGGCGAGGAACCCGCCGTGTCTCACGGCCAGGGCGAGCAGGTAGACGTCCGTGAGCTGCCGGTGCCCGACGGCCAGGTTGAAGACGCGCGAGTCGCAGAGGGACACGTCGTCCGGCCAGAAGGCGTGGTGCCCGGCGTTGCGGAAGGAGGCCAGCCGACGGGCGATCTGCTCAGGGCGCTCGGCTGACGGTGAGTAGGCGGGGTTCGAGAGGATGCGCACGACCCCGTTCTCGGTGAGCGGGCAGGTGGCCCAGCCTGACGGACGCTGGCCTCCGAACCAGCGGTGGGCAGGCTCGTGATGGACGTGGTCCGGGTCGAAGAGCGCGACCAGGAGGTTGACGTCGAGCAGCGCCGCCCGGCTCACGTCTCGTCGCGCAGGCGGTTGACGAGGTCCATGGTCGGCTTGGGGCTGCCGCGCCGCCGGCGCGGCAGCAGGCGCACGCCGTTGCGCACGGACTGGCGGCCCGCCGGCTCGAGCGCCCGGCGCGCCAGCTCCGAAAGCACCTTGCCGGCCGTCGTGCGCCGGTTGCCGGCCAGCTCCTTGGCGGCCTGGAGAACGTCGTCGTCGATGTCGAGCGTGGTCCTCATCGGTGTCAGCATCATGCATCACGCATCAGATGTCAAAGCCGTGCGGGTGCTCCGTGGGGCGCCGGGCCGGGAAGCCCGGGTGCCCGGCCTGGTGTAGCCTCGGCGCCATGGAACGACAGAACATCTCCTCCGGGACCCCCTGGGAGGAGCCCGTGGGCTACTCCCGCGCCGTGCGCGTCGGCAACGTGATCCACGTGGCCGGCACCACCGCCACCGACGCCGAGGGGCAGGTGGTGGGCCGCGGCGACGCCTACGCCCAGGCCGTGCAGGCCCTGCGCAACGTCGAGGCGGCGCTCGAGAAGGCCGGCGCCGGCCTGAAGGACGTGGTGCGCACGCGCCTGTTCGTGACCGACATCTCGCGCTGGGAGGAGGTCGGCCGGGCCCACGGCCAGTTCTTCCGCGAGATCCGCCCGGCCTCGACCATGGTCGAGGTCAAGGGCCTGGTCTCTCCGGACATGCTGGTGGAGGTCGAGGCGGACGCCGTCGTCGCCGGCGCGGCAGCCGGCGCTCCGGCGGCCCGCGGGGCGCGCGGCGGCCTGACGCTCAAGGTCAGCGAGAAGGGCGCGCTCTCGGTCTACGGCCTGGGCCGCTTCCCGGTCACGCTCTACAAGGAGCAGTGGACGCGGCTCTTGGAGGCCGCCGCGGCGCTGCGCGGCTTCATCGCGGAGAACGACGCGCAGCTCAAGACGAAGGAGTAGCGGGCCTCAGCCGGCCAGCGCCGCCTGCAACGCCGCGCGGGCGGCGCCGCGCTCCAGCCCCTGGCCGAGGTCGAGCAGCGCGGCCTCGATCGCGTCCACCGTGCGGGCCAGCAGGACGGGCTGCGTGACGGCGTAGCCCATGTGGCCCACCCGGAAGTACTCGGCGCGGCGCTGCGGGTGCAGGCCGCCGGCTACGATCACGCCGTGCTCGAGCACCTGGCCGACCAGGGCGGCGTCGACGCCCTTCGGGTAGAGCAGGGCCGAGAGGGTCGAGGCCCGCAGCTCGGGACGCGGCACCAGCGAGCGCAGCCCGAGCCGGTCCCAGGCCGCGGCCAGCGCGCAGGCGGCCCGGCCGTGGGCGGCCCAGCGCGCCTCCATGCCGCCGGCCAGGACCTCGCCCAGGGCCACGTCGAGGCCCAGGATCAGCGAGGTCGCCGGCGTGGCGAAGTAGGCCGGCCGGCCCTCCTCGTAGGCGCGCATGACGGGCTGCCACTCGTGCCAGTCGAGGCTCATCGGCACCGGCGCCTGCAACGCGGCGCGTCGCTCGAGCGCCCGCGGGCTGGCCACCAGCAGGGCCAGGCCGGGCGGCAGGCCGAGCGCCTTCTGTGAGCCGGTCAGGTACAGGTCGGCCTCCCAGTCGGCCATCTGGAAGCGCTCCCCGGCCGTGGCGCAGACGCCGTCGAAGACCGACAGGACCCCGCGCTCGCGCGCCAGGCGGGCCAGCGGCCGCGGGTCGAGGCGCACGCCGGTCGAGGTGTCGACGTGGGTGGCGAAGAGCGCGCGGGCGGGTGTGCCGCGCGCCTTCAGGCCGTCGAGGGCCGCCGCCACGGCCTCGGGCGCCGGCGCGTCGCCGGGCTCGGCGCCCACGCTCGTCACCGCGGCGCCGCGCCGGCGCAGCATCTCGGCCAGCCGGTCGGAGAAGTAGCCGGTGTGGACCACCACCACCGGGTCGCCGGGGTCGACCAGGTTCGACACCGCCATGTCCATGGCCGTGGTGCCGGAGCCCGCCACGACGAACGGCTGGCTGTCGTCGGAGGCGCACCAGACCTGCCGCATGCGGCGCAGGGCCGAGCCGAAGGCGGCCATGACGGGCTTCGACAGGTGCCCGGGGGGCGGCCCGGAGACCGCCGCCAGCACGGCGGGGGAGACCTCGATCGGGCCGGGGATCATGAGAAGGGGACGGTCGGTCATGATGGCGGCATTGTAGCCCCGGCCCTCCGGGGCTGCGGCGCGCGGCCCGTCAGCGCGGGCCGGAGACGCTCCAGGCCGTGGGATCGGGCGAGGGTTCGGCGGGGGTCGTGAACGTGCCGGCCATGCGGTTCCCCGCCCGGTCGAGGTACCAGACCACCAGCCGCCCGCTCAGCGCGTTGCGCCAGACGATGTCGGCCGTGTGGGCGACGCCTCCCGGCCCCGCCCCGAAGTCACCCGCGGCCACGGCTCGCCAGCGGTTGTCGACCGGGCCCATGGGGTTGGTGAAGCCGCTCCACAGGCGCACGAGGTCGCCGCCCATCAACCACAGCACCGTGCGGCCCGAGGTGACGTTGTACCAGAGCAGGTCGGGGTTGAAGTCGCCGTCGAAATCCTGGATCGCGACCAGCTCCCAGTTGCTGTGCACCGGCCGCGCCGGGCTGGGCACGATTTCGCCCACCTTCGCCATGCCAACGATGCGCCACACGACCATGTCGCCGGTGACCGCGCTCGTCAGCACGAGGTCGGGGGCGCGGTCGTGGTCGCAGTCGGCCGAGCCGGCGATGCGCCAGCCGGGCGGCACGGGCGCGGCCAGGGGCACCGCCGAGCCCAGCCGCGTGGCGCCGTCCATGCGCCAGAACTCCACCGCGCCGGTCTGCGTGTTCGCGAGCACGAGGTCGTTCTTGCGGTCGCCGTCGAAGTCGTCGACCGCCGCCACCTGCCAGTCGAGCGAGGCCGGCGCCGGGCTGACGCTCTCGAGCAGCGTGCGCGTGACCCCGTCCATGTGCCACAGGTCGAGGGCGCCGGTCGTCTGCTGGCGCAGCAGCAGGTCGGCCTTCAGGTCGCCGTCGAGATCGCCCTTGGCCACGCGCCAGCCGTAGTAGGCCAGCGCGCGACCGCGCACCTCGACGCGCCAGGGGTCGCCCACCAGCAGGTCGCCGAAGCCGTCGCCGTCGAAGTCGCCCGAGGCGGTCGAGAGCCCCACGCCGCCGTCCCCCGGCGCGTGCTCGGCCCAGCTCGCCACGGGCGAAAGCCCGATCGGGGAGCCGAAGTGCAGCAGGAACCCGCCCGGACCGCCCGCGTTCGATGGCGCGCCGATGGCCAGGTCTGCCACCCCGTCGCCGTTGAAGTCGCCGGCGGCCGACAGGCTGCCACCGAACGACTCCCAGGAGGCGTCGTCAAGCGCGGTGAAGCTGGGCGTGGGGGCCGGGCCCGCGGCCGAGCCGTGGTACACCGTCACGCGCGTGGCGGCGGTCACGGCCACGTCGTCGAAGCCGTCGCCGTTCACGTCGCCCACCCCGGCCACCACCGCGCCCAGCCGCGCCATGGCCTGGTCGCCCTCCACCTGCCACGCGGAGGTCGTCGCCAGGCCCGAGGCCGAGCCCAGGAAGACGTAGGCGCGACCTTCTTCGTTCTGGTCGTTCGTCTCGCGGAAGGCGCCCACGATCACGTCGTCGAAGCCGTCGCCGTTCACGTCGCCGGCCCGGGCCAGGGCGTAGCCGAACAGGCCGGGGACCGCCTGGCCGGCCACGAACCAGCTGGGCGAGGCCGGCAGGCCGGCCGGCGAGCCGTAGTAGCCGTAGACCGCGCCGGCGCCTCCGGACTGCCCGTAGGCCCCGACGATCACGTCGTCGAAGCCGTCGCCGTTCACGTCGCCCACCCCGGCCACCGCATGGCCGAACCAGCCCGCGGCGTCGCTGCCGGCGGCCAGCCAGGCCGGTGTGGCCGAGAGCCCGGTCGCCGAGCCCAGGTAGAGATACGCGCGCCCCCAGCTGCCCTGGCCGCTCGAGTACGTCGGCGCGCCCACGATCACGTCGTCGAAGCCGTCGCCGTTCACGTCGCCCGCCGCCGAGAGCGACTCGCCGAGCGACTCCTGGGTGCCGAGCGCCTGCCAGGCCGGCGTCGTCGCCAGACCGCCGCTCGACCCGAGATACAGCGTGACGATGCCGGAGTAGACCGGCTCGCTCACGAGCGCGTCGTCGAAGCCATCGCCGTTCACGTCGGCCGAGGCCACGGCGTAGCCGAAGTTGTGGTCGACCTGGGTGCCGATCACGGCCCAGTCGGGTGGCGTCAGCAGCGCTGCTCTCGACCTGTCCGCCTCGCGATGGCTCGCGCCGGCGGGCAGGTCTGCGGACCAGGCGACGGCCGGAGCCGCCACCGAGAGGGCGATCCAGCAGGCGTGCAGGAGCTTCATGGGCGCCTCGCGTGAAGGGGACGGCCGCTCGATCTTTCGCCCGTGCGGCCCGCTCACGGCGCGGCCTCGCTCCGCACCCAGTAGCCACGCCGGACGCGCACCTCGCCCTTCCCGCGGCGCAGCCGCACGTCGAGGCGGTGCCAGCCGGGGCGCGCCGCGTCGTCGACCTCGAAGCGCAGCAGGTAGCGGCTCTTGACCTCGGCCAGCGCGTCGAGGAAGGCCTGCCCGAGCCCGGCCTCGCCGGTGCGCCAGACCCGTCCCCCGGTCTCGGCGGCCAGGTCGGAGAGGAAGTCCGGCGCGTCGCCCAGCTGCCGCCGGCCCTCGGGCAGGGTCGGGTCGTTCGCGGCGCGCGCGCCCCGCTCCGACTGGACCGCGTAGACGGCCACCTCGGAGCCACGCGCGACCGCCAGCACCTTGTCCGGCGTGAGCCAGCTCAGCACGTTCTCGCCGTCGCTGAAGACCACCAGCACGGGCCGCCCGCCGCGCGCGTCGCCCAGCCGCAGGGCCGCGCCGACGGCGTCGAACAGGGCCGTGCCGCCGCCACCGGCCAGGCGGTCGAGGGCGTCGCTCAGCTCCGCGCGGCTGCTCTCCAGCGGAGCCACCAACCGGACGTCGCTCGAGAACGTGGCCAGCGCGGCCTGGTCGTCCTCGCCGAGGCCCGCGAGGAAAGCCCGCGCCGCGGAGCGGAGCCGTTCCAGCCGCGCCCCGGCCACGCTGCCGCTCGTGTCGAGCAGCAGCACGGCCTGCACGGGCGAGCTCTCGCGCGCCACCAGCTCGACCTCCCGCGACCGGCCGTCGTCGCGCACGTCGAAGTCGCGGGCGCGCAGGCCGCTCACCGCGCGGCCGTCGCGCGAGACGTGGACGTCGAGGTGCACGACGCGCACGCGGACGCCGAAGCGAGGCGGCTCGTCCGCCGCGACGGTGCAGGCGCAGGCCAGCAGGGCCGCGCCCGCCGCGCGGTCCAGGCGCGCCCTCACGGCGCCACTCCGGTGGGGAAGGGCTGCCCCGCGACCTCCCGCCGGAGAGCGGAGAGCGCGGCGGCCACCTGGTGGCGTCCCGGCCGAAGGTAGGTCCACCAGGGGTCGCGCTCCGGGTCGGTGGCGCGCGTCTCCAGCACCGCCAGGGCCTCGTGCGTCGCGGCGGCGGGGTCGTCCGCCAGGGCCCTCGACGCGGAGAGCGCCAGCCGGGCCGAGATGGCCTGCGGCTCGAGGTCCACGGCGGCCCGATAGTGCGCGAGGGCCCCGGCCCAGTCGCGGCGGGCCTCGGCCAGGTCACCCAGGAAGAGGTGAGCCAGGTAGCGCAGGTCGTCCGGGGCGCCGGCCGCGGCCACCCTCTCGAGCTCGGTGCGTGCGGCCGCTGCCTCTCCGCGCAGCTGCAGCACGTGTCCCAGGCGCAGGCGCGCCTCGTGCAGGCCCGGCTGGGCCTCGAGCGCCTCGCGGTAGCAGCGGCGCGCCTGGACCGTGACCTCGGTCCGCCGCGTGCGCTCGAAGACGCCCCTGTCGGTCTGCAGCCGGACCGCCAGCCGCGTGTCGGGCAGCTGCGCGATCGTCTCGAAGACGGTTCCCAGGGCCAGCCAGGCCTCAGCCCAGGCGGGCTCCCGGGAGACGGCCCGCTCGAAGTGGCGCCGGGCGTCGCCCAGGTCGGTCTGCGCCTGGCGGATTCGTCCCGCGGCCAGCAGCCAGCGCTGGTGCGGCGCCGACGCGCGCGGCCAGCCGCCCTCGTCGAGCAGGCGCTCGGCAGCGGCCAGGTGACGGCGCGAAGCCTCCAGGTCGCCGGTCCGTGCGGCCGCCAGCGTCTCCTGCAGCACCAGCTCCCAGCGGTCGGCCTCCGTGACCCCTGCGGCGGCATGGCCCTCCGCGAGCGCGGCCGTCAGCCCAGCCGCCAGGGCCAGGACCGGTCGCGCGGCGCGACGGCACAGCGTGGGCACGGCGCTCCTCCCGGCTAACCCCAGAACAGGTACGACACCGCCACCGCCCCCACGAAGCCGGCCGCCTCCGCGGTCAGGCCGCAGGCGATGGCGTGGCGCGTGTTCTTCACGCCCACCGAGCCGAAGTAGACCGCCAGCACGTAGAAGGTGGTCTCGGTGCTGCCCTGGATCACGCAGGCCAGGCGCCCGGCGAAGGAGTCGGCCCCCAGCGTCTTCATGGTCTCGATCACCAGGCCGCGCGAGCCGCTGCCCGAGAACGGCCGCATCAGCGCCACGGGCAGGGCGTCCACCCAGCGCGTGTCGAGCCCCAGCCCCGAGACCCCCCAGCGCACGGAGCCCAGCACCATGTCGAGCACGCCGCAGGCCCGCAGCACGCCGATGGCCACCAGCATGGCCACCAGGTAGGGGATGATCCCCACCGCCACCTGGAAGCCCTCCTTGGCCCCCTCCACGAAGGTCTCGTAGGAGGCCACCCCGCGCCGCAGGGCCAGCAGCAGGAACGAGACGATCAGCGAGAAGATCATCAGGTTCGCGAAGAGCGAGGTCTGGCGCTCGAGGCTGTCCTTGCCGAGCCCGGCGCAGTAGGCCACCAGCGCGCCGATCGCGAGCGTGATGCCGCCCAGGTAGGCCAGCGTGACCGGGTGGGTCAGCTTCAGGCGCTGCACCGCCGCGGTCACCAGCAGCCCCACGGAGGTGCTGCAGAAGGTCGCGATCAGCAGCGGCAGGAAGACGTCGGTGGGGTCGGCCGCGCCCAGCTGGGCCCGGTAGGTCATGATCGCCGTCGGGATGATCGTGACGGCCGAGGCGTTCAGCACCAGGAACAGGATCTGGTCGTCGCTGGCGGTGTCGGGGCTGGGGTTGAGCTGCTGCAGCTCCTTCATGGCCTTGAGGCCCAGGGGCGTCGCGGCGTTGTCGAGGCCCAGCATGTTGGCCGACATGTTCATCATGATCGCGGCGCTGGCCGGGTGGCCGGGCGGGATGCCGGGGAAGAGCCGCCGCAGCAGCGGGTCGAAGGCCCGCGCCAGGGCCTCCACCGCGCCGCCCTTCTCGCCCACGCGCATGACGCCCAACCACAGGCACATCACGCCGGTGAGCCCCAGCGAGATCTCGAAACCGGTCTTGGCCATGTCGAAGGTCGAGCCGACCATGGCCGACCAGACCCCGGGGTTGCCGAGCACCAGCCACTGGTAGAGCCCCGCCACGAAGGCCACCAGGAAGAACCCGGCCCAGATCCAGTTGAGCATGCCGCCCGCCTTTCCGGGCTAACCCTCCGCGCTCGCCGCGCGGCTGTCAAGCGCCTTGCGCCGGCGCGCGTCCTGTTGAATCCTTTGCGACGCAAGCCGGCTCAGACGGGTCGGAAGAAGGAGAGACGAAAGTGCCGCTGTACGAGTACCGCTGCCCGGGTTGCGGGCACAAGTTCGAGGTCCTGCAACGACTTGGCCAGGGCGCCGCGGGCCTGGTCTGCCCCGCCTGCGGGCGCGGCGAGGTGGAGCGCGAGTGCTCGACCTTCGCTTCCGGGAGCAGCTCCTCTCCGGCAGGCGGCGGCGGATGCGCGCCGGGCGGCCGCTTCACCTGAGCCCGTTGACGTGCGGCGGCCCGTGCGGCCGCCTTCGTTCCCCCGACGTTCGCCTCTGGTAACGTTCGGCCGTGCCCGTCTTCCGCCTCGGCAAGCAGCTCAACTTCCCGCCGGCCGAGTGGGCCGGCCCCGACGGCCTCATCGCCGTGGGCGGCGACCTGCGCCCCGAGCGCCTGCTGCTGGCCTACTCGCAGGGGATCTTCCCCTGGCACGAGAACGAGCTGGGGCCGTGGTGGTACTCGCCCGACCCGCGCCTGGTGCTGCTGCCCGAGCGGCTGCACGTCTCCCGGAGCCTGCGCAAGACCCTGCGCCAGGGGCGCTTCCGGCTCAGCCTCGACCAGGCCTTTCGCGCCGTGATCGGGGCCTGCGCCGAGATCCCGCGGCGCCACGAGGACGGCACCTGGATCTCGCCGCGCTTCCAGCGGGCCTACACGCGTCTCCACCGCCAGGGCTACGCCCACTCGGTGGAGGCCTGGCAGGGACGCGAGCTGGTGGGCGGGCTCTACGGGCTCTCGCTGGGGACGGCCTTCTTCGGCGAGTCGATGTTCGCGCGGGTCGCCGACGCGTCGAAGGTGGCCTTCGTGACGCTGGTCGAGCAGCTCGGGCGCTGGGGCTTCACGCTGGTCGACTGCCAGGTGCACACCGCGCACCTGGAGCGCTTCGGGGCCGAGGAGTGGCCGCGCGAGCGCTACCTGGCGGCCCTGGCGGCCGCCCTGCGCCAGCCCACGCGCCCCGCGCCCTGGCGCTTCGATCCGTCCCCCTGAGCGCGGACGCCGCGCCGGGAGACGTCATCCCGAGGAGCCCCGCCAGGTCGGGCGGCTGCAAGAAGCCGTCGTCCTGAGCAACGCCGTCGGGCTGGGGAGCGAAGGACCTGCCGGGTCGTACGGCCCGCGAGATCCTTCGCCGCAAGCCAGGACGGCGGCGACTCAGGATGACGAGGATGTTGCTCGGCCCTCGCCGACCGCCGTCGCCGTCCGGACTCGGGACGACGGGGCTAGCGCAGCCCCTCGAGCAGCCAGACGTTGCCGGTGGTCTCGGCGTACTCGAACACGATCTGATCGTCGCGCGGCGACCAGGCCGGGTAGCGCACGTAGGCGTTGAGCCGCCGGTAGTCGGTCAGGCGCGTCTCGCGCCGGTCGGTGCGCGAGACGGCGAACACGTTCCACAGGCCGTCGCGGAAGCCCGCGAAGGCCACCTGGCGGCCGTCCTTCGACCAGCTGTAGGGCCAGCTCTGGCCCTCGGCCGTGGTCAGCACGTCGAGCGGCCCGCCCTCGGAGGGCATGACCGCCACCTGGAAGCCCTCGCCGCGCTTGACCTGCACGGCCAGCCAGCGGCTGTCGGGCGACCAGCTGGCGAAGCCCGCGAACTCGGGCTCGAAGGTCAGCTGGCGGGGCCGGCCGCCCGGCAGGTCGATGCGCCACAGGTTGATGCTGCCGCCCTGCGAGCGCAGCTGGTAGACCAGCGACTTGCCGTCGGGCGAGAGGCGGGCCCAGTCCATGTCGGGCCCCATCTCGGCCAGCCGCCGCTCCTTCATGCCGTCGAGCCAGAGCTCCCACATGGCCGGACGCTGGCCGCGGTCGCTGCGGAACAGGAGGTGCCGGCCGTCCGGGTACCAGCTCGGGATGGTGTCGACGGCCGGGTTGGTGGTGGCCTGCTTGAGCTCGGTCCCGTCGGCGCTCATGACCCAGACGTCCGGGTTGGTGCCCGGCTGCCACTTCTCGAAGGCCACCATCGCGCCGTCGATCGAGAAGGCCGGGCGCGAGTGCCGGCCGATCTCCGTGGTCAGCGCCACGGGGTCGCCGGCGCGCTGGCCGCCCCGCAGCGGCAGCGACCAGATGTTGCTGTTGATGCGCAGCGCCGAGAAGGCCAGGGTGCGCCCGTCGCGGGCCAGCGACAGCTGCCGGCAGACGCCCAGGCCCAGCTCGGCCAGCTGGACCGGCACGCCGTCGGGGTGTCCCGCGGCGTCGAGCAGCTGGGCCCACAGGCCGTAGCTGTTGTTCTCCGTCACGCCCGCGTAGTAGACGCGGCTGCCGTCGGGGGCGAAGACCGGGTCGTACTGGTGCAGCCCCTCCGGGCTGAGGCGCCGCACCTCGCGCTGGGCGACGTCGAGGACCCAGATCGCCGAGGAGCGGCGGTCCGACGCGCTGAAGACCAGGAAGCGCTCGTCGGCCGACCACTCGGGCTCGCCGTGCCCGCCGGGTGGGTTGCCGGCCGCGGTCAGGCGCTCGGGCTCGCCGCCCTCGGGCCGCACGCGCCACAGCGTCGAGGGGGGCATGGCCGCCACGGCGTTGGCGGCCAGGTCCACCAGCCCGCCTTCCTGGAAAGCGATCCAGCCGCCCTTGGGCGACCACGAGGGCCGCGAGCCGAAGGCCACCAGCTGGCGCGGCTGGCCGCCAACCACCGGCACCAGCCACAGCCCGCCGCGGGCCTTGGAGTGGAACACCAGCGTCTGACCGTCGGGGGACCACGAGGGCTGCACGTTCTGGCCGCCGTCGCGGGTGACCTGCACGTCGCGGCTGCCGGCCTTCAGGTCGCGCACGAACAGCTCGAAGGCCCCGCTGCGGTCGGAGCTGAAGGCCACGCGCTGGCCGTCGGGCGAGAGGGCCGGGAAGAGGTCGAGGCCGGTCGAGGTGGTGACCTGCACGCTCTTGAGCGGCCCGAAGCGCAGCCGGTGGCGCTCGCGCCAGGCCAGGAGGCCGCTGCCCAGCACGGCCAGCAGCGCCGCCGCCACCAGCACCGTCAGGGCGCGCCGCTTCCACGAGGGCGGCCGCAGGGCCTCGAGCACCGCCGCCGCGCTCGCGAAGCGCCGGGCGGGCTCGCGCTCGAGGCAGCGCAGGATGACCGACTCCCAGCGCGCGTCGAGGTCGGGGCGGTGGTCGCGCGGCGAGGCCGGCTTCTCGCGCAGCTTCATCGTGGCCGTGGCGTGGGCCGTCAGGGCCACGAAGGGCAGGCGGCCCGTGACCATCTCGTAGAGCACCACGCCCAGCGCGTAGACGTCGGCGGCCGGCCCGACCTCGCGCCCCTCGACCTGCTCGGGGGCCATGTAGGCCGGCGTGCCCATGGTCAGGCCGCTGCCGTCGTGGGGCTGGGCCTTCTCGGTGGCGGCCCCGGCCAGGCCGAAGTCGGTCACCACCACGCGCGGGGCGCCCTCGCGCTGGGGCTCGAGCACCACGTTGTTGCTCTTGAAGTCGCGGTGGCTCACGCCGGCCCGGTGGGCGGCCTGCAGCCCGGCCGCCATCTGCTCGGCCAGGTCGAGGGCCTCGCCCAGCGGCAGAGGCCCGTGGCGCCGCAGGTGCTCCGCCAGCGTGCGGCCCGCCAGCAGCTCCATGGTCAGGAACAGCAGCTCGGCGCCAGGCTCGCCCGTGACGGGGTTGTCGGGCCCGCGGTGGCGGAAGACGTCGAAGATGCGGCAGACGTTGGGGTGCGTCACGCGCCGGGCCAGCAGCACCTCGCGCCGGAAGCGCTCCAGGGCGTACTCGTCGTGGCCGAAGGCCGGGCGCACCGTCTTGAGCGCCACGTGCTCGCGCAGCTCGAGGTCCTCCGCCTCGTAGACCTCGCCCATGCCGCCCTGGGCGATGAAGCGCACGATGCGGAAGCGCCCCGCTGCCATGTCTCCCGGCGCGAAGGCCGGCGGCAGGACGGGCGCCGGCGCCGACTCCATGCCAGCCGTGGGGGCGTCGTCGCCGGGTGCGGTGTCCGGCTGCGTCGGCGTCGGGCGGCCGAGCGTCTCGTCTTCGGGCAGGGGGGGCATGGGTGTTCCGGAGGGGGCATTATCCTACAGCGGGGCCACGGGCTATGATCCGCCCGCCATGAACGACCGATTCCTGCGCGCCTGCCGGCGCGAACCCGTCGACCGCACGCCCGTCTGGTTCATGCGCCAGGCCGGGCGCTACATGCCCGAGTACCGGGCCCTGCGCCAGAAGCACAGCCTGCTGACCCTGTGCCGCACCCCCGAGCTGGCGGTGGCGGTCACGCTGCAGCCCCTGGCGCTGGGCGTGGACGCGGCCATCCTCTTCAGCGACCTGCTGCTGCCCCTGGCGCCGCTGGGCATCCCCTTCGACTTCCAGGCCGGCGAGGGCCCGGTGATCGAGAAGCCGGTGCGCTCGGCCGCCGACATCGCCGCCCTGCGGCGCTTCGAGCCGCGCCAGGAGCTGGGCTACGTGCTCGAGGCCATCCGGCTGCTGAGGAAGGAGCTGGAGGGCCGCGTGCCGCTGATCGGCTTCGCCGGGGCGCCCTTCACGCTGGCCTCCTACGCCATCGAGGGGGGGCACTCCAACAACTTCGCCCTGACCAAGCAGCTCATGTACGGCCAGCCGGCCGAGTGGCACAAGCTGGCCGCCCTGCTGGCCGACCTGGTGGGCGACTACCTGGTGGCCCAGGCCGAGGCCGGGGCCCAGGCCCTGCAGGTCTTCGACTCGTGGATCGGGGCCGTCGACGTGGCCGACTACCGCGAGTTCGTGCTGCCGCACGTGCGCACGATCTTCGAGCGCGTCGCGGGCTGCGGCGTCCCCACCATCCACTTCGGCACCGGCACCGGCCACCTGCTGGCGGTGCAGCGCGAGGCCGGCGGCGACGTGATCGGGCTGGACTGGCGCACGCCGTTCGCGGCCGGCTGGCAGGCCGTGGGCCACGACCGCGCGGTGCAGGGCAACCTCGACCCGACGCTGCTGTTCGCGCCGCGCGAGCGGCTCCTGGCGCGGGTCGACGCCGTGCTGGCCGAGGCGGCGGGCCGCCCCGGGCACGTCTTCAACCTGGGCCACGGCATCCTGCCGGGGACCCCGGTCGAGAGCGTGCAGGCCGTGGTCGAGCACGTCCACGCCCGCAGCGCGCGCTGATGTCCGAGCGGCGTTGCGACGTGGCCGTGGTGGGGGGCGGCATCGCCGGCCTCTCGGCCGCCTGGGCCCTGCACAAGCGCGGGGCCGACTTCGCCCTGCTCGAGGCCGGGCCGCGCTTCGGCGGCGTGATCCGCACCGAGATCGTGGACGGCTGCGTGCTGGAGGGCGGCCCCGACGCCATGCTGGCCCAGAAGCCAGAGGGCCTGCAGCTGGCCCGCGAGCTGGGGCTGGGCGACCGGCTGCTGCCCACCAACCCCGATCTGCGGTCCGTGTTCGTGATGCGGCACGGGCGCCTGCACGCCCTGCCCGAGGGCATGCTGCTGGCCGTCCCGACCCGCATCTGGCCCTTCGTCAAGAGCGGGCTCTTCTCCTGGCCGGCCAAGGCGCGCATGGGCCTCGACTTCCTCATGCGCCCGCGGCGGCTGCCCCAGGACGAGTCGATCGCCTCGTTCCTGGGGCGCCACTTCGGCCAGGAGTGCGTCGAGCGCCTGGGCGAGCCGCTCTTGGCCGGCATCCACGCCGGCGACCCGGCGCGCCTGTCGATGCGCTGCACCTTCCCGCGCTTCGTCGAGATCGAGGCGCGCTACGGCAGCCTGGTGCGCGGCCTGCGCGCCCTGC
>JBDIBD010000006.1:0-33691 GCA_039812725.1 Vicinamibacteria bacterium | reverse complement strand
CTGCCGCTCGCGGCCACGGTGAGAGACGGGGCGCTGCGGGTCGAGAGCGTGCCGGCCGGCCGGCTGCGCGGGGGCTTCTGGCTGCGCCTGCGCGTCGACGACCTGCGGATCGCGGGCGGGCGCTGGTGCCGGGTGGTCCTCGACGACACGGGCCAGGGGCAGGCGACGCTGGCGGCACAGCCGCGCGCGCTCGAGGTGCTGCCTGCCGAGCGCCTGGACCCGCTCATGCGGGCGGTGCTCGACGGCCCGTCGCGCGTGGACGGCCTGCCGCCCGAGCAGTGGCTGCGCGAGCCCTTGCGCCAGCCCAAGCGCCGGGCCTGCCTGCTCAACCTCCTGGCCGTGCTGCGGGCCACCGACCTGTTCGGCCGGCCGGCGGTCACGACGCTTCAGGAGCTACTCCACGTGGCCACCGACCACCTGCAGGCGCGCGCCTCGGCCGAGCTCTACTGGCTGGTCTCCGAGGCGGCCCGGCTGCCCGACTCGCCGACCCGCCAGCGCGTCTTCGACGACTTCGGCATCCACGCCAGCCACAAGCGCGCCCTCGAGAGTCTCGCGCGCGAGCTGGGGCTGCCGGCCCCGGCCAGCTTCGAGAGCTTCCGCTTCGAGGGCCGGCCCAGCCTGCAGGTGGTCTTCGCGATCCCGCCCGGCGCGGCCGACAGCCACCTGGTGGACCTCGACCTCGACCTGGGCAACCCGCGCCAGGACCTGCTGGGGCTGGTGGTGCACTTCGGCGAGCTGTTCGACGAGGGGCTCGACCACGTGGCCCTGCGGAGCAAGCTGGCCAAGGGCCCGGCCGGGCCGTACCTCGGCTACGCCTGACGGCTCCCTGAGCGCTGGCCGCGCGTTGCGGTCGGCGAGGCCAAGAAACGCCGACGTCATCCTGAGGCGCCGCCGTCCAAGCCGGCGACGAAGGATCTCTCGGGCTGTACGACCCGGCAGATCCTTCGCTCCCTGCCGGACGTCGTCGCTCAGGATGACGGCAGGGGCTCGACGGTCACGCAGGCGTTGTAGTCGGGCTCGTGCGAGAGCCGGTCGATCTCCTCGCGCGAGAGCAGCACGTTGCCCTCGGGCCAGTGCACCTCGAGGTTGCCCGGCTTGACCGCGTCGAGCTTGACGCGCCCCTCGAAGCTGCCCACGCTCGAGCGCAGGCGCAGCCGCGCGCCGTCGCGTAGGCCCAGCCGGGCGGCGTCCTCGGGCGCCATGAGCACGTCGTCGCGCCGCGCGCCGGTGAGCGGGTCGCGCTCGCGCTGCACCATCGAGTTGAACTGCTTGCCGCGCCGGGTCGAGAGCAGGAAGGTGCCCGCGGGCCGGCTGCGGTCGGGGGAGTTGACGGCCGTGAAGCGCGCCCTGCCGTCCGGGGTGGCGAAGCGCCCGTCGGCGAACAGGTGCGGTCCGCCCCACTGGAACTGGTCGCCCTGGGCCTGCAGGCGCTCGATGCCGGCGTAGAGCGGCACGGCCCGCGCCAGCTCGTCGCGGATGGCCTGGGAGGAGGGGAAGCGCACCTTTTCCGCCAGCTCCGGACGCACGCGCGCCGCCACCTCTCCGAAGACCTGCCACTCGGGCCGGGACGAGCCGGCGCGTGGTCCCGCCACCTCGGGCGAGAAGACGATGCGGCGCTCGGTGGTGGTCTCCGTCCCCCCGCCGGGGGACTCGTAGCGCGTGGTGGCCGGCAAGAGCACGACCGTCTCGAGCGGCTCCACCAGCATCATCGACGAGAGCACGATGTCCTGGTGCAGGCGCGTGCGCACGCGCCGCAGCGCGGCCGCCACGGCCGGCGGGTCGGGCAGCGTCTCGAGGAAGTTGCCGCCCACGATCCAGAAGGCGTCCAGCTCCCCACGGAAGGCCGCTGCCACCATCTCGGAAGCGGTCAAGCCGGGGAAGCCGGGCAGGGCGAAGCCCCACTCGCGCTCGAAGCGCTCGCGCGTGGCCGGGTCGAGCGACGGCACGCAGCCCACCTCGGCCCCGCCCTGCACTCCCGAGTGGCCGCGGATCGGCATCAGGCCCGCCCCCGGCCGGCCCACGTAGCCGCGCGCCAGGGCCACGTTGACGAGCGCCTGCACGGTCGGGACGCCGTGGGCGTGCTGGGTCAGGCCCATCGACCAGACGAAGATGGCCCGCCGCGCGTCGCGCAGCCGCTCGGCCAGGCGCCGCATCTCGGCCCGGGTCGTGCCGCTGTCGCGCTCGAGCTGCTCCCAGGGCAGGGCCCGCACGTGCGCCGCCGCCTCGTCGAAGCCGCTGGTGACCCCCGCGATGAAGTCGCGCTCCAGCCAGCCCTCCTCGACCAGCGTCTTCAGCACGCCGTTCAGGAAGGCCAGGTCGCCGCCGGTGTCGACCGAGAACCAGTGGTCGGCGAAGCGCGTGCCGAAGACCGCCGACTCGGGCACCGAGGGGACCCAGTAGGCCTCGAGCCCCGGCTCGCGGTAGGGGTTGACCACCGCCACCTGGGTGCCGCGCTGGCGGGCGTGGTAGAGGTACTTCATCGTCACCGGCTGGTTGTTGGGGACGTTCGAGCCGAAGAAGACGATCAGGTCGCTCTCCAGCCAGTCCCTGTAAGAGCAGGTCGAGGCGCCGTGGCCCAGGGTGGCCTTCATGGCCACGGTCGAGGCGGCGTGACAGAGCCGGGCCGAGTTGTCGACGTGGCTCGTGCCCATGGCCCGGGCGGCCTTCTGCGCGGCGTAGTAGTGCTCGTTGAGGATGCCGCGCGAGGTCAGGAAGACCGCCAGGCGCTCGGGCGTCGTGGCGCGGATCCCCGCGGCGGCGGTGTCGAGGGCCTCGTCCCACGGTGCCACCCGGAAGCCCGGCTCGCCGCGCCGGCGGATCAGGGGCTCGGGCAGGCGCCCGAGCTCCCGCAGCTCCTTCGAGCGCAGGCCACCGAGCTTCGAGACGTCGCGCAGCCGCTCGGGGTCGAGCGCGGGCAGCGTGTTGAGGCGCAGCAGCTCCAGCCGCACCATGCAGACGTGCAGGCCCGGGACGGTCCAGTCGCGCAGGCCCGAGGTGCCCAGCGCGCAGCCGTCGCAGACGCCCTGGCTGAGCACCCGCCAGGCCCACGGCAGGTGGGCGCGGTTCTCCCACACGATGCGGGCCATCTCGAGGTAGTGGTTGGGCTTGCGCCGGCGCGGGTCGCGCGGCACGGGCGAGGCCCAGAGCGCGGGCTTGAAGGCCATGGGAGGCGCAAGCTTACACCGTTGACCGGCCGTGCCGCGGACCCGACAATGCCGCTTCCGACCCTGGAGGTGGAGATGCTGCCCCGCGCGCTCCGTGCCGCGCTGCCGGTCCTGTCGCTCGCCGTTCTCGGCGCCCCGGCCGTGCGTGCCGCCGAGGGCCTGACGATGGAGACGCTGGCCCCCGGCGTCTACGCCTTCCGGCCCACCAGCGAGGCCTTCGAGGCCTGGCGCGCGCTCTCCAACTCGGGCGCGGTGGTGCTCGACGACGGCCTGCTGCTCTACGACTCGCACCTCTCGCCGGCCCTGGTCGACGAGGTCCTGGCGAAGCTCAGGGCCGTCACGGACAAGCCCCTGCGCTACGTCGTGCACAGCCACTTCCACGGCGACCACGTGGGCGGGGCCTGGGCCTACCCGCGCGAGGTCGAGATCATCAGCCACGCCTGGACCCGCGAGCGCCTGCTGCGCTACTACGCCGAGCTGCCCGAGGTGCTGCCGAAGCGCATCGCCGACCACGAGAAGAGCCTGGCCAGCGAGCCGGACCCGGACCGGCGGGCGCGGGCCGCGTCCTACCTCGAGCTCGACCGGGCCCTGCTGGCGCGCGTCGAGGCCCGCCAGCCGGTCCCCAACTCGAGCCTGACCTTCGACAGCAAGGTCATGCTGCACCGCGGGCGCGAGGTGCAGGTCTTCTTCCTGGGCCGCGGCCACACGGGCGGCGGCGCGGTCCTCTTCCTGCCCGACGCGAAGATCGCCTTCCTCGGCGACCTGCTCTTCACGAAGACCCTGCCCAACGTCGGCGACGGCTACACCCAGGAGTGGACCTCCACGCTCGAGAAGGCGCTGCTGCTGGGGGCCGAGCGCTTCGTCCCCGGCCACGGGCCGGTCTCGACGGCCGCCGACGTGCGGGCCTTCATCGACTACCTGACGTGGCTGCGGGGCGCCGTCGAGCCGTTCGTGCGCGGAGGGCAGAGCCTGGAGGCGGCGAAGAAGGGCGTGACGCTGCCCGAGGCGTACCGGGGCTACGCCTTCGGGCAGTTCTTCGCGTCGAACGTCGAGAAGGTCTACGGGGAGCTGAAGGAGGGACGCTGAATTGAAACACCACGCCGGGCCGCAGAGCCAGCACCGCCCGTGAGCACGATCCTCAGGCAGGACGCCGTCGGCGCCTGGGTGCGTCGCCTCCGGACCGAGCAGGGCATGTCCCTGCGCTCCCTGGCCGCGCGCACCGACTTCTCTCCCAGCTTCATCTCCCAGGTCGAGAACGGCGTGGTTTCGCCTTCGATCGCCTCGATGCAGAAGATCGCCCAGGCCCTGGGAGTGAGCCTGGGCGAGTTCTTCGCGGCTGCGGCCGAGGGCGAGCCGGGCCTGATCGTGCGGGCGGCCGACCGGCAGCAGCTGGCCAGCGGCTGGTCGCACGCCCGCCTCGAGAGCCTGGGGCCCGTCGCCGGCCGCCGCCAGGAACCGATCCTGATGACGCTCGAGCCGGAGGGCCGCAGCGCCAAGCACCCCACCGCCGGCGGGGCCGAGGAGTTCGCCTTCGTCCTGGAGGGCCAGCCGACGCTGACGCTGGGTCCGGAGGAGCACCTGCTGCGGCCCGGCGACGCCGTGACCATTCGCGCCCGCGAGCTGCGCCGCTGGGAGAACCGCACGCGCTCCGTCGTGCGCGTGCTCGTGGTCTCCGTGCGGGCCTAGCCGGAAGCGGCCAGCCGGGAGATCGGCGCCCGGTCCCCCCGGAAGCGGCTATAGTCGAACGGAGCCACGGAGGACCGAGCGCATGCCACTCGACCACTACCTGACCCTGGGCCGCAGCGGGCTGGCCGTCAGCCCGTTCTGCCTGGGGACCATGACCTTCGGCGAGGACTGGGGCTGGGGCGCGAGCGTGAAGGAGTGCCAGGCCATGCTCGACGTCTACCTGGGGCGCGGCGGCAACTTCATCGACACCGCCAACGCCTACACCAGGGGGCACTCCGAGAAGATCATCGGCGACCACGTCGGCCGCCACCGCTCGAAGCGCGAGCGGGTGGTGATCGCCACCAAGTTCTCGTCCAACCTGTTCCCGGGCGACCCCAACGCGGGCGGCTCCAGCCGCAAGGCCATCGTGGCCTCGTGCGAGGAGTCGCTGCGGCGCCTGCAGACCGACTACGTCGACCTCTACTGGCTGCACGTCTGGGACCCGCTCACGCCGATCGAGGAGACCCTGCGGGCCCTCGACGACCTGGTCACGTCGGGCAAGGTGCGCTACCTGGGCGTCTCCGACACGCCGGCCTGGAAGGTGGCGGAGGCCCAGACCATCGCGCGCTTCCGCGGCTGGAGCCCGTTCGTGGGGCTGCAGGTCGAGTACTCGCTGGTCGAGCGCACCATCGAGGGCGAGCTGGTGCCGATGGCCCGCGAGCTGGGCCTGGGCATCACGCCCTGGTCGCCGCTGCGCTTCGGCGTGCTCACGGGCAAGTACACGCGCGAGAGCGCCAAGGACGCCAAGCCGGGGCGCGGGGCCTGGGTGCAGGGCTCGCTCAACGAGCGCGTCTTCGGGATCCTCGACGTGGTGAAGAAGGTGGCCGCGGACCTCGGCAGCACACCGGCCCGCGTGGCCCTGGCCTGGGTGCAGGGGCGGCCAGGTGTGACCTCGTCCATCCTCGGCGCGCGCTCCGTCGCCCAGCTCGAGGACAACCTGGGCGCGCTCGACCTGCAGCTGCCGGCCGAGGCCCGCGCGGCGCTCGACGAGGCCTCGAAGCCCAGCCTGAACTTCCCGGCCGACTTCGTGCGCGGCTCGGGCATGTTCAAGCGCGGGGGCAGCACCGTCAACGGCGAGACGGCCCCGCCCTGGCCGATGGCGCCCAAGAGCGACGCCGAGCGACACTAGCGGGGTCATGCTCCCCGAGCCCGCCGGCCGCGCGCGGCCCCTGGCGCTGCCGGTGGCCGCCCTGCTGCTGGGGGCCGCGGCGCTCCAGGCGGTCGAGCCGCCGCAAGCCAGCGGCTACGCGCTGCTGAGCGGCCAGACGCGCTCGGACGCCCCGCTCGGCGGCGACGAGTTCTCGACGCAGCTCCACCTCGGCCTCGACTGGGCGCCGACCCCGTGGCTCAGGGCCCATGTGCACCTCCTGGCGCGCACCGACGCCGGGCCCTCGCAGGACGGCCACGCCGGCAGCCCCGAGGCCTGGCTCGAGGCCAGCCTGGCCCCGGGCGCGGAGCACCTGCGCCTGCGAGCGGGCGCCTTCTTCCTGCCCACCTCGCGCGAGAACGTCGACGCGCTCTGGGAGAACCCCTACGCGATCTCGTCGTCGGCGCTCAACACCTGGTTCGGCGAGGAGCTGCGCCCGATCGGCCTCGACCTCAGCTGGCGGCACGGTGGCGCCCTGGCAGGCGCCACGCTCTTCCGCGGCAACGACACCTTCGGGGCCCTGCCGGTCGACCGGGGCTGGGCCCTGCACGACCGCTGGACGCTGCTGGGGCAGGAGCTGTCCACGGGCGGCGACGACTACACCTCGGTCTCGGCCGAGAACGACGGGCGCCTCGGCTGGTCGGCGCGGGCCGGCTGGAACGCGACCGGGTTCTCGCTGCTCTACACCCACGTCGACAACCGCTCGGACGGCCTGCCCTACGGCGACCTCTACAACTGGACCACGCGCTTCGACCTGGTCGGCTTCGACGCCAGCTCCGGTGACTGGAGCCTCGCCGGCGAGGCCGGCTGGGGCCCGACCTCGCTGGTCGTGCGGGGCCGGCGCTTCGAGTCGGACATCTGGGCGGGCTACCTGCTGGTGTCGCGCCGGCTGCCCTTCGGGCGCGCCACGGCCCGCCTCGACGCCTTCGACGACGGCCGGGACCAGGACCAGGCCCTGACCCTGGCCCTGCTCTGGACGGGCGCGCGGCACCTGGGCGCCGCGCTCGAGCTGACCGCCACCGGCCAGTCCCAGCGCCTGCGGGCCCAGCTGCGCTACGGCTTCGCGACCCGCTGAGGCGGCCCGCGGAGCGGGGTGGTAGTCTGGCTGCGATGCGCGTGGTGGCCAGTCTGGTGCTGTGGGCGGGCCTGCCGGCCCTGGCCCCGGCGGCCAGCCTGGTCGTCGAGGTGCGCGACGCGCACGGCGAGCCCCTGTCGGAAGCGGTCGTGTACGCCGTCCCCGAGGGGCGCAAGGCGCCGCCGCCCTCCCGCCCGGCGGTGCTCGACCAGAAGAACCGCACCTTCGTGCCGCACGTGCTGCCCGTCCAGACCGGCACGGCCGTGACCTTCCCCAACAGCGACAACGTGCGGCACCAGGTCTACTCCTTCTCGCCCGCCAAGCGCTTCCAGCTGCCGCTCTACCAGGGCACGCCGGCCGCGCCCGTGGTCTTCGACAAGCCGGGCGTGGTGGCCCTGGGCTGCAACATCCACGACCGCATGAGCGCCTACGTGGTGGTGGTCGACACGCCCCACTTCGCCCTGACCGAGGCCGGCCGGGCCGAGCTGGCGGGCCTGCCCGAGGGACGTTACGCGGTGCGCGTCTGGTACGAGGGCCAGCGCCGGGAGCTGGAGGCCCAGCCCGCGACCCTGACGGCCGGCGAGCGCCGGGAGCTGACGTTCCAGGCCGGCCGCTAGCCGCGCTCCATGGCCCCCCGCAGCTTCCAGGCGCGCCTGCTGCTCCTCATGGTGGGCGTGCTCGTGCTGCTGCAGGTCGCCACGCTCCTGGCCGTGCACCTGGCCGGCCAGCGCAGCCTGCGGCGCACGCTGCGCGACGAGCTGCGCGTGGGCGCGCGCGTCTTCGACAGCACCCTCTCGGCCCGCGGCCGCCAGCTCTCCGACACCGTGCGGGTGCTGGCCGCCGACTTCGCCTTCCGGGAGGCGGTGGCCTCGGGCGACCGCCCCACCATCACGTCCGTCCTCAACAACCACGGCTCGCGCATCGCCGCCGACGCGGTCTTCCTGATCGGCCTGGACGGCTCGGTCGCGGCCGACACCCTGGCCGACAGCCGCTTCGTGGACCGGCCGTTTCCGTTGCCGGCGCTCGTGGACCGGGCCCGCGAGAAGGGCGAGGCCGCGGGCGTGGTCGCGCTCGACGCGCTCGACCACCGTCCCTACCAGTTCGTGGTCGTGCCGGTGCTGGCGCCCGAGCCGATCGCCTGGGTGTGCATCGGCTTCACCATCGACGAGCGCGTGCTGGACGGCGTGCGCGACCTGACGGCGCTCGACGTCTCGCTCGTGGCCTCGCCGCCCGACGGCCGGCCGTTGCTGATCTCGGCCCTACCCCGCGACAAGCGCGCCGAGCTGCTCGAGCGCCTGCGCGAGCAGTCCCGCACGGCCGAGTCGCTGCAGCTCGGCGGCGAGACCTACGAGACCCTGCTCGAGCCGCTCGAGACCGCGGACGGCTCGCGCGTCCAGATGCTCCTGCAGCGCTCGCTCGAGCAGGCCAGCGGCCCGCTGCGCCAGCTCGAGCTGCGCATCCTGGCCCTGTCGAGCGCGGCCCTGCTGGTCGCGATCGTGGCGGCCAGCTTCTTCGCCCGCGGCGTGACGAGCCCTTTGCGGCGCCTGGCCGAGGCCGCCCGGCGCATCGGCCGCGGCGACTACGCCACCCCGGTGGGCGTGACGCAGGGCGACGAGATCGGCCAGCTGGCCGCCGCCTTCGACGGCATGCGCGCCGGGATCAGCCAGCGCGAGGAGCAGATCCGCTTCCAGGCCACCCACGACGCCCTGACCGGGCTGCCCAACCGGGTGCTGTTCCTCGACCGCCTGGCGGTCGAGATCGCCCAGGCCCGCCGGCGCGGCAGCCTGGTGGGCCTGGCCGTGATGGACCTCGACCGCTTCAAGGAGATCAACGACACGCTCGGGCACAGCTTCGGCGACGACCTGCTGGTCGAGGTCGGCCGCCGCCTGGGCCAGACCATCCGCGCGAGCGACACCGTGGCGCGGCTGGGCGGAGACGAGTTCGCGGTCATGTTCGAGGTCGCCGACGCCCGGGGCGCGCTGGACGTGGCCGCGCGCGTGGGCCGGGCGCTCGAGGCGCCCCTCACCCTGGGGGGCGTCTCGATCGACGTCAATGCCAGCCTGGGGATCGCGCTCTGCCCGCTGCACGCCGACGACGCGGGCACGCTCATGAAGCGCGCCGACGTGGCCATGTACCAGGCCAAGCGCCAGCACGGCGCCGTGGCGGTCTACGAGCCGGGCCGCGACGAGCACTCGCTGCGGCGGCTGGCGATCCTCTCCGAGCTGCGCCAGGCCGTCGCCGGCGACCAGCTGGAGCTGCACTTCCAGCCCCAGGTGGCGCTGGCCGGGGGCCGCGTCAGGCGGGCCGAGGCCCTCGTGCGCTGGCGGCACCCGCGCTACGGCCTGATGTCGCCCGACGAGTTCGTGACCCTGGCCGAGCAGTCCGGCAACGTCGGCCTGATCACGCGCTGGGTGCTGCAGCAGGCCGTCGCCGCCTGTGACGAATGGCAGCGCGCCGGGCTCGACCTGGCGGTGGCGGTCAACCTCTCGGCGCTCGACCTGCACGACCCCGAGCTGCCGGCCTTCGTCGTCGGCCTGCTCCAGCAGCGCAGCCTGCCCCCGGCCCGGCTCGTGTTGGAGATCACCGAGAGCGCCGCGATGAAGGACCCAGCCCACGCCCAGACCACGCTGGGCGAGCTCAAGGCGCGCGGCCTGGCGCTGGCCATCGACGACTACGGCACCGGCCAGTCCTCGCTGGCGCAGCTCAAGCGGCTGCGGGTGGACGAGCTCAAGATCGACAAGTCCTTCGTGACGCACCTGGGCGGGGGCGCCTCCGAGGACGCCCTGATCGTGCGCTCGACCATCGAGCTCGGGCACAATCTGGGGCTCGAGGTCGTGGCCGAGGGCGTGGAGGACGCCGCCGCCTGGGAGCGCCTGGAGCGCTTCGGCTGCGACCTGGCCCAAGGCTACTTCGTCAGCCGGCCCCTGCCGGAGCCGCAGTTCCGGGAATGGCTGGAGACCTCGAGCTGGGGCCAGGGCCGGGGAGCCCCGTCGGGCGACCAGCGATCGGCGGGCGAGCGGGCTTCGGGGGCAGGAGGGAACGCATGAGGATCGTCGTCGTCGGAGCCACGGGCACCATCGGACGGGCCGTCGCGGACGCGCTGGCCGGCCAGCACGAGGTGCTGCGCGCCTCGCGACAGGGCCCCGTCCGGCTGGACATCGAGGACCCGCGCTCGGTGGCGGCGCTCTTCGAGCAGGTGAAGGACGTGGACGCGCTGGTGTCGTGCGCCGGCAGCGCGCGCTTCAAGCCCCTCGACCAGCTGGGGGACGAGGACTTCGCCTACTCGCTCCAGAGCAAGCTGATGGGCCAGGTGAACCTGGTCCGCGCGGCCCTGCGGCACCTGCGCGACGGCGGCTCGGTCACGGTCACGACCGGCGTGCTGGCCCGCAAGCCCATGTCGGGCGCCGCCGCCATCTCGCTGGTCAACGCGGGCCTGGAGGGCTTCGTGCGCGGCGCGGCCCTCGAGGCCCCGCGCGGCGTGCGCGTCAACGCGGTCAGCCCGCCCTGGGTCACGGAGACGCTGCTGGCGCTGAAGATGGACCCGTCCTGGGGCCTGCCCGCGGCCACGGTGGCGCGGGCCTACGTGGCCGCCGTCACCGGCCGCCACAACGGCGAGGTGCTCGACCCGGCCGTCTTCGCCTGAGGCGGCTCAGCGCGCGGTGGCGCGCAGCACCCGCCCCGGCCGCGCGCCGGTGGGCTGCCCCTGGTCCACCACCAGCGTGCCGTTGACCACCACGTACGGGATTCCGACGGGCGGCGCGCCGGGGTCCTGCACGGTGGCGCGGTCCTCGACGGTGTCGGGGTCGAAGACCACCAGGTCGGCCTTCATCCCGGGCGCCAGGCGGCCGCGGTCCTTGAGCCCCAGGATCGAGGCCGGCAGCGAGGTCATGCGCCGCAGCCCCTCGGCCAGGCTGAGCACGCCGGCGCCGCGCACGTAGCGGGCCAGGAAGCGCGGCATGGCCCCGGCCCCACGCGGGTGCTTGCCCTCGATGTCGCCGTCGCTCGAGACGGCCACGCGCCGGTCGCGGTAGAAGTCGCGCACGTCCTCCTCGCGCATCGAGATGCCCAGGATGCTCTCGACGCTCTCGCCCCACTCCGGCTGGCGGTGCTCGGGGTCGGTCTCGCGCACCAGCCGCATGTAGAGGCTGTACGGGTCCGTCCCCTGCTCGCGGGCCAGTTGCGCCAGCGACTTGCCGGCGTAGGAGGGGTCGGGGGCGTAGCGCGCCAGGATGACGTTCTCCGGCCCGCCGTTGTCGTCGATCCCGCGCTTCACCTCGGCCGGGTCGTCGTAGCGTCGCGAGAGCACCAGCACGCGCAGGGTCGAGTGCCAGAAGTCGTAGGCGTAGCAGTCGCCCGTGAGGGGCGGGCCGCCGGCCGCGTCGACCTCCTTCACGAGGGCCTGGTACTCCGGCATGCGCCCCCACGCGCTGACCGAGCCCAGCTTCAGGTGGCTGATGTGGCCGGGCACGCCCGCCCGGCGGCTGATCTCCGCCACCTCGCGGAACGACTCGATCACCCGCGCGCCCTCGTCGCGCACGTGGCTCGAGTAGAAGCCGCCCCAGGGCTGCACCACGCGCGCCAGCGCCACGATCTCGTCGGTCGGGGCGAACGAGTCGGGCTCGTACTCGAGGCCGCTCGAGAGGCCGACCGCCCCGCTGCGCAGCTCGGTCTCGAGCAGGGCCTGCATCTTCTCGATCTCGTCGGGGCGCGCCGGCCGCTTCTGGTCCTGGCCCAGCACCTGCTCGCGCAGCCAGCCGAAGCCCGCGCTCGAGGCCACGTTGAGGGCCACGCCGGCCCGCTCCAGCTTCAGGAAGTACTCCCCCAGCGGGCAGGCGCAGCCGCCGTCCTGGCCGCCCACCGAGGTGGTGATCCCCTGTCGCACCTGGCTGGCCGCGTCGGGGTGCGCGAGCAGGCTCTCGGGGGCGTGGCTGTGCAGGTCGATGAAGCCCGGGGCCACGACCTGGCCGCGGGCGTCGAGCACGCGCACGCCCGCGGGCGGCGTGTAGCGGGCCACGTCCTCGACGGCCACGATCGTGTCGCGCGCCACCACCACGGCCCGTCCGTCGAGGAGCGGCCCGCCGCTGCCGTCGGCCACGCGCGCGTTCGTGATCACGAGCGTGGGGGCGGGCAGGCCGGACGCGGCAGCCAGCAGCAGGGCGGCGAGGACGGGCATGGGGGCCTCCAGGTCGCGCCATTATGCCGCCCGCCGGGCGGTATGATCCGCCGCCATGAGCACCGGCCAGCAGACCGCAGCCGTCCTGACGGACGGCTGGTTCGAGACGCCGTTCGCCAAGACGGCCCACGGGCTGGTGCGTGGCCCCAGCCGCTTCCGCATCCTCGGCCTGGTCGACCAGGCCGGGGCCGGCCACGACGCCGGGCAGCTGCTCGACGGCCGGCCACGCGGCATCCCGACCTGCGCCAGCCTCTCGGAGCTGATGGAACTTGCCGGCCCCCCGGACGTGGTGGTGGTGGGCGTGGCCACCTCGGGTGGCGTGCTGCCCGACAGCCTGCGGGCGAGCCTGATCGACGCGGCCCGGCTGGGGCTGGGGCTGGTCAACGGCCTGCACACGCTGCTCTCCGAAGATGCCGAGATCGCCGCTGCCGCGGCCCGCGCGGGGGCCACCATCCTCGACCTGCGCCGCCCGCGCCCGGTGCGCGAGCTGCGCTTCTGGACGGGGGAGATCCGCGAGGCGCGGGCGGCGCGCCTGGCCGTGCTGGGGACGGACTGCGCCCTGGGCAAGCGCACCACGGCGCAGGTGCTGAAGGCCGCTGCCCGGGCCACTGGCCTGAGGACGGAACTGGTCTACACCGGCCAGACCGGCTGGCTGCAGGGCGAGCGCCACGGCTTCATCCTCGACGCCACCCCCAACGACTTCGTGAGCGGCGAGCTGGAGCGGGCCGTGCTGGCCTGCGACCGCGAGGAGCAGCCCGACCTGATCCTGATCGAGGGCCAGTCGGCCCTGCGCAACCCCTCCGGGCCCTGCGGGGCCGAGCTGCTGCTCTCGGCGGAGGCCCGCGGCGTGATCCTGCAGCACGCCCCGGCCCGCACCTACTTCGAGGAGCAGGAGGAGCTGGGCAACCGCATCCCGCCTCTCGACGACGAGGCCGCGCTGCTGCGCTTCTACGGCGCGCGGCTGCTGGGCCTGGCCCTCAACCACGAGCACCTGGAGCCCGCCGCGCGCGAGGCCGCCCGGGCCGCGGCCGAGTCGGCCACCAGTGTCCCGGCGGTCTTCCCGCTGCTCGAGGGGGTCGAGCCGCTGCTGCCGGCCGTGCGGGCCTACGTCGAGGCGGAGCGGCGGCGGTGAGGATCGCCGCGGTCGAGGTGCGCGCCCTGCAGACGCCGCTGACGCGGCCCTACACCATCGCCTTCGAGACCACGGACGCGGTCGAGATGGTGCTGGTGCGCGTGGTGGCCGAGGACGGCAGCGTGGGTCTGGGCACGGGCACCCCGGCCGAGGCGGTCACGGGCGAGAGCTTCGCGGCCTGCACCGCGGCGCTCGACGACAGCGCCTGGCTGGTGGGGCGGGAGCTCGAGACGTGGCCGCTGCTGCTGCGCGAGCTGGCCGTCCGCTGGCCCGCCGCCCCGGCGGCCCGTGCGGCGATGGACATCGCCCTCTTCGACCTCTGGGCCCGGCGGCTCGGGCGGCCCCTGGTCGACCTGCTGGGACGCTGCCACGTCCGCCTGCCGACCTCGATCACGATCGGCATCCTGGACGTGGCCCGGACCCTGGCCGAGGCCGAGGAGTACGTCGGGCGCGGCTTCCGGGTGCTCAAGGTCAAGCTCGGCCGCTCTCTCGAGGAGGACCTGGAGCGCCTGCGGCGGCTGCGCGAGCGCTTCCCGGACGTCCGACTGCGCACCGACGCCAACCAGGGCTACGGCCTGGCCGAGCTCGAGCGCTACCTGGCCGCGGTCGAGGGGCTGGAGATCGAATTCACGGAGCAGCCGGTGCCGCCGGCCGACCTGGCGGCCCTGGCGCGGCTTGCGCCCGGGCAGCGGGCGCGGCTGGCGGCCGACGAGAGCCTGCACGACGAGCGCGACGCGCTGCGCCTGGCGGCGCCGCCCGTGCCCTGCGGCATCTTCAACGTGAAGCTGATGAAGTGCGGCGGCATCCGCCCGGCCCTGGGCATCGCCCGCATCGCCGAGGCGGCCGGTCTCGAGCTGATGTGGGGCTGCATGGACGAGAGCGTGGTGGGCATTGCCGCGGCCCTGCACGCGGCCTTCGCCAGCCCGGCCACCCGCCACCTGGATCTCGACGGCAGCCTCGACCTGGCGCGCGACCCGGCCCGCGGCGGCTTCGCGCTCGAGGACGGGACGCTGCGCACGCTGGACGCCCCGGGGCTGGGGGTCGAGCTGGCCTGACCGGCCGGGAAGCCCGTCCCGCGCGGTGCTACGCTCGGGGCCAGGCCATGGACGAAGCGCCCGAGGAGACCCCGTCCGCCAGCCAGCCCGGGCCGCCGCCGCCGGAGCGCCGGCGCCTGCCGCCGGCCGAGTGGGAGCACTGGGACGACGAGCGCCTGCTGGACCTGCGGCTGTGCGACCTGGACCTGCGGGTCGAGGGCAGCCCGCTCGAGCCGCGCGTGGCGGAGCTGTACGCCGAGCTCCAGGCGCGCGGGCTTCCGTTCCGGCCGCACTTCTGGCTCTCCGACGAGTTCTTCACCCCCGACGGCATCCCCGGCGTGGCGCTGCCCTTCTACCTGGCGCACCCGCGCCTGGCGCGCCTCGAGCAGGCCCAGATGCTCGAGGTCGAGGGCGGCACGCCGGAGTGGTGCCTGCGCATCCTGCGCCACGAGTGCGGCCACGCCCTCGACAACGCCTACCAGCTGCGCCAGCGGCGCCGGCGCCGGCGGCTGTTCGGGCGCTCGTCCGAGCCCTACCCCGACACCTACGCGCCCCGGCCCTACAGCCGCAGCTACGTGATCCACCTCGAGTCCTGGTACGCGCAGAGCCACCCCGACGAGGACTTCGCCGAGACCTTCGCGGTCTGGCTGACGCCCGGCTCCGACTGGCGGACGCGCTACGAGGGCTGGCCGGCGCTGAAGAAGCTCGAGTACGTGGACCAGCTGATGCGCGAGCTGGCCGGCCGGCCGGCGCTCGCGTCGCGCCGCCAGACCCTCGACCCGCTGCAGCGCCTGCGCAAGACCCTGCGCACCCACTACAAGCGCAAGCGCCAGCACTACGCCGTCGACCGCGGCGGCGCCTACGACCGCGAGCTGCGCCGCCTGTTCTCGGACGCCCCCGAGTTCCACGGCGCGCCCACCGCCGCGGCCTTCCTGGGCCGCGTGCGCCGCGACGTGCGCGGCCTGGTGCGGCGCTGGACCGGCGTCTACCAGTACGCCATCGACCAGGTCTACGGCGAGCTGCTGGAGCGGGCCCGCGAGCTGCAGCTGCGCCTGGCGGTCCCCGAGGACCACGCCCGCACCGAGTTCGCCCTGCTGCTGACCGTGCAGACCCTCAAGGCGCTCTACGAGGGGCGCCTCAGGCTGGCCCTGTGAAGCCCCTCAAGATCCTCGCGCTCATGCACGCCGGCCTGGTGCCGCCCGAGGGCGCCACGGCCGCCGACGCCCACCACAGCGACTGGAAGACCGAGTACGACGTGGCCACCACGCTCCGCGAGATGGGCCACCAGGTGCTGGCCCTGGGCGTGGCCGGCGAGCTGGCCCCCATCCGCCAGGCCATCCGCGAGTTCGAGCCGCAGGTGGCCTTCAACCTGCTCGAGAACTTCGACGACGTGGTGACCTGGGACCAGAACGTGGTGGCCTACCTCGAGCTGATGAAGCTGCCCTACACCGGCTGCAACGCGCGCGGCCTGCTGCTGGGGCGCGACAAGGCCATCACCAAGAAGCTGCTGGCCTACCACCGCATCCACGTGCCGGCCTTCGCGCTCTTCCCGCGCGGGCGCCCGGTGCGCCGGCCGCGCTCGCTGCGCTTCCCGCTGATCGTGAAGTCGCTGACCCTCGACGCCTCGATCGGCATCTCCCAGGCCTCGCTGGTGGACAGCGACGAGCGCCTGGCCGAGCGCGTGCGCTTCGTGCACGAGAGCACCGGCACCCACGCCATCGCCGAGACCTACATCGAGGGGCGCGAGCTGTACGTGGGCGTGCTCGGCAACGAGCGCCTGCGGGCCTTCCCGGTCTGGGAGCTGCGCTTCGCCGGCCTGCCGCCCGGGGTGCCGCGCATCGCCACCGAGCGGCTCAAGTCGAACGACGCCTACCGCGAGCGCCACGGCATCACCACCGAGCAGGCCCGCGACCTGCCCGAGGTCCTGGCGCGCCGCATCCAGGAGACCTGCAAGCGGGTCTACCGGGTGCTGCACTTCTCCGGCTACGCGCGCATGGACCTGCGCCTCAGCCCCGCGGGCGAGGTCTTCGTGCTGGAGGCCAACCCCAACCCGCAGCTGGCCTACGGCGAGGACTTCGCCGAGTCGGCCGAGCGCGACGGGCTGGAGTACGAGCAGCTGCTCGAGCGCATCCTGCGGCTGGGGCTGGCCTTCGACCCGGCCCGGGCCTGACGGCGCTCAGGGCCCCGGCCGGAGCTCCAGTGCTGCCGAGTCGAGTGCCGCGGGCGATCGTCTATCATTCGCACGGGCCGGCAGGCAGGGCCGGGGCCGCAACCAGCCCCGGGGCGGGACCTGGAGTCGTCGAGTTGGAGTCCGCGGAGGACGGTTTGCTCGGGGCGGGAGAACACGTGGCCGGCCAGCCCCTCGTCGCTCCAGGCCCCGCGAGCCAGGCCGGGAGCACGCCGCCGATCGAGTGCCTCCTGGTGGGGACGCGCGGTGGTGGCGGCGAGGACACGCTGCTCGACGAGCTCACCAGGCACCCACCGGCCGGGGTGCGCTACACCGCCGTCCGGGACGACCACGCCAGCGTGCCCGGGGCGCGGGCCCTCACGCTCCGGGAGATCGCCTTCAACCGTCTGATCCATCCCAGCATCGGCATGCTCCCCGGCCTCCGGGCGTATCGCGTCTCCGAGCGGTTCGACCTGGTGCACGTGCACAACGTGTGCTCGTGGATCGGATCCAGCCGTCGCATCCCCGTCGTCATGACGGTCGGCGGCGGCTCTTACTACCACTACGTGCAGGAGTACGAGGGCTGGCCGCCCGGGCGGATCGAGGCGCTCTACGCGCGGGCTCGGCGCATCCTGCCGCGGCTCCGGATCAACAACGAGTTCGTCTCCTGGAAGGGGCTGCGGGGGATCGCGGTGCTCTCGGAGTTCGCGCGCGGGTTCCTGCTGCGCGCGGGCGTCCCGGCTGGCCTGGTGCGGGTCATTCCCCCGGGCCTTCCGACGCCCCCGCTCGCGCCGCGCGAGCCCGGCGGCTCGCCCTTCCGGTTCCTTCTGGTCGGCCGGCACCCCTGGCGGAAGGGCGCCGACCTATTCGTCGAGTCGATACGGCGGCTGCGCGGCGACGGGGCACGAGTCGAAGCCATCCTGGTCGGCGACCCCTCCTACGCGGAGCTCGCGCACGAGCCGGGCTTCGAGTGCCATCCCTGGATCGAGCGGGAGCGCCTCTACCGCGACGTCTTTCCCCGCGTCGATGCCCTGGTGCATCCGGCCCGCGCCGAAGGCTTCGGCCTGGTCGTGGCCGAGGCCATGTCCTTCGCCCTGCCCGTCGTGGTCAGCGGTCACGGCGCCCTCCCGGACATCGTTGGCGACGGGGAGAGCGGCCACGTCGTTCCGGTGGGCGACCAGGAGGCGCTGTGGCGCGCGATGGCCGCGCTCGTGGCGGACCCGGGCGCCGCCCGAGAGCTCGGCTCGCGGGCCCGACGGCACTTCGAGCGGACCTTCTCCCACGAGTGCCACGAGTCGCGGATGCTCAGGTTCTACGCGGACGCGCTGGCCGCCGCGTGAGCTGCAGGGCAAGGGCGTGAGGGTCCTGATCCTGGCCTACGACTTCCCGCCCCTGGTGCGGGTGGGAGGCCTGCGGCCCTATTCCTGGTTCCGGTACTTCCACGAGTTCGGCATCGAGCCGGTGGTGGTCACGCGTCAGTGGGACAACCGCTACGGCGACGACCGCGACTACGTCGCGCCCAGCGCCACGGACGACCTGGTGGTGGAGCGTGACGAGCACGGGACGATCCTGCGCACGCCCTACCGGCCCAACCTGAGCCACCGCTTGCTGCTGAGGCACGGTCCCACCCGCCATGTCCTGATCCGCAAGGCGATCACCGCCTGGTACGAGGCGGGACAGTACTACCTCGCGATTGGGCCCAAGAAGGAGCTGTACCACGCGGCGCGGGGCTACTTGCGAGCGAACAGGGTCGGCGCGATCGTCGCCACGGGCGAGCCCTTCGTGCTCTTCAACTACGCCACCCGGCTGTCCGCCGAGTTCGGCGTGCCGTGGATCGCGGACTTCCGCGACCCGTGGTCGCAGGACAGCCGCAGCGTCGGCCGGCGCATCTCGCGTGCCTGGGACGTCCGCCAGGAGCTCCGCTTCACGCGCAGCGCGTCTGTCCTGACCACCGTCTCGGAGTTCTTCCGGGACGTGATCTCGTCCCTGCACGCCGGCAAGGCCATCCACGTCGTCCCCAATGGCTACGACCCGGAGGCCATCGCCGCGGCCGCGGGCGTCCAGCAGGGTAGCGAAAGGCTGACCATCGCCTTCGCGGGCAGCCTCTACGCCTGGCATCCGCTCCAGAGCTTCCTCGGCGTCTGCGACCGGGTGCTCCGGCAGGGCGGACGGGAGCTCGAGCTGAGATTCATCGGCATCGGTGGGCGACCGTCGATCGAGTCGATGCTGGCGGCGGAGTTCCCGGCCCTCGAGCGCCACGTGCGCTTCGTGGACCGGCTGCCGAACGACGAGGCCGCCAGCGAGCTGTCCCGGGCGAATGTGCTCCTGATGTTCAACAACTACGCCACCGTGGGCACCAAGATCTACGACTGCCTGGCGCTGAAGCGCAAGGTGCTCCTGTGCTACTCCGAGGATCCCGGAGCGATGCAGCTGAAGGCCCTTCACTACAACCTGCAAGAGTTCTCGGGCAGGGACGACAGGCCCATGGAGCGCCTGGTCGAGCAGACCGGTGCCGGCGTCGTGGTCCGGGACGAGCGGCACCTGGACGAGGTCCTCCACGAGCTGCTGGACGAGTTCGCCAGGAACCGCAGGATCGCCTGTCGTTCCGTCGGGACCGAGCGCTTTTCGCGCCGGGAGCAAGCCCGACGGCTGGCGGCGCTCTGCGAGGAGCTGAAGGCCTCGTGAGCACGCTCGTCATCGTCGACCACGGAACGGGGAACCTCCACTCCGTCGAAAAGGCCTTCCGCCGGGTCGGCGCCGACCCGGTGGTCACCTCGGACCCGGCTCGCGTGGCTGCCGCGGAGCGGCTCGTGCTCCCGGGCGTGGGCCACTTCGGCCAGGCGATGGACAACCTGAAGAAGCACGGCTTGATCGAGGCCTTGGACGACTCGGTCCTCCGGCGGAAGGTGCCCGTGCTGGGGATCTGCCTGGGCATGCAGCTCTTCGCCAGGCGAAGCGAGGAAGGGGACGTCGCTGGTCTCGGCTGGATCGACGCCCAGGTGGTCCGTTTCGAGGTCCAGGACACCCTGCGATACAAGGTGCCTCACATGGGCTGGAACAGCGTCCAGCAGAAGAAGCCGGGTCGCCTGGGAGCCTGGCTGCCCGCGGCCCCCTTGTTCTACTTCGCGCACTCCTACCACCTCGTGTGCGGCGACGAGGGGGACGTGCTGCTCGAGACGACCTACGCCTGCACCTTCCCGTCTGCGGTCGAGCGGGGCAACATCCTGGGCGTGCAGTTCCACCCCGAGAAGAGCCACGCCGCGGGCGAGCAGCTGCTGCGCGGCTTCCTGGCCCTCTAGATGTTCAGGCCCAGGGTCATCCCGGTGTTGCTCCTGCGGCAGGGCGGTCTCGTCAAGACCGTCCGGTTCGGCCGGCACGCCTACGTGGGCGATCCCATCAACGCGGTCAGGATCTTCAACCAGCTCGACGCGGACGAGCTGGTCTTCCTGGACATCCGCGCGTCCAGGGAGAAGCGGCTCATCCCCCTGGACTTCGTGCGCGACGTGGGCGAGGAGGCCAACATGCCCTTCGCCGTGGGCGGCGGGATCCGTACGCTCGAGGACATCCGCCGCATCCTGAGCGCCGGCGCCGAGAAGGTCGTGCTCGGCACGGTGGCCGCCCAGGACCCGGGGTTCGTCGCCGAGGCGGCCGAGGCCTTCGGCTCCTCGACCATCACCGTGTGCATCGACGTCAAGAAGAAGCTCTTCGGCCGGGAACAGGCCTGGGTGCTGTCCGGGACCAGGCCGACGGGCCTCGCGCCCGAGGAGTTCGCGCGGAGGGCCGAGGCGCGGGGCGCCGGGGAGATCATCATTCAGTCCATGGACCGCGACGGGACCATGCAGGGGTACGACCTCGACCTCGTCCGGCGCGTCGCCGACGCCGTGACCATCCCCGTGGTGGCGCTGGGTGGCGCCGGCACGGCCGCGGACCTGGTCCGGGGCCACGCCGAGGGGCACGCGACGGCGGTCGCCGCCGGGAGCCTGTTCGTCTTCCAGGGCCCCAGGCGTGGCGTGCTGATCAACTACCCCGGGCGCTCCGAGGTCGCGTTCGAATGAGCGCGCGGGCCTTCCGGCAGTGCACGCGCTGCGTGATGGACACGACCGACCGGGACATCTGCTTCGACGAGCTCGGCCGCTGCAACCACTGTCGCGACTACTTCGAGCGCATCGCCCGGCGGACCTACCGCGGCGAGGAGAGCGACCGGGAGCTGCAGGCCCTGGTCGGGCGGATGAAGCGAGCCGGGCGCCGTCGGGAGTACGACTGCGTCGTCGGCATCAGCGGCGGGATCGACAGCAGCTACGCCGCCCACGTCGCCAGGCAGAACGGGCTGCGCCCGCTGGCGGTCCACATGGACAACGGCTGGAACTCCGACACCGCGGTCAAGAACATCAAGAACCTCGCCAGGATCCTCGGCATCGACTACCAGAGCCACGTCCTCGACTGGGAGGAGTTCAAGGACCTCCAGCTGTCGTTCCTCAAGGCCTCGGTGCCGGAGATCGAGACGCCGACCGACATGGCCATACCGGCCGCGCTGCACCAGGCCGCGGTGGAACACGGGGTCAAGTTCATCATCAGCGGAGGGAATTACGCGACCGAGGGGATCCTGCCGGCCGCGTGGCACTACAACGCCAAGGACGTCACGTTCCTCAAGGCCATTCACGAGCGCTTCGGAACGCGCGCGCTGAAGACGTTCCCCACCTTCGGGTTCGAGAAGGAGATGTACTACAAGCTCGTCAAGGGCGTCCGCATCGTCTACCTGCTCAACCACGTGCCGTACTCGAAGGCACGGGCGATGAAGGTCCTGCAGGACGAGCTGGGCTGGCAGTACTACGGCGGCAAGCACCACGAGTCGACCATCACCGGCTTCGTGCACTCCTACATTCATCCCAAGAAGTTCGGCATCGACTATCGCAAGGCCACGCTGTCGACCCAGATCTGCGCCGGAGAGGTCACGCGGGAGGAGGCCTTGGGGGCGCTCGAGGAGCCCCCGTTCAGGGAGGAGCAGATCGCTCCCCAGAAGGCGTACGTCGCGAAGAAGTTCGGGTTGAGCCTGGAGGAGTTCGAGGAGATCCTGGCCCGACCGGCCAGGACCCACAGGGACTACCCGAACGACGAGCGGTTCCTGGAGTTCACCTACGGCGTCTATCGCCGCTGGTTTGGAAAGTAGGGCCGGCGTCCCGACCGGGGCGGGCCAGCATGATGGGGGGAGAGCATGAGCGACGAAAAGGGTTCCGGGGGCGAGGGCTCCCGGCGGGGGTTCCTGCGCCAGGCCGGGCTGGGGGCGACCGCCCTGGCCCTGGGCCGGGGCGTGCCGGCGACGGGTGAGGCCGCCGCGCCAGCGCCGTCGGGAGCCCCGGGGGCGGCCACGGCCGGGCCCTACAACATCCTCTTCATCCTGACCGACCAGGAGCGGGCCTTCCGGCCGGGTGAGCTTCCGGCGGGCTACCGCCTGCCCGCCCACGAGCGCCTCATGGCGCGCGGCACCACCTTCCTCAACCACCGCATCAACTCGTGCGTCTGCACACCCTCGCGCTCGGTCATCTACACGGGGCAGCACATCCAGAAGACCGGCATGTTCGACAACACGAACTTCCCCTGGATCACGAGCCTCTCGCCCGACTTCCGCACCGTGGGCGACCTGCTGCGGGACGCCGGCTACTACACGGCCTACAAGGGCAAGTGGCACCTCCACAAGGAGTTCGAGACCGTCAACAAGCTCGGCTCACCGACCCGCATCTTCACCCAGGAGATGGAGGACTACGGTTTCTCGGACTACTTCGGCGTGGGCGACATCATCGCCCACACGCAGGGCGGCTACCTGCACGACGGCGTGATCTCGGCCATGGCCGGGAGCTGGCTGCGGGGCCGCGGCCGCGAGCTGGCCGGCGCGGGCAAGCCCTGGTTCCTGGCCGTGAACCTGGTCAACCCGCACGACGTGATGTTCTACGACACCGACGCGCCGGGCACGCCCGTGCAGTCGGCGCGCGGCATCACCCACGTGGCCCGCGACCCCGTCGACCCGCTCTACGCGAAGCAGTGGGATTTCGAGCTGCCGCGCAACCACGCCCAGGCCCTCGACGCGCCGGGCCGCCCGCGGGCCCACGCCGACTTCCTGCGCTCGCACGACGCGCTGGTGGGCGTCATCCCCGACGAGGAGGCGCGCTGGCGGCGGCGCCACAACTACTACCTCAACTGCCTGCGCGACGTGGACCGCAACATCGCCAGCGTGCTCGACGAGCTGGAGGCGGCCGGGCTGACCGAGCGCACGATCGTCGTCCTGACGGCCGACCACGGCGACATGGACGGCGCGCACCGCCTCCACGCCAAGGGCGCCGTGGCCTACCGCGAGCAGAACAACGTGCCGCTGGTCGTGGCGCACCCCGCGCACCGCGGTGGCGGCCAGTGCCGCGCCGTGACCTCGCACCTCGACCTGGCCCCGACGCTCGTGGCCCTCACCGGGGCCCCGGCCGAGAAGCGCGCCGCGATCGTGCGCGGCCTGCCGGGCAAGGACCTCTCGGGGCTGCTCGCCTCGCCGGGCACGGCGGGCCTCGACGCCGTGCGCAGCGCGGTGCTCTTCAACTACAACATGTTCGCCTACCTGGACGGGGACTACCTCAACAAGGCCCTCGACTTCATGCGCCAGGCCGGCCAGCAGGGCGGCAGGGACGCGCTCAAGGCGGCGGGCATCGTCCCCGACATGACCAAGCGCGGCGCCGTGCGCTCGTACTTCGACGGCCGCCACGTCTTCACGCGCTACTTCTCGCCCAAGCAGCACAACCGCCCGGCCACGCTCGAGGAGCTCTACCGCTTCAACGACGTCGAGCTGTTCGACCTCGAGAAAGACCCGCTCGAGCTCGACAACCTCGGGGCGCGGCAGGGGCAGCGGGCCGAGCTGGTGCTGGCCCTCAACGACAAGCTCAACCGCCTCATCGACGAGGAGGTCGGCGAGGACCGCGGCCAGATGCTGCCGGGCGGCGCCGACGCGGGCTGGGACGTCTCGGAGGAGACGATGGCGCCCTGACCGGGCGGCAGCCGAAGGTCAGCGGGCGGACCTGAGAGTCACCGTCCCGGGCGATCACGAAGCCCACGCTCCAGGCACGGCTGGAGCTCGACCTGGAGGAGGACGGCGTCTGGTCCCGCGCACAGCACGGCAGCGGACCCTGCCGCCCCGGGGCCGAGCTCTGCGAGAGCCGTCTCGCCAGCTGCCAGCACGACCCGCCCGCCCGGGACGATCACCGCCGCCTCGCCGGCCACCACGTGCACCAGGGTCGCGTGCCCCACGCGCAGGGTGCGCGCCCCCGCGCCCGACACGGCCACCGTCGCCCGGAAGCGGTCGCGGCGCCAGAGGACGTTGAAGTCCCGCACGGGCCCTCCTCGCGGTGTGCCCGCGGTGCGCCAGTCGCCCCTGAAGGCGTAGGGCTGCAGCGGAGCGAGCGTGGCCGACGTGCCCTGGTCCTCGTGCTCCAGCCGCAGCCCCTCGCCGTCGAGGGCCACGATCACCCGGTCGATCCCGGGGAAGGGGGAGAACGGCCCCGCCGCCTCCACCCGGGCGCTGCTCACCCGCCAGTCGAACGGGCCTTCTCCCGCCGGCCGCCGCGCGATCTCGGTGGTCGTGCCGCGGCCGTTCCGCCAGGGCATCTCGCGGTAGGAGGCGCGGGTGAGGTGCGCGAGGCCGACCGCCCCGGCCGCCGCCAGCGACTCCTTCTCCGCCGGGGTCAGCGCCTCGACCCGCTGCCGCTCGTGCCGGGCCTCGCTCCAGCTTCCGACCTCGCGAGCCCAGGCCAGCGCCAGCGGCCCACGCGCGCGCGCGTCGTGTGGCGCGCGGGCCCGCTCACAGGCGGCCAGCCGGGTGGCCAGATCCCTGGCAGCCCCGCCGCGCAGCGGCCCGTCGGCGCGCAGCAGGTAGACCCAGGGCACGCCCGAGTATAGGCGGCGTCCCCGACTACTCCTTCACCAGCTCGACCCGCCGGTTCCGCGCGCGGCCCTCGTCCGTGTCGTTGCTGGCGACTGGCGCCAGCGGGCCCACGCCGTAGGCCTTGAGGCGCGCGGCCGCGACGCCGTACTGGGAGACGAGCGCCTGCACGACGGCTTCGGCGCGCGCCTGGGAGAGCGCCACGTTGGCTTCCTGGGAGCCCACCATGTCGGTGTGGCCCACCACCTTCAGCTTCAGGCCCGGGTCCTGCTTCAGCAGGCTCGCGACCTCGTCCAGGGCCGGCTTCGACTCGGGCTTGACGACGGCCTTGTTCGTGTCGAAGGCGATGCCGTAGACCGCCACGTGGCCCGTCGACCTGATGTCGCTGCCGAGGGCGGCCGCGTCCGCGACGACGTGCTGCTGCATGGCCCGCTTCTCGACCACGCGCAGCCAGATCTTGCCGTTGCCCTTCTCGGCCTGGGCCCAGGCCTCCTGGCCGTCCTTCACGACCTTCCCGGTCACCCACCAGGTCGCGTTCGGGTCGGTCTGCAGGCCCGTCGCGCCGACCTTGCGCAGGGCGTTCTCGTAGTTCCTGACGACCGCGGTGGCGGACGGCTCGCTCTTGCGGTCGGAGACCGCGTAGGTGATGAAGGTGAGCTTGCCCTCGACGGCCAGCTTGGGCGGCTTGAGGGTGAAGAACTCGTAGCGCCCGAACTCCTCCACCTTGCAGGCCTCGATGACGTAGCCCGGCATGCGCGTGGGGAAGAGCGGGTGGTCGACGCACCCGGCCTTGTCGGTCTGGGCGAAGGCGGGGGCGCCCGCGACGAGCGCGGCGCAGAGGAAGAGCAGGCGTCTCATGGCGTCTCCTTTGGATGCACGGCGGTCCAGCCTGCACCGCCGGGGGCCGCACGCCCCCGGCCGTGGCCGTCCGCGCCCGTCGTCACCCGCGGCCCGCCGGCCTCTCAGCCCCTGGCGGCCGTCTCCATCACGCGCTGGCGCGTGTAGGCGATCAGCCCGCCGGCGTCGATGATGGCCTGGCGCGCCTTGGGCAGCGGCACGGTCGCGAAGCTCTTGCCCGTGGTCTTGTTGACCACCCTGTCGCCCGCGACCTCCAGCTCGTCGCCCTCGGAGGCCTCGACGTCGGGCGCCGTGATGAGGTTCAGGCCGAGGTTGATCGAGTTCTGCAGGAAGATGCGCGCGAAGCCCCTGGCCACGATGGTGAGCTCGTAGCCCTTGAGGCACGAGCAGGCCTGCTCGCGCGAGGAGCCGCAGCCGAAGTTCTTGCCCGCCACGATCACGCTGCCGGCCGGCACCTTTGCCTTGAGCTTGCCGTTCAGCTCCGGGCTGTCCGCGAACGCGAACTGGGGCGTCTCGGTGGGCAGCACCGTGGCCATGTAGCGGCCGGGGTAGATCACGTCGGTGGAGACGTCGTCGCCGAGCTTCGAGATGACCTGGGCCATGGCTAGGCTCCCTTGCGCGGATCGGTGATGGTGCCGCTGACGGCCGAGGCGGCCGCCACCTCGGGCGAGCACAGGTAGACCTCCGACTGGGGGTTGCCCATGCGGCCCTTGAAGTTGCGGTTGGTGGTCGAGAGCGCCACCTCGCCGTCGCCCAGGGCGCCCTCGTGCACGCCCAGGCAGGGGCCGCAGCCCGAGTTCATGACCACGGCGCCGGCCTTCATCAGGTCGGCCACGTAGCCCTTCTCCAGGGCCTCCTGGAAGATGCGCGCGGAGGCCGGGAAGACCAGCATGCGCGTTCCGCGCGCGACCTTCTTGCCCTTGAGGATCGTGGCGGCGGCGGCGATGTCGTCCAGGCGGCCGTTGGTGCACGAGCCGATCACGATCTGGTGCACCTTGGTGCCCAGCACCGCCTCGATGGGCTTGACGTTGTCGACCGTGTGCGGGCAGGCGATCTGCGGCGCCAGCTTGGAGGCGTCGATCCTGATGACGCGCTCGTAGACCGCGTCCGGGTCGGGGGTCACGAGCTTGACCTCGTCCTTCACGCCCGCCACCTCGCGCAGGTACTTGACCGTCTCCTCGTCGCCGGGCACCACGCCCGAGGTGGCGCCGGCCTCGACCGTCATGTTGCACAGGGTCAGGCGGCCCGAGGTCGGCATGTTCCGGATCGTGTCGCCGTGGAACTCGATGGCCCGGAAGTTGGCCCCCTCGGCCGTCAGCAGGCCCACCAGGTGCAGGATCAGGTCCTTGGCGCCCACGTTCGGGGCGAACTTCCCGTTGACCTCGACCTTGATGGTCTGCGGCACCTCGACGTTGAGGGCCACGCCCAGCGCCCAGACCGAGGCCATCTCGGTCGCGCCGATGCCGAAGGAGAAGGCGTTCAGCGCGCCGTGGCTGGTGGTGTGCGAGTCGGTGCCGACCACCACCGCGCCGGGCCGCACGTAGCCGTTCTCGGGCAGGATCTGGTGGCAGATGCCGCCCTCGTCGCCGCGCACGTCGTGGAAGCGCGTGATGCCGTGCTTGGCGATGAACTCGCGCACCTTCTTGTGGTTGCTGGCGGTCTTGGGCGACTCGGCCGGCACGCGGTGGTCGAAGATGACGGCGATCCTCGAGGGGTCCCAGATCTTCGGCTCGCGGCCCGTGCCCTTGAAGACCTCGTGGAACTGGTTCAGCACCAGGGCCGCGTTCTCGTGCGACATGGCCAGGTCGACGGCCGGCTCGACCACGTCCCCGGCCACAACCGCGTCACGCCCCGAGGCGCGCGCCAGGATCTTCTCGACGACGGTCATTCCCATGGCATCCACTCCTAGACGACGCCCTTTTCCTTGAGCGACGCGACCTCTTCCTTCGAATAGCCCAGGCCCTGCAGCACCTCGGCCGTGTGCTGACCCAGCCGTGGCGGCGGGGCGGTGATCTGGCCCGGCGTCTTCGAGAGCTGGGCGGTCAGGCCGAACAGCTTGACCGGTCCGACCTCGTCCACCTGCACTTCGTGCAGGACCTCGCGGTGCCTGACCTGCGGCTGCTCCAGGGCGTCCTTCAGCGACAGGATGTCGCCCGAGGGGACGTCCCTGGCGTTGAGCGCCTCGACCCAGAACGCGGTCGGCTTCTGCGTCAGCTTCTCCTCGAGCAGCGGCGTCAGCGCCTTGCGGTTCTTCTTGCGCTCGTCGCGCTCCTGGAAACGCGGGTCGGTCTTGAGCTCGGGGACGCCCAGCACGTCGGCCACGGCCTCCCACTGCTCCTGCTTGTTGGCGGCGATGTTGACGAAGCCGTCCTGCGTCCTGAACGTCCCCGAGGGGGCCGCGGTGAAGTTGTCGTTGCCCAGCGCCACCGGCGGCTGGCCGCCGATCAGCAGGTTGGCGGCCACCCAGCCCATGAGCGGCATGATCGAGTCCAGCAGGGCCACGTCGATCATCTGGCCCTCGCCGGTCCGCTCGCGGTGGTACAGCGCGGCCAGGATCGCGAAGGCCGCGTTCAGGCCGCCCACCGTGTCGCAGACCGGGAAGCCGGCCCGCAAGGGGTGCAGGCGCTCGTCGCCGTTCACGTCCATCTCGCCCGACAGGCCCTGGATGATCTGGTCGTAGGCCGGCTTGTCGGCGTCGGGGCCGCTCTGGCCGAAGCCCGAGATGCCGCAGTAGACCAGGCGCGGGTTGATCTCCGCCAGCACCGGGTAGCCCAGCCCCAGGCGCGTCATCACGTCGGGGCGGAAGTTCTCGACCACCACGTCGGCCGTCTTGACGAGCTTCTTGAAGATCTCGCGTCCCTCGGGGGCCTTGAGGTTGAGGGTCAGCGACCGCTTGTTGGCGTTCTGGGCCAGGAAGCTGGTGCCCATCAGCATCTTGTTGTACTTGGGGACGTTCCCCAGCACGCGCGCCAGGTCGCCGGCCTTGGGGTTCTCGACCTTGACCACCTCGGCCCCCAGCAGGGCCAGGTGCAGGGTGCAGAAGGGCCCCGAGAGCACGTTGGTCAGGTCGAGCACGCGCACGCCCGCAAGAGCGCTCATGGCGTCACCTCATCTCGCGGCGCCCGCGGCGGCGGGCTCGGGGATCGGGCCGCTCTTGTAGACCGAGCCCGGCAGGTCGCGGCCGAAGAAGCGCGCCACGTCGCGGGCCACGTCCAGCAGCGCGGCCAGCCGGACGTCGGGGCGGTGCCCGTTGCGCTGCCAGGCGTGCACCAGGTCCTCGGTGCAGGTGTTGCCCCCGGCCACCTTGGTGAACGGGCAGCCCCCCAGCCCGGCCACGGAGGACTCGAACCAGGTCACGCCGGCCTGGCGGGCCGCGTAGCAGTTGGCCAGGGCCAGGCCGTAGGTGTTGTGGAAGTGGCAGGTCCACTCGGCCTCGGGGTCGAGGTCGCGCACCCGCCCGTACAGCTCGCGCACGTCGTCGGGGGTGGCGTGGCCGGCCGTGTCGGCCAGGCTCAGGTTGCGCAGGCCGGCGTCGAGGAAGGTGCGCGCGATGGCCACCACGCGCTCCTGGGGGACCGGGCCCTCGTAGCCGCAGCCGAAGGCCGACTGCACCGAGACCTGCACGCGCTTGCCGGCCGAGAGGGCGCCCTTCGCCATGGCGACGATGCGCTGGTTGGCCTCGTCGATCGACATGCCCGTGTTCTTGCGGCTGTGGGTCTCGCTGGCCGAGACGCCCATGCAGAACATCTCGACCCCGCACCTGAGGCCGCGCTCGAGGCCCTTCTCGTTCAGCACCAGGCCCGAGAGCAGCACGCCTTCGGGCTTGCGGCCGGGGGCCGAGAAGTGCTCGAAGAGCCGGTCCGTGTCGGCCATCTGCGGCACCTTGTCGGGGTGCACGAAGGAGCCGACCTGCACGACGTCGACCCCTGCGGCCAGCACGGCCTCGATCCAGGCGATCTTCTGCTCGGTCGGGACGACCTGCTTCTCCATCTGCAGGCCGTCGCGCAGCCCGACCTCGTGGAGCTGGAGGAGCGGCATGACGGCCTACTTCTTGGCCGCCGCCGCGATGGCCCGGCCCATCTCCATCGTGGTGGACGAGCCGCCCATGTCGTAGGTGCGGACCTGGCCCGCCTTGATGACCGCGGCGGTGGCGGCCTCGAGGCGCGCGCCCTTGTCCTTCTCGCCCAGCCAGTCGAGCATCATCTTGGCGGCCAGGATGGTGGCGATCGGGTTGGCCTTCTGCTTGCCCGCGTGCTTGGGGGCCGAGCCGTGGGTGGGCTCGAAGACGGCCAGCTTCTGGCCGATGTTGCCCGAGCAGCCGAAGCCCAGGCCGCCCACCATCTGCGCGCAGAGGTCCGAGATGATGTCGCCGTAGAGGTTGGGGGCCACCAGCACGTCGTAGTTGAAGGGGTTCTTGAGCAGCCACATGCCGATGGCGTCGATGTTGGCGTCGTCGGTCTCGATCTGCGGGAACTCCCTGGCGACCTTCTTGGCCTCCTCGAGGAACAGCCCGTCGGTGGCCCGCACCACGTTGGCCTTGTGGACGATGGTCACCTTCTTGCGGCCGTGCTGGGCGGCGAACTCGTAGGCCGCCCGCACGATGCGCTCCGAGCCCTTCTTCGTGTTGATCTTGCAGGAGACGGCGTACTCGTCGAGGGCCAGTTGCGAGAAGTGCCCGAAGGGCTTGGAGAGCTTGGCCAGGGTCTCGGCCAGCTCGGCCGGCACGGGGTTGAACTCGACCCCCGCGTACAGGTCCTCGGTGTTCTCGCGGAACACCACCAGGTCGATCCCCTCCTTGTGGTTGAGGGGGTTGCCCGGGTAGGCCTTGCAGGGCCGCAGGCAGTTGTAGAGGTCGAACAGCTGTCGCATGCGCACGATCGGCGAGCGGTAGACCAGGCCCTTGCCCTGCAGGCCCGGCACCAGCTCGGCCTCGGCGGCCTTGACCGGCTTGGAGGTGATGGCCCCGAACATGGCCGCGTCCACGCTCTTCAGGAGGTTCACGGTGCGGGGCGGGAAGGCGTCGCCCTCCTGGCACCAGAACTCCCAGCCAATGTCGCCGTGGACGTACTCGGCGTCCAGTTCGAGCGCGTCCAGGACCACGCGGGTGGCGTCCATGACCTCGATGCCGATGCCGTCGCCCGGCAACCACGCGATGCGGTACTTGCTCATGGGTGAAGCCCTCCAGGGCGCAGGAATTGCCGACTCCCGGCCTCGCGTGGAGGGGATATGCAGAAAGTCTGCCAGGCGACCCCCACCGTCAGGGTCCTCCCGCTCTTCGCCAGGCCGTCTAGTCGATCGCGTCCGGCCGCCGTCGGTGCCAGTCGGTGGCTGCCTGGAAGGCCCGTGCGATCTCGACCAGGCGCGACTCGGAGAAGGCCCGTCCCAGGAGCTGGAGCGAGGTCGGCAGGCCGCCCGGGCCGAAGCCGTTGGGCAGCGCCAGGGCCGGCAGGCCGGCCAGGTTGCCGGCCGGGATGGTGGCCGGGGACGATGGCTTCTTGACGTCCGGCGCCGGGCTGGGCGCCGGCTCGGGCTGCTTGTCGAAGTCGTAGCCGACGCGCGGCGCCAGGGCGTTGCGGGTCGGCACCACCAGCGCGTCGTAGCGCGACAGCAGCTCGTCGAGCGCGGCCCGCATGGGCCCGCGCAGCCGCTGGGCCTGGAGGTAGTCCACCGCCAGGGTCATCAGCATCTGGTAACCGCCCACCCGGTCGGCTGCGGCCCGCATCTTCCGCGTGGCCCCGCTCTCGATCAGCTCGCGGAAGGCGCTGGCGCCCTCCGCGTCGACGATCACGCCCACCGCGGCGCCCCACGGGAAGTCAGGGAACGGCACGTCGCCGTCCACGTCGGCGAACTGGGCCAGCACCGCCAGGCTCTGCTCGAAGGCCAGCTTGACCGCCGGCACGGCGCTGGCCGTGGCGTGACGCAGCACGCCCAGCCTCGGCCGGCGCTCCGGCCGGCGCGAGGGGCGCGGCGGCCAGGCGAAGCCGTCCGCCACCGTGGCCGGGTCGGCGGGGTCGGGTCCGGCGAGGGCGGCCAGCACCAGCGCGCAGTCCTCGGCGCTCTTCGCCATCGGCCCCAGCTTGTCGAGCGTCCACGACAGCGCCATGGCGCCGTGGCGCGAGACCAGGCCGTAGGTCGGGCGCAGGCCCGTCACGCCGCAGAACGCGGCCGGCGTGAGGATCGAGCCGGAGGTCTCGGAGCCGATCGCGAACGGCACCAGGCGCGCCGCCACGGCCGCCCCCGATCCCGAGGACGAGCCGCCGCTCCAGTGCTCGGGGTTCCAGGGCGTGCGACCCGGGCCGGTGAAGCTGGCGTCGGGATTGTTGTAGCCCAGGCCGCCGGCCAGCTCGACCATGGCCAGCTTGGCCACCAGCACCGCGCCGGCCTCGCGCAGGCGCGTCACGGCCGTGGCGTCGAAGTCGAAGACCTGCTCGCGCAGCGGCTCTGCCCCCCACGTGGTGGGGATGCCGCGCGCGGCCAACAGGTCCTTGGCGCCGTAGGGGATACCGTGCAGCGGCCCGCGGTCCTTTCCGGAGCGCAGCTCCTGGTCGGCCTGGCGGGACTGGGCCAGGGCCAGCTCGCGGGTCAGCGTCACCACCGCGCCCAGGCGCGGGCCGTGCCTCTCGAGGCGCGACAGGGCGGCCTCGGCCAGCTCGACGGCCGAGACCTGGCGCGCGCGCAGGCGGCGGCCCAGCTCGGCCAGCGAGAGGTCCATCAGCTCCAGCGCGCTCACGGACGGCCTCCGGCGGGCCGCTTCGCGGCGGCGGGCCTCGGCGCCGGCTGGGGCGCGACAGGCCCGGGTCGGCGGGCCGAGAAGAGCGTGACCGGCTCGTCGGCGTTGCCGAGCTTCACGGAGCGCAGCTTCTCGGCGCCGTCCAGGCTCTCGCCGATCAGGCGCGCCACCTCGTCCAGGTCGGCCGCCTCGAGCTGCCCGCCGTAGCGTGCCCGCACGACCTCCGCCAGGTGGCGCGCGAGCGCCGCCGTCGGGCTCGTCTCGGGGACGGTGGCCTGGGCCTGGACCAGGACGGCGGGCAAGAGCGGCGCGGCCGAGAGCGACTGCAGGAAACGGCGGCGGCGTGCGGGCATGGGGCCTCCGGGCTTGCAGTCTAGCGCCGCGGGGCTAAGCTGCGCAGCGGAGGAGCGGCACCATGACGAGAACCCTGGCGGCGGCGCTGGCACTGGCGCTCGCGGGCGGCGTGGCGGCGGCCGGCGACCTGGCCGAGATCAAGACCAGGGGCGTGCTCAAGGTCATCGCCCAGAAGGACGAGGCCCCCGAGATGTACTCGCAGGCCCCCACGGGCGACCCGGGCTTCGAGCGCGAGACGGTGGAGGGCTTCGCGCGCCTGCACGGCCTGAAGATCGAGACCGTGGCCGTGGACAACTCGGGCGAGCGCATCCCGGCCCTGCAGCGGGGCGCCGGCGACGTGATCATCGGCATCGTGGACACGGCCGAGCGCCGCAAGCTGGTGGCCTTCACCAGCGAGGTCATCCCGGCCCGCCACATCGTGATCAGCTTCAGGAAACCGATCGAGACCCTGGCCGACTTCAAGGCCGCCAAGGTGGGCGTGGTCAGGGGCACGTCGTGGGCGCGCGCGGCGGTCGAGGCCGGCATCCCGGCCGACGCCATGGAGTCCTTTGGCGACCGCAACCTGATGCTCGAAGCCCTCGAGGCGGGCCGCATCACGGCCTCCGTCATGACCGTCTCGGACTTCACGCTGGCGGCCAAGAAGAACCCCGGCGTGGTGGGCGGCCTCTTGCTGGGCGAGCCGGGCAGCGCGGCCTTCGCAGTGCGCAAGGGCGACGCGCAGCTGCTCCAGGCGCTCGACGACTACCTGGGCAACTTCCGCAAGAGCCCGTCGTGGAACCGGCTGGTGGTCAAGTACTTCGGCGAGAGCGCCCTGGCGGTGCTGGGCCGCAAGAACTAGGTCCCGCGGCCGGCCATGTCTGCCCCCCGCCGGCCCCTGCCCCGCGACGTGCGCGCGCTGGGGCTGGTGAGCCTCTTCAACGACGCCAGCAGCGAGATGATCTTCCCGCTGCTGCCGGCCTTCGTGACCGGCGTGCTGCGGGCCGGGCCGGCTTTCCTGGGGCTGCTCGAGGGGCTGGCCGAGAGCCTCTCGGCCCTGCTCAAGCTGCTGGCGGGGCGCCTGTCGGACCGGCTGGGACGGCGCAAGCCGCTGGTGCTGGCCGGGTACACGCTGGCGTCCGGGGCCCGACCGTGGGTGGCGCTGGCGGCGGCCCCCTGGCACGTGCTGGCGGTGCGCCTGGCCGACCGCGTGGGCAAGGGCCTGCGCAGCGCGCCGCGCGACG
>JBDIBD010000005.1:0-34363 GCA_039812725.1 Vicinamibacteria bacterium | reverse complement strand
GAGCTGGTGCTGGTGCGCCCCGGCGCGGCCCGCGACGACGGCCAGGCGCTCGAGGCCGTGGCGGCCCGCTGGGCCCTGGGTGGCGGCGCCGTGCGCCTGGAGTTCCCCGGCTACGCGGGCAAGCTGCCGGTGGCCGCGCGCTTCGAGGTGGTCTTCCTGTCCGACCCGGAGGCGGTGAAGCGCTGGGACCGCGACGGCGACGGGCGCCTCGAGCTGCGCGAGCTGATGCTGCCCGCGCCTCCGGCCCCGGCCCCGCAGCCCGACGGCACGCCCTCCGCCAGCGTCACCGCCACCAAGACCGACGCGCTCGTGGTCGACAATGGCACCGCCGGGCAGGCCAACCCGGGCGACGTGATCGGCTACGACGTCACCGTGACGGCCCAGGGCGGCACGGCCACGGCCCTGGCCTTCAGCGACACGGTCGACCCCGACACGACGCCCGTGGCCGGCAGCCTCAACGTCTCGCCCCTGGCCCTCGACGACGCCTACAACGCGGTCGGCAACCTGGCCCTCGACGTGGACACCGCCGCCAGCGGCATCCTCGGCAACGACCGTGAGTTCCTCGGCGACACGTTCACGCTGGCCACCGCCGGCCCCAGCGCGGGCAGCCAGTCCGCCTGCGGCTCCTACCCCTGCGTGGTGGCCACGGCCCAGGGTGGCACGGTGACCCTCAAGGCCCCCGGCGACGGGCGCTTCACCTACGTCTCGCCGGCCGGCCTCGTCGTCCCGGGCACGGACAGCTTCGTCTACGTGATCACCGACGGCAACAGCCTGACGGGCAGCGGCACGGTGACCTTCAACGTCAACGGCCGGGTCTGGTTCGTGGACCGCGACGCTCCGGCGGGCGGGACGGGCACGCAGGCCTCGCCCTTCAACCTCCTGGCCACCGTCAACGGCGCCGGCGGCCTGGGCGACCCCGACGGCCCGAGCGACATCATCTACCTCTACGACCGCGCGGCCGTGACCGACTACGTCGGCGGCCTGGAGCTGGAGGCCGGACAGCGGCTGGTGGGCAGCGGCGCGCCGCTGGTCGTCAACGGCACGACCTACCTCCCGGCGGGCACGCCCCCGGTGATCGAGAACACCTCGGGCAACGCCCTGACGCTCGTCGCCGGCGTGACGGTCGACGGCCGGCCGCAGGTCGAGGGCCTGACGATCAACGCCGCCAACAACGCCGCCGTCGCCGGCACGGGCCTCTCGGGCACGCTGGCGCTCGACAGCGTCGCGGTCAGCACCAGCGGCGGCGGCGCGGGGCTCAGCCTGACCAACCAGGCCGGCACGCTGACCTTCGGCAACGGCTCGATCGGCGGCACCGGCACCGGCGCCGCGGTCCTGCTGAACGGCGGCGCGGGCAGCGTCACGCTGGCCGGCACGGCCGTCAACAAGACGGCCGGCCGCCTGGTCGACGTGCAGAACAAGACCGGCGGCACGGTCACGTTCGGCGCGCTGACCGGCACGGGCGCCGCCACCGACGCGATCGTGGTCCAGAACAACAGCGGCGGCACCGCGCTCGCCTTCGGCTCGGGCTTCAGCCTGGCCACCACCGCCGGACGCGGCCTGTTGGCCAGCAACGGCGGCACGATCAACGTGGGCGGCACGTCGAGCACGATCAGCGCCACGGGCGGCGCGGCGCTCGACGTGACCGGCACCAGCTTCGGCGCCGGCCTGACGCTGGCCTCGGCTTCCTCGACGGGCAGCCCGGCCGAAGGCCTCAAGCTGTCGAACGTCACCGGCCCCGTCACGATCAACGGCGGCGCCCTCAGCGGCTCGACCGGCACGGCCTTCAGCCTGGCGCAGGGCAGCGCCAACGTGACCTACGCGGGGACCGTCAGCAAGACCAACGCGGGCCGCGCGGTCGACGTGCAGGCGCGTGCCGGCGGCACGGCCACGTTCGGCGGCGCCGTCACGGCCACGGGCGCCAGCACGGGCATCAACGTCAGCGGCGCGACGGCGGCCTCGACCGTCTCGTTCACCGGCGCCGTCGACCTGGGCACCTCGGTCACGCGCCTGACGGGCGGCACGGCCCTGACCGTCAACCACGCTGGCACGTCGAGCACCACCTCGTTCGCCGACCTCGACGTGTTCACGACCGGCCAGGCCGGGGTCGACGCCAGCAACGGCGGCACCTTCAACGTCACCGCGGGCAGCGTCGACGCCGGCGGCCGGGCGCTCAACCTGGACGGCCTGGCGCTGGGCGCCACGCTCACGAACGTGGCCTCGAGCGGCAGCGCGGCCGAGGGCCTGCGCCTGAACAACGCCACGGGCTCGCTCTCGATCGACGCGACCAGCGTGACCGGGCCCGCCACCCAGGGCATCCTGGTGCAGGGTTCGAGCGCCGCCGTCAACTTCGCCGCGAGCGGCTCGACCACGGTGAGCGGCGGCGGCACGCAGCGCATCCTCGTGGGCACCTCCACGGGCAACGTGAGCTTCGGCAACACCACGCTGTCGGGCGGCACCGACGGCGTCTCGCTGCAGAACAACTCGGCCGGCACGCGCACCTTCGGCACGCTGTCGGTGAGCGGCAACAGCGGCATCGGCTTCCTGCACGCGGTGGGCGGCGGCGCCACGAACGTCACCGGCGCGGCCACGATCACCAACCCGGGCGGCACGGGCGTCGACATCCAGAGCTCGGCCTCGGCCGTGACCTTCAACGGCCTGACGGTCAACAAGGGCGCCTCGGCCGGCACCGGCGTGAACCTGGCCAGCAACACCACCGGGCCCAGCTTCGGGGCGCTGGCGATCACCACCTCGAACGGCGCCGGGCTGGCCAGCAACAACAGCCCGATCACCAACAGCGGCGGCTCGATCGCCGCGACCAACGGCCCGGCCATCAACGCCAGCGCGACCCTCTTCAACTCGGCCTTCGCGGCGGTCAGCTCCACCAACAGCGCCAGCCAGGGGATCAACCTGAGCGGGCCCACCGGCACGCTGACGATGGGTGGCGGCGCGATCGGCGGCAGCGCGGGGACGGCCTTCGGCGTCAACGGCGGCAGCGCCACGGTGACCTACTCCGGCACCGTCACCCAGAACAACTCCCAGCGCCTGGTGGACGTGCAGAACACCACGGGCGGCAGCGTCTCGATCGCGACGGCCACGGGCGGCGCCGCCAGCACGGGCGTCAACATCAACGCCGCCAACGGCAACGTCACTTTCACCAACCTGACCCACGGGACGAGCGCCGCCCGCACGGCCAACCAGGCCGTGACCATCAACGGCGGCACGGGCACCTACGGCCTGGGCACGCTCAGCCTCTTCACCACGGGCGCCGCCGCCAAGGGCATCAGCGCCCTCAACGCCGACGGCGGCGTCAACAGCACGGCCGGCGAGGTCAACTCTGTGGGCGCCCCGGCCATCGACATCGACGGCCCGGCCGGCCTGACCACGCTGGGCATGACGCTCACGGCCGTGAGCGCCAGCGGCGGGGCCAACGGCCTGCTGGTGCGCGACGCGAACGGGACCTTCAGCGTGACCGGCACCGGGGCCTACGGCACCGGCGGCACGATCCAGTCCATGACCGCGCGCGGTGCGCGCTTCAGCGCGGCCACGGGCGTGAGCCTGGCCTGGATGGCCTTCCTGACCGACGGCGGCAACCAGGACGCCGCCGCCACCTGCGGCGACGCCCTGAACGGCACGAACACCAACTGCGGCGCCGCCATCGACCTGCAGGGCGTCAGCGGCGTGACGCTCTCGAACCTGAACGTCAACGGCGGCACCCAGATCGGCATCAACGGCAACGACGTCACCAACCTGACCATGAACACGGTCACGGTGCAGAACGTCGGCGACGAGGTGCTCGAGGACGGCGTGCAGCTGGTCAACCTCAAGGGCACGGGCGCCCTCACGGGCGTCATCTTCCAGAACAACTTCCACCGCCAGCTCGAGGTCCAGAACTCCAGCGGAACGCTCTCCAGCTTCGCCATCTCGAGCTCGACCTTCGACCGCGGCGCGTACCTTTCCACCGCGGCCCAGGGCGTGCTGATCGCGGGGCGCGCGACCGCCAGCATGAACGTCTCGGTCAAGCAGTCGAGCCTGTTCCGCAACTTCGGCGCGGCCGTCTTCGGCCAGTCGATCGACACGGCCAACGTGACCCTGACGGTGGGCGACCAGGCCGTGCCGGCCAACGGCAACGCCATCACCAACAACTCGCTGGCGGTGCAGGTGGTGGCCGACAACGGCAGCGCCCAGACCACCAACGTGTCCAACAACACCGCCACCGTGTCGGCCCTGGTGACCTCGGGCTCGACCCCGTACTCGTTCCGCAAGAGCCTGAACGCCACCGGCCTGGTGAGCCACACCGTGGCCACCAACAACATCGGCAACACCACGCCCCAGTCGGGCAACAACTGCGCGGGCTGCAACGGCCTGACCGTGCAGGACGAGGGCAGCAGCGGTGGCATGCGGGTGAGCCTGACCGGCAACACCATCCAGCACGTCAACCAGCGCGGCATCGAGGTGCTGCTGCAGCTCGACGACGCCCTGGGGGTGGTGGCCACGAGCAACAACATCGCCAATCAGGACAGCACCGTGGGCCAGGCGCTCTTCGGGCAGTCGGGCAACGACGCTACCGACGTGGGCACGCTCTGCATGGACGTGACCAGCAACAACGTGGTCGGGCTGTGGGACACGGGCGTCATCCCGAGCGGGCGCAACATGCGCCTGCGCCAGGCGCCGGCGGGCGGCAGCACGGCCTTCCGGCTGCGCAACATCGGCGGCACCACGGCTACGGACTGCAACAACTACCTGAACGCCAACAACACCAACGCCCTGGCCGGCTGCAGCGCCAGCACGGGCTTCACGACGGGCAGCGCGGTATGCTTCTGAGGCACGCTTCCCCGGCCGCCTAGGCCGGGGAACAGGAGGAGAGATGGCGGAACCGTTCCTGTCGGAGATCCGCATCATGAGCTTCGGCTTCGCGCCGCGGGGCTGGGCCCTGTGCAACGGCCAGCTGCTGCCCATCAACCAGAACCAGGCCCTGTTCTCGCTGCTCGGGACGACCTACGGCGGCGACGGACGGGTCAACTTCGGCCTGCCCAACCTGCAGGGGCGCGTTCCCATCCACATGGGCGGCAGCCACACCCTGGGCGAGCGTGGCGGGGAGCAGGCCCACACCCTGAGCCTCGGCGAGATCCCCACCCACGTGCACGTCGCGCAGGGGACCAACAGCGCGGCCACCACCAACCTGCCGACCGGCAACCTGCTGGCCTCGGTCAGCTCGAACCTCTACATCACGCCCAACGCCCTCACCAGCCTGTCGCCGACCGAGATCGCCAACGTGGGGGGCAACCAGGCGCACCTCAACCTGCAGCCCTTCCTGGCGCTCAGCTTCTGCATCGCCCTGCAGGGCATCTTCCCCTCGCCGAACTAGGAGAACGCGCATGGCCCAACCCTACGTCGGTGAGATCCGCATGTTCGCGGGCAACTTCGCCCCGGCCGGCTGGCAGTTCTGCGACGGCAGCCTGCTGGCGATCTCGGAGAACGAGACGCTCTTCAACCTGATCGGCACGACCTACGGCGGCGACGGCCAGAGCACCTTCGCGGTTCCCGACCTGCGCGGGCGCCTGCCGATCCACTTCGGCAACGGCTTCGTCCTGGCCGAGACCGGGGGCGCCGAGGAGATCACCCTGACGACCGCGCAGCTCCCGGTCCACAGCCACCCCATGCTGGCCTCGCTGACCTCGGCCCAGAACCCCCAGCCCCAGAGCAGCCTGCCCGCCCAGGCCCCGACGGTTCAGGCCTACATCACGGACACGGGGCAGGTGGCGCTGTCCCCCAACGCGGTCACGGCGGTGGGGGGCAGCCAGCCCCACACCAACCTGCAGCCGTTCCTGTGCCTGAGCTTCATCATCTCGCTGTTCGGGATCTTCCCCAGTCCGACGCTGACCGACAGGCAGGAGGCCAAGCGTGGCTGACCCGTTCGTGGCCGAGATCCGCATCTTCCCGTTCAACTTCGCCCCGCGCGGCTGGGCCTTCTGCGACGGCCAGATCCTGCCGCTCAGCCAGAACACGGCCCTGTTCTCGCTGCTGGGGACCACCTACGGCGGCGACGGCAAGTCCAACTTCGCCCTGCCCAACCTGCAGGGCAACGCGCCCATGTTCTGGGGCCAGGGCCCGGGCCTCAGCCTGCGCGACCTCGGCGAGACCGGCGGCAGCGAGACGGTCTCGCTGCTCGAATCGGAGATCCCGTACCACAGCCACGGGATGATGGCCGCCACCGACATCGCCGACCAGAACTCCCCGGGCACCAACCGCGTGCTGACGATCTCCAACAACGGCTCGATCTACGCCCCCGGCAACTCGCCCCTGGTGGCGATGTCCGACCAGGCCCTGGCGCCCGCCGGGGGGGACCAGCCGCACAACAACATGATGCCGTACCTGACCCTCAACTTCTGTATCGCGCTGCAGGGCGTCTACCCGCCCCGCACCTGAGCCCGGGCGATAATGGGGCCGCCGGCGGCGACGCCGGCGGCCTTTCGCGTCCATGAGCGCCTACTCCCTGAGACCGATCGCGCCCACCGACCGCGAGCTGCTCTACCGCGTCTACGCCAGCACGCGGGCCGAGGAGCTGGCGGCCGTGGACTGGAGCGCGGCCCAGCGCGAGGCCTTCCTGCGCCAGCAGTTCGAGGCCCAGCACGCCTGGTACCAGCAGAACTACGCGGGCGGGGCCTTCGACGTGGTGCTGGACGCCGCCGGCCGGCCGGCCGGCCGGCTCTACGTGGCCCGCTGGCCGCGCGAGATCCGCCTGATCGACGTGGCCCTGCTGCCGGAGTTCCGGCGCCAGGGACTGGGCGGCGCGATCCTGCGCGACCTGCTCGCCGAGGCCGGGCGCGCCGGCAAGCCGGTCACGATCCACGTCGAGCGCCTGAACCCGGCCCTGCGGCTCTACGAGCGCCTGGGCTTCCGGCTGAAGGAGGACAAGGGCGTGTACCTGTTCCTGGAGTGGCTTCCCGCGGCGGACGAGCCGGCATGAGCGACCGCCTCGACGTCAGCGAGTTCCAGGCCCGCCTGGGACAGGAGTTCCGCCTCGACCTGGGCGGTGGCCAGGAGCTGCGGTTGGAGCTGGCCGCGGCGCGCGACCTGGGCCGGCGCGACGAGCTGTCGACCTACTCGCTGGTCTTCCGCAGCCCCGGCGAGCGCCGCCACGCGCCCCAGGGGACCTACCGGCTGACCCACGCGGAGCTCGGCGCGCTGGACCTCTTCCTCGTGCCGCTCGGCCCCGACTCCGTCGGCATGCGCTACGAGGCCGTCTTCAACTGAGGCGGGGTCGCTACTCCAGCCGGCCGGTGCGCAGCCAGGCCTCGGTGTCGGGCTCGGCCGGCTCGAGCCCCGCGCTGCGGATGCGGTAGGCCAGCTCCACGGAGGGGCGGGCCTCGGCCAGGCCCACGCCGCCGCCCGCCAGCACCTCCTCGTAGACCCGCGTGTGCAGGTCCGCGAAGCCGTCGCTGAACTCCACCTCGCGACCGTCCAGCGTCAGCGAGCGGTGGGTGAGCGGCTGGCCGGCCTGGGGCGGAAAGGGCAGGTCGGCCACGTCCACCGACAGCAGCCAGCGCACGCGGGCGCGTTCCAGGTGCAGCGTGCCGGCCACCCTCCGGGACCCGCGGGCGTGCACCAGGCTGGCCTCGACCGGGCCGAAGAGCCACACCAGCAGATCGAAGAAGTGGATGCCGATGTTGGCGGCCAGGCCCCCCGAGCGCTCCTCGCGCCCCTTCCACGAGACGTGGTACCAGGGCCCCCGGCCCGTCACGTAGCGCAGGGTCACCTCGTGCCGGCGGCCGCGCTCGCCCTCCAGCCGGCGCCGGAGCTCGAGCAGCGAGGGATGCTGGCGCAACTGCAGCACGGAGCAGACCCGCCCGCCGTACTCCCCGGCCAGGCCCTCGAGCTGGTCCAGGTTCCAGGGGTTGATCACCAGCGGCTTCTCGCAGATGGCGTGGCAGCCCAGCCGCAGGGCCAGGCGCACGTGGGCGTCGTGCAGGTAGTTGGGGGAGCAGATGCTGACGTAGTCGACCCGCTCCTCCGCCGGGCCGCGCCGCAGCTTCTCGAGGTGGCGGTCGAAGCGCTCGATCTCGGGAAAGAAGCGCGCGTCCAGGAAGTACTGGTCGAGCACGCCCACGGAGTCGTGCGGGTCGGTCGCGGCCACCAGCCGGTTGCCGGTGTCGCGGATGGCCTTGAGGTGCCGCGGCGCCACGAAGCCCGCGGCGCCGATGATGGCGAAGTTGTGGCTCACGGGCACTCATCATGCCACGGCCCCGGTACGGCCGGGCGCGGCCGGGGCCAGCCGGCCCTACGCCACCTGGCGGTAGAAGATGGCCTCGTAGGTGCGGGTCTTGGCCGGGCGCCCGACGGGCACCAGGAAGATCTCCAGGTCGCCCAGGCTCTCGTGGCGCAGGTGGTACGTCCCCTGGCGCAGCGGCAGCCCCGCGGGGCCCAGGAAGCGCAGCGCGAAGCTCTCCTCGTAGCCGCTGGCGCCGATGGCCTGGGCGCTGGGCAGGTCGTCGACCTCCGAGAGCAGCAGCCGCAGGCGCTTCAGGCTGCCCTCGCGGGCGTAGAACGTGCTGCCCACCAGCCCGGCGAAGCTCGAGCGCAGCGGCCAGGGCTCGAGCGTGGCCTGGCGGGCCCGCCGCTGCACGGCCGGGCGGGGCTCACGGGCCTGGCCCTCTGGGAAGGGCACCACGGCCGCCACGCCGGCCGCCACGCCGGCCTTCAAGAGCTTGCGTCGAGTCTGCGCCATCTTCACGGCCTCCTCGCGAGGGATCCGCGGGTCGATCTCACAAGAATAGGCGAGCCACCCCCCGCGCGCAAGGCGCCCCGCCGGGCCCGGGCCGCCCCACGGCCCGGCGTGGCATACTCCGCGCCATGCCCGTGATCGAGAGCCGCGTCGACCCGAAAAGCGCCGAGTTCCGCGCCAACCTGGAGCACATGCAGGGGCTGGAGGCCGACCTCCAGGCCCAGCTCGAGAAGCACCGCGCGGGCGGCGGCCCCGAGGCCACCAGGCGCCACCGCGAGCAGGGCAAGCTGCTGGTGCGCGAGCGCGTCGAGCGGCTGCTCGACCCCGGCACGCCCTTCCTGGAGCTGGGGGCCCTGGCCGGCCACGGCCTGTACGAGGGGGCGGCCCCCTGCGGCGGCGTGGTGACGGGCATCGGCCGGGTGCGCGGGCGCGAGGTCATGGTGGTGGCCAACGACGCCACCGTCAAGGGCGGCACGTACTTCCCGATCACGGTCAAGAAGCACCTGCGGGCCCAGGAGGTGGCGCAGGAGAACCGCCTGCCCTGCGTCTACCTGGTGGACTCGGGCGGGGCCTTCCTGCCGCTGCAGGACGAGGTCTTCCCCGACCGCGACCACTTCGGCCGCATCTTCTACAACGAGGCCCGGCTGAGCGCGGCCGGCATCCCGCAGATCAGCGTGGTGCTGGGCTCCTGCACCGCCGGCGGGGCCTACGTGCCGGCCATGAGCGACGAGGCCGTGATCGTGCGCCACCAGGGGACCATCTTCCTGGGCGGGCCGCCGCTGGTGAAGGCCGCCACGGGCGAGGTGGTCACGGCCGAGGAGCTGGGCGGGGCCGACGTGCACTGCCGCCAGAGCGGCGTGGCCGACCACTACGCCAGCGACGACGCCCACGCCCTGCAGATCGCGCGCGACATCGTGGGCGGCCTGACGGCGCGCAAGAGCCTGCCCTGGGACGTCGAGGAGGTCGAGGAGCCGCTCTACCCGCCGAGCGAGATGGGCGGCGTGATCCCGCGCAACATCAGGAAGGCCTACGACGTGCGCGAGGTCATCGCGCGCATCGTGGACGGCAGCCGCTTCCAGGAATTCAAGGCGCTCTACGGCACCACGCTGGTGACCGGCTTCGCCCGCCTGCACGGTTACCCGGTGGGCATCCTGGCCAACAACGGCGTGCTGTTCTCCGAGAGCGCCCTCAAGGCCACGCACTTCATCGAGATGTGCAGCCTGCGCCAGATTCCGCTGATCTTCCTGCAGAACGTCACGGGCTTCATCGTGGGCAAGGACTACGAGCAGAAGGGCATCGCCAAGGACGGCGCCAAGATGGTGCACGCCGTGGCCAACGCGCCCGTGCCCAAGTTCACCGTGGTGATCGGCGGCAGCTTCGGGGCCGGCAACTACGGCATGTGCGGGCGGGCCTACCAGCCGCGCCAGCTCTGGATGTGGCCCAACGCGCGCATCTCGGTCATGGGCGGCGAGCAGGCCGCCTCGGTGCTGGCGCAGGTCAAGCAGGAGCAGTACGAGCGCCAGGGCAAGGCCATGCCCGAGGCCGAGCTCGCGGCCATCCAGGCCCCCATCCTGGCCAAGTACGAGAAGGAAGGGCACCCCTACTACGCCTCGGGCCGGCTGTGGGACGACGGCGTCATCCCGCCCTCGCAGACCCGCGCCGTGCTGGCCCTGGGGATCTCGGCCGCCCTCAACGCCCCCATCGAGCCGGCCCGCTTCGGCGTCTTCAGGATGTAGCCGCGCGGAACCGGCCGCGGCCGGCCGGTGTCCGAGGGATAGAATCGAAACCGATGCGCCCGCGCTCCCTGCTCGCCCCCGCCGCCGCGCTGCTGCTGCTGGCCGGCTGCACGCCGCCCGACCCGAACAAGGAGGTCACCCTCTCGGACTTCGAGGGCTACTGGGTGGTCGACCGGCCGGTGGGCGGCCAGAACCGCATCGCCCCCGCGGTGCGCTTCAAGGTCACCAGCCAGGGCAGCGGGCGCTCCATCCAGGCCACCGCCACCTTCCGCCGCAAGGGCGAGGAGCAGCTCGAGTGGGGCTCGGGCTGGGTGCAGGTGGCGCCGGCCGCCAAGCCCATCCCGAAGGGCCAGAGCCGCCTGGTGGTGATGACCTCCGACGCGCACTACACCTCGCCCGGCGAGCCCGCGGCGATGTTCGCCCACGAGCAGTTCAAGGACGCGCGGGCCGAGGTCTTCATCCGGGTGGGCTCGTCGCAGTGGGTCAAGATGGGCACGGTCGATTGCCAGCGGCGGCTGGGGACCAGGGAGCTGGAAGGGCCGCGTCGAGAGTAGACCCGGCGCGGGCGAGTCCCAGCTTGACACGAACCGCATCGCCAGCGCACAGTCCATGGGGACTTGAAGGCCGCAGGCGCGGACGCCCTCCACGTTCGCGGGCGGCGGCGTGGGCCGGCTCCCGAGAGCCGTCGCTGGCGCCGAGGAGGGGGCGTGACGGAGCCTCAGCCGCGTCGCTGGGCTGCCGCGGCGGCTGCCGCGGCAGCACTCTTGGTCCTGGCGGCCAGCCAGACGTACATCTGGTTGGCGGTGCTGCCCGACGAGACTCGTGGCGCCTTGGAGCGCTGGCAGGCTGGGCAAGCCTCGCGAGCCGAGCTTCGGCGGATGGCCCTGGAGCGCTGGCTGAGCCAGGGCTGCCACGATGCGGACATGGTGGCCGCCTTCCCGACCGTGAGGAAGGCCGCTGCCGACCAGGCGACCAGGGCCTTGCCGGACGCGGTGCGTGCGCACCTCGGCGAGATCCTGGCCCAGGTCCTTCGTCAGGATGCGCTCACGGGAGTCGCCCTCCTGGACCGCCTCGGCAGGGTCATCGCCGGCACCGGAGAGTCGCCGCCCTGCGCAGGCTCCACGTGCGAGAACGAAGTGACGGCCACGCTGGCGTCTCGAGGCAGCTGCGCGAGGCTGCAGAGAGACAGTGTGCTGTTCCTCGCCCCGGTCCAGTCGCCTGACGGAGGCGCGCTCGGGGTGATCGTGGTGGTCGAGCCCACGCGGGCCTGGCTCGCGCCCTTCCTCCAGCAGGGGCGCCGCGGCCCGGAGGAGCGCGTCGTCCTGGTCCAGGGGCAGGATGGCCTCGCCCTGCCCAGCGTCCACGACGCCCACGCCCTCGCAGCGGGGCCGACTCCCGGGCCGCTCCTTCAGCTCCCCCGCCCCCTGCCGCCGGCCCACGATGCCTGGTACCGGACGAGCTCGGGCGGGCGGGCCCTCACCGCCGTGCGCCACGTGAACCAGGGCCGGTGGACGCTGGCCCTGCAGGTCGACGAGGACGCGGTCCTCGGTCCGCCCCACCGGCACGCCTGGCGCCTGTCCCTCCTGGCCGCACTGGCCCTCGGGCTGCTGGGCGTCGCGGCCGTGGCCCTCGCCCACGGAATCGAGCGCTCCCACGATGCGCGCCTGGCGCGCCAGCGGGCGGTGCTGGCGACGCTGTTCGAGCAGGCCAACGACGCTCTCCTGGTGACGGGGCCCGACGGCCGCCTGATCGAGGCCAACGTCCGAGCCGAGCAGCTCTACGGCTACGCGCGCGACGAGCTGCTGGGGCTGACGTTCGCCGAGCTGCACCCCGACGACAGGCGGGCCGAGGGTCGTCGCCAGCTCGCGGAGACACTGGACCGGGGTCAGGCGCTGTTCGAGGCCGAGCACCGCGCCCACGACGGACGGCGCCTGCCGGTCGAGATCAGCGCCCGCCGCGTGCGTTGGCGGGGGGCGGCAGCCGTCATCGCGATCGTGCGCGACGTCAGCGAGCGCCGCCGGGCGGAGGCCCAGATCCGCCGCCTCAACCGCTTGCTCGGGACCCTGATCGAGGCCCGCGCGGCAGTGCTGCGTGCTGGGGACCGCACGGCCCTGTTCGACGGGGTCTGCCGGGCGCTGGCCGCCAGCGGGATGGCACCCCTCGCCTGGGTGGGGTGCCCGGACGAGGGCGCTCGAGCGATCCGTCCGGTGGCCGGCGCCGGCCCAGCGCAGGACTACCTGCGTGACCTCGCCGTGCCTCTCGAACAACCGGCGCTGGGCGGTCCAGTCGCACGGGCCGTTCGGGAGGGCCGGCCGGCCGTGTGCCAGGACGTCGTCGACGACCCAGACTCGGGACCTTGGCGCGTGAGCCAGATCGAGCACGGCTTCAGGGCCGTGGCGGCCTTCCCGGTCGTGGCGAGCGGCCGGGTCGAGGCCGTGCTGGCCGTCTGCCTGCGCGAGGCCAACGCTTTCGGGAACGACGAGATCGGCCTGTTCCAGAGCCTGGCCGCCGACCTGGGCGAGGCCCTTGCCTCGTTCGAGCGCGAAGACGACCGCCGGCGCGCCGCCGAGGCCCTCAAGGCCAGCGAGGCCCGCTACCGCCTCCTGGCGGAGAACGCCGCCGACGTGATCTGGACGCTCGACTCGAAGAGCCTGCGCTTCACGTACGTCAGCCCCTCGGTCCGCAGGCTGCGCGGCATGGCTCCCGAGGAGCTCATCGGCCGGCCGCTGGGCGCGGTCCTCGGCCCGAGCGACACCGAACGTCTCACGCACGAGTTGCGCGCGGTGTCGGTGGCCCTCGAGGCGGGCGACGAGTCGCAGCGCGTGCAGGTGCGTGAGGTCGAGCTCGCGCACCGGGACGGGACGAAGGTCTGGGCCGAGGTGGTCACGACCCTGCTGAACGACGCCTCGGGCCGGCCCGCGACGGTGCTGGGCGTGACCCGCGACATCTCGGCGCGCCACCGTGCCGAGGAGGCCCTGCGCGAGCGCACGACTCTCCTGGAGGCCATTCTCGACAGCCCGGCCCAGGCTGTCTTCGCCCTCGACCGCGAGCTGCGCTACACGGCCTTCAACGAGGTCCACGCCCGCGCGACCCGGGAGGCCTACGGCACCCAGATCGCGCGCGGACAGAGCCTAGTGGAGAGCATCACCGAGCCGAGCGACCGGGCCCGGGCCGAGCAGCTCTGCCGACGCGCCCTGGCGGGTGAGGCGGTGACCGACGAGGCGGCCTGGGGCGACCCGACCCTGGGGCAGCGGCAGTTCGAGGTCAGCTACAACCCCATCCGCGGAGAAGGGGGCCAGGTCGCGGGCATCGCGGTCTTCGCCCTCGACGTGACCGAGCGGCGCCGCGTCGAGGCACGCGTGCGGCAGCTCTGGCAGGCCGTCGAGCAGAGCCCGGTGGTGGTGATCATCACCGACCCGCAGGGCGTGATCGAGTACGTCAACCCGCGCTTCTGCGAGGTCACGGGCTACTCCTCGGCGGAAGCCGTGGGGGCCCACACCCGCTTGCTCAGGTCGGGCCAGACGCCGCCCGAGGTGTACCAGGACCTGTGGGCCACGCTCAGCGCCGGCGGCGTGTGGAGGGGCGAGTTCCTAAACCGCCGCAAGGACGGCCAGCTCTTCTGGGAGGAGGCCTCGATCTCGCCGGTGCGTGACAAGGCCGGTCGGATCACGAGCTACCTGGCGGTCAAGGAAGACGTCACGGCACGCAAACGGGCTGCGCAGGCCCTCGAGGAGACGCAGCAGCTCCTCACGCAGGCCCAGAAGATGGAGGCGCTGGGCCGCCTGGCGGGTGGCGTGGCCCACGACTTCAACAACCTCCTGGCCGTCATCCGCGGTCACGCCGACCTGCTGCGCCGCCAGCTGGGTCCCGCGCACGCCGGCCTGCAGCGCCTCGAACAGATGGTCGTCGCCTGCGACCGCGCGGCCGACCTGTCGCGCCAGCTCCTGGCGTTCGGCCGCAAGCAGGCGCTGCGCATGCGCGTGCTCGACCTGGGCCGGGTGGTGATCGAGGGCGAGGCGATGCTGCGTCGCCTCATCGGCGAGGACGTCGAGCTCAGCGTGCGCATCCCCGCGAGGCTGGCTCCGGTCAAGGCCGACCCGCTGCAGATCGAGCAGGTCCTCCTGAACCTGGCCGTCAATGCGCGCGACGCCATGCCCGAGGGCGGCGCGCTGACCGTCGAGCTGGCTGGCATCGAGGCCGGGCAGGCCGCTGCCGAGGGTCTGCCCGCCACCGACCACGTGATGCTCTCCGTCACCGACGACGGCTGCGGCATGGACGGCGAGACGCTCTCCCACGTCTTCGAGCCCTTCTTCACGACCAAGGAGGTGGGCAAGGGCACGGGCCTGGGCCTGGCCACCGTCTACGGCATAGTGACCCAGCTCGGGGGTCAGGTGCGGGTCGAGAGTCAGCCCGGCGCCGGCACCGCCTTCCGTGTGTATCTCCCGGCCGAGCCGGGCATCCCCGAGCCTCATGGCAGCCCGCCCGCCGCCGGTGCGCCGGCGCAGAGGCGGGCCGACACCGTTCTCCTGGTGGAAGACGAAGCGGGGCTGCGGGAAGTGCTGCACGAGCAGCTCGAGTCGCTCGGCTACGGAGTGCTCGCCGCGGGCGGTCCGGACGAGGCGCGCACACTCTCCCGGCGACACCAGGGCCGGATCGACCTCCTGCTCACGGACGTGATCATGCCTGGAGGCAATGGGCGGGAGCTGGCCCAGGCCCTGCGAAGCGACCGTCCGGGACTCCGGGTCCTGCTGATGTCGGGCTATTCCGCCGAAATCCTGTCACGTTCCGGCGCCGACGAGGGGTTACGGCTCCTCCACAAGCCCTTCACGCTCGAGGCGTTCGCGGCCGCGCTGCGGGAGGTCCTCTCGTCCTGACGCCCGACGCCGGGGCATAATCGCGACGAGCCATGTTCCTGCCGATCGGCGACGCCCCCAACCCGCGCGGCGTGCCGGTCGTCACCTGGCTGTTGATCGCCGCCAACGTCGCCGTCTACCTGCTGGTGAGCGTGCCGCTGGGTGCGCGCCGCGCCGATCTGCGCGACCCGGCGCTGCGCGAGTACGTCGAGGTCGTCTGGCGCACCACCGGCGAGCGCCTGCCGCCGCGCGAGATCGTCCAGCAGACCTCCGCATACGACCTGTTCACCTTCCGCCACGGCTACCGCCCGGCGGCCCCCCAGGCGCTCGACCTGCTGAGCTGCATGTTCCTGCACGGCGGATTCATGCACCTGTTCGGGAACATGCTGTTCCTGTGGATCTACGGCGACAACGTCGAGCGCCGGCTGGGCGCGCCGGCCTACTTCTTCTGGTACATGGCCACCGGCGTGGCCGGGACGCTCTCGCACGCGCTCTTCTTCCCGGACTCGCAGATGCCGCTGGTGGGCGCCTCGGGCGCCATCTCGGGCCTGCTGGGCTTCTACTTCGTCTGGTTCCCGCGCAACACGGTCCGGATCCTGTTCTTCCTACCGCCGTTCCTCATGAACGTCTTCGAGGTCCCCGCGCGCATCGTGCTGGGCCTGTACCTGGTGGCCGACAACCTGCTCCCGTTCCTGCTGGCCGGCGAGGGCGGTGTGGCCCACGGGGCCCACCTCGGGGGCTTCGTGGCCGGCGCGCTGGTGGCCTGGCTGCTCGACCGGCAGGGCCTCTCGCGGCCGGTCGAGGTCGAGCGTGGGGGTGCGGCCGTCCCCGTCGCGCCGGGCGACCTGCAGGCCGCCCTGGCCCAGGGGCGCTACGCCGATGCGGCCCAGGCCTACTTCGCTCTGCCGTCCGCCGCGGCCGGGCGCGTCCTGTCCCCGCCCGAGGCGGTCGAGCTGGCCCGCTGGTTGCGCGAGCGTAGGCACGCCGACGCGGCCCTGGTGTTGCTCCGCCGCACGCTGCGCGACGCGCGCGGCGGCGCCGGGCTAGCCGAGGCGGCCTCCCTGGCGGGTCTGATCCTGCTGGAAGACCTGGGTGAGGCCACGGCCGCCTACCAGTACCTGCTCACGGCCCTCGACCTGGGCCCCCGGCCCGAGACGGTGCCGGCCGTGCGCCGCGCCCTGGCGCAGATCGAGGCAAGCCAGAAGCGCCAGATCGGGCACCTTCGGCGACCGCAGTACTGAGGCCCGACCCAGCGCTGCCATCGGGCACCCTTCCCTGACGATGGAGGAACGCCCGGAGCCGCTCCGAGCCTTGCCGCACGGAGTGCCCCTGTTTTCCACGACTTAGGCGTTGACCTCGCCTGGCCCTGGCCTTGCCCTCCCGAGGGGGCGTGCGCCAGGCCACGATCTTCGCCGCCGCCCTCCTGACCACCTCGTTCCAGGCTGGGGCCGTGGCGCCTCCCGGATTCGCCGAGGCGGGCCGGACGCCGCGTTTGACCGTCTACGCTCGCCCGGGCGAGAAGGTGGACGTCCAGCGCGTGGACGCCCGCCTGGCGGATCTCGAGCAGCAGTTGGGGACTGTGGCGCCGCCGGCCCGCTACTTCCACCACGAGCGCCCCGAGGACGTGGCGGCTGCCACCGGCCGCTTTGCCGGTGGCGTGACGTTCAGCAGTGGCGAGGTGCACGCGACGGACCGCGCCAGCGACCACGAGCTGGTGCACGTGGTCAGCAACGACCTGGGACGCCCCGGAGCCTTCTTCGAGGAGGGGCTGGCGGTTCTCCTCGGCGACGGCGGCCGCTACCGCGGCGAGAAGGTAGACAGGGTGGCCAAGCGTGTGGCGCCCCGCCTCCCGCTGACGGGGATCATGGCCCGCTTCGACGAGCGCCAGCCTGGCACGGGCTATGCCGTGGCGGGGTCCTTCGTACGGCACCTCGTGAGCAGCTACGGGCTGCCGAGGCTGGTGCAGTTCTTCCGCGCCACCTGGCGCCACACGACGGACGCGGCGTTCCTGCAGGTGTACGGGCGCACGCTGGACGAGGAGGGTGAGCTGTGGCAACGCAAGCTGTGAGCGTCGAACGGCGCCGGGCGGTAGAGAGCCCGGCCGTGCTGGTGGTGGACGACGACCCGACTCTGGCCGAGATGGTGGCCGAGACTCTCGAGGCCGACGGCTTCGAGGCCGCCTGGTGCTGCTCCCCCGCGCAGGCCCTCGAGATGGCCACCGCCGGGCGCTTCGAGGCGGCGGTGGTCGACCTGCAGATGCCGGGAATGGACGGGCTGGCCCTGATCGACCGCCTGCGCTCGCGCGATCCCGACCTGCAGTGCCTGGTCCTGACGGGCCACGCCACCTTCGACAGCGCCCTCCTGGGCCTGCGGCAGGGGGTCTTCGACTACCTGTGCAAGGCCGACCTGCGTGGCGGCGCCCTGGCGCGTCGCGTGCGGCAGGCCGTCGAGCGGGTGCGGCTCGAGCGCGAGCGCCGTGAGCTGGTCGTGCGACTGGGCATCCTGGCCGCCACCAGCGCCGCCATCGCCGCGGAGCCCCATCTCGACCCGCTGCTCGCGCAACTGGTCTCCTCGGCGCGCGGCCTGTGCCGAGCCGCCTCGGCGCGTGTGGCGCTCCTCGCGGGACCGCCGCGCGGGCCCTGGACCGTCCGGGGAGCCGCGGGCGACGGGGCCCACCGGCTGGCTGGCTCGACCCTGCGAATCGGGGAGGGCCTGGTCGCGCTCGCGCTCGAGACGCGCACAGTCCAGGTCGCCCCGGACTTCCGAGCGGAGGCGAACGACACGAACCCGTGGGTCCAGTACGACACGGCCTGGCCCGGCCTGATCGTGGCGCCCATCGAGCACCGGGGCGTGCTGGGCCTCGTGATGGCGGCCGGCGCGCGCTGCCCGCCCTTTGGCCACGGCGAGCGCGACGCCCTCGCGGCGCTGGCCCGACAAGGCGCCGTGGCCATCGACAACGCCTGCCAGCACGCCCAGGCCGCCCGGGTCCAGACCCGCGTGGTGCGCCTCGCCGACGTCGTCCAGGCCCGCCTGGAGCGCGAGGAGCGACCCATCGAGCCCGGCCTGGTGGCAGAATGGCTCCTGACGCTGAGAACGCTGGGTGGGCAGCGCCCTTCCGCGGAAGAGGAGGCCTGACGTGGCCGAGTCCCTGACGCCCACGCTGCTGCGTCTGCGCGGGGCGGCCGAGCTGCTGCCGCGCCTGAACGACTTCCCGGTGCGCGACTTCGACTCGCTCGAAGAGGCCGCCGCCCTGGCCGAAGATCACACACCGCTGATGATCTGCATCGACGGGCCCGGCGCCCGCACGCTTCTCGAGCTGCTCGACGCACGCCCGGTGCGCCCGGCCCTGACCCTGCTCGTCCCGGGCGCCAGCCAGCTCGACCACCCGCACCTGCGCCTGCTGCGGGCCCTGGCCGAGGGCAAGCGTGCCTGGGAGACGGCCTTCGACGCCATCCCCGATCCGCTCATGGTGCTCGACCACTCCGGGCGCGTGCGGCAGGCCAATCGCGCCCTGGCCCACCTGCTGGGCCGGCCCGTCCGGGAGCTGCCCGGCGAGCTCGCGGGCGACCTGCTCGGCCCGGCCCGCGACGGGACGGATCCCATCCGCGCTGGGCTCGAGCGCGCGGAGCCGGCCATCGCCGAGGTGCGTTACGGGGCCCTGCCGGGTCCGGCTCTCGCGACCGTGGCGCCCATCACAGGCCCGTCGGGCTCCCATGAGGGCGCCGTGGTGCTGCTCAAGGACCTGTCCCAGCTCCGGCGCGAGGAGGCCCTGCTGCGGCAGGCGGTGCGGCTGGCCGACGTGGGTCAGTTGGCGGCGGGTGTGGCCCACGAGATCAGCACGCCGCTGGCCTCGATCGCGCTGCGGGCGGAGAGCCTGCTGCGCCAGGCCGAGGACCCGCGGCTCCTGGCGCAGGCGCCCTTCCGCAACTTCCAGCGCTACCTGCGCACCATCCTCGACGAGAGCTTCCGCTGCAAGCGAATCATCGGCGCGTTGCTCGAGTTCAGCGCCGCCCGCGCGCCCGCAGTGGGCCCCGTGGTGTTGAACGGCCTCGTGCAGGCCGCGGCTGACCTGGTGGGCCACCACGCCAAGCTGCGCGATGTGGATCTCGAGGTGCGCCTGCACGAGCCCATGGAGACCGTGGAGGCCGACGAAAGCCAGTTGCGCCAGGTGATCCTGGCCCTGCTCATGAACGGCCTCGACGCGGCTGCCGAGAGCGCGGCCGGCGGCCACGTGTGGATCGAGACACGCGTCGCCGAGGGCGGCGTCGAGCTGTGCGTCGGGGACGACGGTCCCGGGATGACGCCCGAAATCCAGGCTCAGGCCTTCACGCCCTTCTTCACCACCAAGCCTCCCGGCCAGGGGACCGGGCTGGGCCTGGCGGTCTGTCATGGCGTGGTCCGCGCCCACGGTGGCAGAATCTGGATCGAGAGCGGGCCCGGGCAGGGGACCCGCGTGCGCATCTTCCTGCCTCTCAGCGCCCGCCGGGCGGAGGCGTGATGACCGACGATTCTCCGAGAGCGGCCCCCGGCGCCCGCGTCCTCGTCCTGGAGGACGACCCGGCCCTGGCCGAGGTGCTGTGCGAGCAGCTTGTCGAGCGCGGCCATGCGGTCACCCTCGCCCACAGCGTCGCGGAGGCGCGCCGGGCGCTCGAGGCCGAGGAGTTCGAGGTGACCTTGCTCGACCTGCGCCTGCCGGACGGCACGGGCATCGACGTGCTGCGGGCCATCCGCGGGGATGAGCTGGCCACAGAGGCGCTGGTGCTGACCGGCCACGCCTCGGTGGCCACCGCCCTCGAGGCCATGAAGCTGGGCGCCTACGACTACCTCACCAAGCCCATCCGCATGGACGAGCTCGAGCTGGTGGTGGGAAAGGCGGCGGAGAAGGCCCGGTTGCGGCGCGACAACCTGCGTCTGCGGGCCCAACTGGCCCGCATGGAGGCGCCGGCCGGCATCGTGACCTGCGACCCGGCCATGCACCAAGTGTTGCAGACTCTCGAGCGCGTGGCGGCCTCCGATCTGCCCGTCCTCGTCCAGGGGGAGAGCGGCACCGGCAAGGAGCTGGTGGCGCGGGCGGTGCACCAGCGCTCCGACCGGTCCCGGGCGCCGTTCGTGGCGGTCAATTGCGCTGCCGTTCCGGAGCAGTTGCTCGAGAGCGAGCTGTTCGGCTACGAGCGTGGGGCCTTCACCGGCGCCGTGCAGCGCAAGCCCGGCCTGTTCGAGGTGGCCGACCACGGCGTGCTGTTCCTCGACGAGATCGGCGAGGTCTCGGCCGCGGTGCAGGCCAAGCTGCTGCGCGCGGTCGAGACGCGCGAGTTCTTCCGGGTGGGCGGCACGCGCGCCACCCGCGCCGACGTGCGGCTGGTCTCGGCCACCAACAAGGACCTGCGGGCGGAGGTGCGTAGCGGCGGCTTCCGCGAGGACCTCTACTACCGCCTCAACGGCGTGACCCTGCGGCTCCCACCGCTCCGCGAGCGCCCCGAGGACATCCCGCTCCTGGCCACGCACTTCCTCAAGCGGGCCACGGGCGGCAAGCGCCAGTTCAGCCAGCGGGCCCTCGAGAAGCTGGGCGGCTACCCGTGGCCCGGCAACGTGCGCGAGCTGGAAATGGTCGTTCGGCGGGCCGCCGTGCTGGCCGAGGGCGAGGTCGTGGACGGCGAAGACCTGCCGCTCGAGGCCCGCGACGAAGACTGGCAACCCGCGCCGGGTTTCGCGGGCACACTGGCCGAGGTCGAGCAGCAGTACATCCAGATGATGCTGGAGCGACACGACGGTCACCGCGGCCGCACCGCCAAGGCTCTCGGCATCGACGTCAAGACGCTCTACAACAAGCTCGGGCCGCAGAAGGGACCCAAGCCCCGGTGAGCACGGCTCCGGCCCGCTTCGAGCTCGCTGCGGCCAAGGCCCGCCCACGCCTGCTGGTGGTCGACGACGACGAGGCGCTGCTCGAGGTCACTGCCGACCTGTTCCGCGACCACGGCTACGACGTGGTCACCACCGCCACGGCCGGAGCGGCCCTCGAGTGCCTGTCACGCGGCGCCTTCGATGCCCTCTTCAGCGACATCATGATGCCCGGCATGAGCGGCCTGGAGCTGCTGCGGGCTGCCCGGCAGCACGACCTCGACCTGCCGGTCGTACTGGTCACCGGCGGGCCCACCCTCCAGGGCGCCCTGGTGGCCCTGGACGAGGGCGCCCTGCAGTACCTCGTGAAGCCGGTGCCGAGCGCCGACCTGTTACGCTCGGCCGCACGGGCCGTTTCTCTCGGGACCCTGGCGCGCCTGAAACGCCAGGCGCTCCAGCACCTGGGCCTGGCCTCGCACCTCGTGGGCGATCACGCCGGGCTCGAGGTGGCCTTCGAGCGCGCCCTGGCGCGGACCTGGATGGCCTACCAGCCCATCGTAGGAGCCGCGAGCGGCGCGCTCTTCGCCTACGAGGCGCTGCTGCGTTGCGACGACACCGTGCTGAGCGGCCCCGAGGCGCTGATCGACGCCGCCGCGCGCCTGGGGCGTCAGGCCGACCTGGGCCGGGCGGTGCAGTCGGCCGTGCTGAACAGCGCGCGCCGCCTCGCGGGCGACGGCCTCAGCCTGTTCGTCAACGCGCAGGCGCGGGATCTCGATTCGGCCTGGGCGGCCCCCCTGCGCGAGCTGCCGACGGCGCTCGTGCTCGAGGTGACGGAGCGCTCTGCTCTCAGCTCGATCCCTGACCTGCGGCGGCGAGTCGCCGCGCTCAGGGCGAACGGGGTGCGGGTGGCCATCGACGACCTCGGCGCCGGCTACGCCGGGCTGACCAGTTTCACGGCGCTCGAGCCCGACATCGTCAAGCTCGACATGGCCCTGGTGCGAGGTCTCGATCGTGAGCCCATCAACCGCAAGCTGGTGGGTTCCCTGTGCGGCGTCTGCCGTGAGCTCGGCATCCTGACCGTGGCCGAGGGGATCGAGACGGAAGCCGAGGCCGGGGCGGCCCGCGAGCTGGGCTGCGACTTGCTGCAGGGCTACCTGATCGGACGGCCCGCCCGGCTCACGAGCGCGTAGTCGTCCGGGCGGGAATCCCGCCCGAGTCGGAAAGGCCGCCCGGCAGGCAAGGGCCACCGACCCGCGCAGCCGTCGGCCGTACCCACCCGAAATCAATGAGTTGGCTCCATCGGCCGACTGTGCACGGAGCTTGCAACCGTTGCTCGGCGAAGGGGAGGAACCCATGGCCGAGATCGCCCTCAAGGAACGCTGCCTCAGGATCAAGCTGGTCTACTACGGTGGCGCGCTCTGCGGAAAGACCACCAACCTGCAGCAGCTCCACCAGCGCATGGCGGAGGGCAGCCGGAGCGAGCTGGTCTCGGTGAACTCGTTCCAGGATCGCACCGTGCTGTTCGACACCTTGCCGCTTCGCGCGGTGGGGCCGCGCGGGTTCGACGTGCGGGTGCAGATGGTGGCCGTGCCGGGGCAGGCGGTGTACGCGCTGTCGCGGCGCGTGGCGCTGAAAGGGGTCGACGGGGTGGTGTTCGTGGCCAACTCGGCCGCGGACCGCCGGGCGGAGAACGTGGGCAGCCTGCGCGAGTTGCGCGCCAACCTGCAGCCCCACGGTCTGTCGCTCGACACGATCCCGTTCGTGCTGCAGTACAACAAGCGCGACCTGCCCGCGGTGATGGCCCCGGCCACGATGAACACCGACTTGAACCCGGGTCACAACCCTTTCTTCGGCGCGGTGGCTAGCCGCGGCGAGGGTGTGCTGGAGACCTTCAGGGCGATCCTTCTTCGCACGGTCCGCGACGTCTTCCGCCGCTACCCGATCCTGCGCTGCGACGACCCGGCCATGGCTGGAGCTTGGGTCGAACAAGCCATGGCCAGCCTGTTCCTGACCCTGGGTGCGGGACCGGTCGCGGCCGAGGCCCAGCGCCACATGGTGCATGTCTCCCCCGCCGCTGGCCGTGACGGGGAGGCGGAGAGCGGGCTGCCCACCGATGCCGGCCTGGCCGAAGCCTACGCCGACGCCTGCGCGCAGATGACGCGGGCCTACGGCGAGGTGGCCGACGAGCGCAGCCGCCTGAAGAGCCGGTTGGAGGACGTGCGCCGCGCGATGGAGGTGACCCAGGATCCCCTGACGCTGGCTGCCGACTCCTGGCTGCCGCGCCTGCTGTCCTGCCTGGCCGAGGCGGCCGAGGCGGCGCACGCCTCGTTCCTCGGCTGGAGCAAGCAGGGGCCGCGCACGGCCCTGCTGCCGCCGCTGGATCGCGATCCCCTGGTCGAAAACCCGTGGGGCCAGAAGATGGTGGAGACCCTGCAAGGCACCAGCGCGGCGCAACTCTGGGAGGCAGGCGAACGGCCCGACCTGCAGGGGATCCTCGCCGGCGGGCCACACCGCTTCGTGGCCGTGGCCGCCGTGCCGATGGCCTGTGCGGGCCGCACGCGCGGAGTGGCCCTCCTCTACTTCCTGCAGGGCGACCGGCTCCCCGGCCAGGACGACCTCCAGCACCTCACCACGCTGGGCGCGCTCTTCGCTCCGGCGCTGCACCTGGCCCTCATGGCCGAGGCTGCCCGCCAGCGCCCCCGCGCCGTGGCCGTCTGATCTCTGCGAGCCGGGTTGCAGCCGCCGACGGGCTGGCCCGGGCACGACCGCCGCCTCGGCGGGCGCCGCACGAGCTCACGTTCCGTGGCTCTCGGGAAGTCGCAAGCGAAGTGGACCACCGCGTCCGTGGGGAGGCCCAGCTCAGGCCACCCCGGGCCGCCTCCCCTGGCCCGGCCCGCCGGCGCGCAGGACGTCGTCCGCCGTCCGCCCGGGCCGACTCCTGCGTCCCTGCGAGGACGAGTCGACCTCGCGAGCCACCGGGGTCCGTCCGCGGGCCTCGGCCACGACGCGGTTGCGCCCCGTCCCCTTCGCGGCGTAGAGGCACGCGTCGGCTCGCCGCGACCAGTCCTTGGCTTCGTCGCCGGGCCTGAGCTCGGCCACCCCGGCGCTGAAGGTCACGCGGAGCGGCGAGCCGTCGGGAGCCTCGTGACGGAGCGCGGCGAACTCTTCGCGCAACCGCTCAGCCAGACGGCGCCCGTCGTCTGCGCCGATGCCCCGTAGCACCACCGCGAACTCCTCGCCCCCGTACCGCCCGAGGACGTCGGACTGGCGCAGCCGGCGGCGCAGAAGCGCGCCGAGCGCCCGCAGGACGCGGTCGCCGGCGGCGTGGCCGTGAAGGTCGTTGACCCGCTTGAAGTGGTCCACGTCGATCATGATCCAGGCGGCCGGCTCGCCCCGGCGACGAGCTTCGGATGCCACTGCCGCCACGCGCTCGAAGAGGGCGCCGTGAGTCAACAGGCCCGTGAGGCCGTCGCGCTCGAGCAGGCTCCGCAGCAGCCGCGCCTGCTCGAGCCGGGCGGCCACGGTCGTCAGGAGCACGGCCGGCACGACGGGCTTGACCAGATGATCCGTTGCGCCGGCGCGGCTGGAGGCCAGGCGGTCCCGCGGACGGCCTTGAGCCGTGAGGAACACGATCGGCAGGAGGGCGTGCCGCTCGTCCTGCCTCAAGGCCTGCACGAGGTCGTAGCCCGTGGCGCCCGGCAGCACCGCGTCCATCAGCAGGAGGTCGGGCCGGAAGTCGTGCAACGCTGCCTCGAGGCCCTCCGGCCCCGAGCAGGTGCGAAAGGAGTACCCGGCGGCCTCCAGCACGCTGCCCAGCACGGCTGCCTGCGACGTGTCGTCCTCGACGGACAGGATGCGCGCCGGCTCGACCTCGGCCGAGCTGAGGAGCTGGAGTCGCCGCACGACGGCGTCGACGGCGACAGGCTTCGGGAAGAAGGCGTCCGCCCCACAGCGGATCGCCTCGACACGATCCACCAGCGAGCCCCGGACGCTCTGGAGCAGGACGGGCAGGTCCTCGCCGCCGGGCTCCGCCCGCAGGCGCTCCACCAGCCCATAGACCTCACCGTCGGGTAGGACGACGTCGGCCACGACCGCACCTGGCCGGCAGGAGCCGATCAGCGTCCGGGCCGCCTCGAGCGTGCGAGCCTGCCGCACCCCGTAGCCCTCGCGCCGGAGCGCGTCCGTCAGGGCCTCGAGGGTCGCGGCCTCGTCCTCGATGACGAGCACCTCGAGTGCGCCTGTCCGAAGCGCGCGGTCCACGGAGGGACCGGGTTGTGCGACGGTGGGCGGGTGCCGGTCGCTGGCCAGCTCGCCCTCCAGCCGCACGAGCAGGTCCCGAGCCCTGGCGCAGGCCTCCGAATCTTCGCCTTCTCCGGGCCAGCTGTCGGCCAACCCCTCGCCGGCCAGGCCCAGCTCGGTGACACGATCGAAGCCATAGGTCCGCCCCGAGCCGGCGAAGCCGTGGAACACGCGCCGCAACTCGTCGGCCGCGGCGCGCTCCCCCGCGCGAAGGCGTCCCAGGGCGGCCCGCCCGCGCGCCAGGCGTTCAGGGGCCTCGGCCAGGTACTCGGCCCGCAGCTCGGCCCAGGCCGCGTCCCATCCGGTGCTCACGCCGCCATCCGGGCTCGCACCTGGTCGGCCAGGGTGCGAGGGTCGAAGGGCTTGGTGAGGACGCCGGCGGCCCCCAATGCCTCCAAGCGGGCCACCTCGCCGGGCATGGCCTTGGCCGTCAGGAAGACCACGGGGATGGGTGCCGTCGTGGCGTCGGCCTGCAGGGCCTCGAGAGTCGCGGGTCCGTCCTGCCCGGGCATCATGACGTCCAGCAGGATCACGTCGGGGAGCCCCGTGCGTGCCAGGTCCAGGGCCTCGCGCCCGTTGCAGGCCTCCAGCACTTCGCAGCCTCCGAGGCGGGCCAGTCCCAGGCGCGCGATACGCCGGATGTCGGCCTCGTCGTCCACAATCAGGATCTTGAGCATGGGTCTCTCCTCTCAGGGCGGGCCAGGGCCTCGCCATGAAGCCTCCGTACCACCGTCGCCAGATCGTCGCCGCGCTCCCTCGAGCGGGTCAGCACAGGTGTACCCGGGTCGAGTCCCAGGGCGGCGGCGGCGATGCCGTCCTGGCTCGTGTAGAGCACGAGCCGGACGCCCGGCTCGTGCTCCAAGAGCCAGTGGACCAGGGCGCTGGCGCCTTGGAGGCCGGGGTCCAGGACCACCACCGCCGGGACCTGGCGCTCGCAGGCCGCCTGCCCGGCTCCCGCGTCAGGCACGGGCCGCACCGGCAGGCCAGCCTGGAGGAGCTGGCGGACGACGACGGAAGACAGCTCGGGGTCCGGCTCCACGAGCAGCACGTCGGGTCCTGCGTCAGCCCCTTCCGCGAGGGCCTGCAGCAGTCCATCGCCACGCCCCAGAGCCGGCGCCTGCGGCAGCCGGAACCAGAAGTCGCTGCCCCTTCCCACCGCGCTCTCCACGCCGATCTGGCCGCCGTGACGGGCCACGATGGCGCGGCAGATCGCGAGGCCGAGGCCCGACCCGCCCTTCTCTCTCGCGTCGCAGGCCTCCACCTGCCAGAAGCGCTCGAACAGCCGCGGAAGGGCCTCGGCGGGAATCCCCCGGCCGCTGTCCGTCACGTGCACCTCGGCTTGGGAGCCCATGGCCCGACACGACACCCGCACCGTCGACCCCGGAGGGGAGAACTTGACGGCGTTGCCCAGGAGGTTGACCAGCACCTGCTCCAGCCGCTCGGGGGCGGCGAGCACGCGGCAGGCCGACGCCTCGGCCTCGATCAGCACCCCGGCGGCTGAAGCCAGCGTGGCCACCGACTCGACCGCCCGCTCGACCGCTTCCCGCACCAAGACAGGCTCGACGCGCAACTCCATCTGACCGGCCTCGAGCCGTTCGAGGTCCAGGATGTCGTTGATCAGCGTCGCCAGCCGGAGCGTGTTGCGCTCGGCGATCTGGACGACGTCGTGGGCCTCGTCCGGAAGGTCGCCCAGGGCCCCGGAGGCCAGCAGCGCCAGCGCTCCCCGGATGGACGTGAGTGGCGTGCGCAGCTCGTGGCTGACCGTGGCCACGAACTCCTTCTTGGTGCGTTCCGCCTGACGCTCCTCGCGCAGGTCCCGCACGTGGGCCGCCAGCAGCCTGCGCCCGTCGGCCGTGTGGAACTCGACCAGCGCCACGCTGACCGGAAACGCCGCGCCACCCTTCCCGCGCGCCCGCCACTCGCGCACACCGCCCAGGGTGGGTAGCCAGGCTTCGCGCGCGAAGCGCGCCGGGTCGCGCGCCAGGTCGTGCTCGAAGAGCATGGACACGGGCTGCCCCAGCAGCTCCCAGGACCCGTAGCCGAAGGTCCCCTCGGCGGCCGGGTTCACCTCCTCGATGCGTCCCGCGGCATCGCTCACCAGCAGCCCCTCGAGCATGCTGTCGACCACGGAGCGAGCACGCTCGTCCGACGCCCGCCGGGAGCGGTCGGCGGCGGCTCGCTCGAGGAACTGCGCCAGTTGCGAACCGATGCCTTCGAGCAGCTCGGCCTGATGGCCATTCGGAGCGACCCTCAGGTGCCCGAAGAGCTCCAGCACGCCCAGCACCTCGCTCCCCAGCGCGATCGGGCTGGCCTCGGCGCGTCGCAGGCCGCTGGCCAGGGCCGCCCCGCCGCGCACGAGGCCTTCGCCAGCCTCGAGGTCCGAGACCCAGCACGTCCGCGCCTGCTCCCAGACCCGTCCGGGCAGGCCACGACCCGGGGGCAGCACCAGGGCGCGCGTCTCGGCCACGAGCCGCCCGCAGGTCCCCGGCAGGGCCACCCACCAGGTGGCCGGCCGCAGCAGCCCCGCCCGGCGGTCCACCAACCAGGCTGCCGCGAACTCGAAGCCGAGCGAGGTGCCGAGCACCTCGAGCACACGAGGGAGCGCGTCGTCGGGCCCGATGCTCTCGGCCAGAATCCGCGTGACGGCATGCTGGGCGGACCGCTCCCGCTCCCGGCGCTGGCGGGCGGAGATGTCGTGCACCGCCACGACGAAGCCTCGCCGCAGCCCGTCGTGCATGTCCGTGACGGCTACCTCGACCGGCACCTCGCCCGCGCGTGGGCTTCGCACGACCGTCTCGAGCCGGCCGGGTTCGAGGGTTGCCAGCGCCGGGAGCAGCTCGGCCACCGGGCGGCCCAGGACCGACTCGGCCTCACAGCCGAGAATGCCCTCGGCTGCCAGGCTGAGGGAGCGCACCCGCCCTTCGGCGTCGAGCGCCAGGACTCCGTCGGCGACCGCGGACAACAGGGCCCGCACGTGCGCCTCGCTGGCTCGCGCGGCCCGCGTCATCCGCTCGGCCAGCGTCAACGCCTGGCGCCGCGTGCGCAGCAGCGCCCAGGTCGCCGCCGTCGACGAGGCGATCAGGAGCAGGCCGCCTCCCAGGATCCACCCGGGGTCGCGGTGGCGCCAGGAGATCCACATGGTCGCTGCCGCGGCCATCCAGGGCATCAGCGCGACCGACATCCGACGGGGACGCCGGGCGCTGGGCGGTGGGCTGGCCGCCCCGAGCGTGGCCATGGCCGTCAGCTCGCGGGACTGGGACCAAGGCGGCGCTCGAGCACCGCCTGGAGCGCCGACAGCTCGAGGGGCTTGGCCAGGTAGTCGTCCACGCGGTAGGCGTTGAAGGCCTGATTCCGGTACTTGGCCGCGGTGTAGACCGAGGTCATGACGACGACCGGCGTGGCCGCGAGCGCGGAGTCCTGCTTGATGCGGAGCGCCAGCTCCCGCCCGTCGAGCCCGGGCATGAGCGCGTCCGCCAGCACGAGATCCGGCCGGTAGCGCCGAGCCAGATCGAAGCCCTCGTTTCCGCTGCGGCCGACCACCACGCCGTAGCCCAGGGCCGTGATGAGCCGGGTGGCGACGCGCCGGATGTCCGGCTCGTCATCGAGCAGCAGCACCAGGGGGCGCGGGGCCTTGTGAGGCTCGGGGTTGGCCCACGCCGTGGCCAGCGAGTGCTCGTGCTTGTGGCGCTCGCGAAGCGAGGCAGGGGCTCCGCGCCAGAAGGCCTGCTTGTAGTCGGCGGGGGCCGCGCAGGCGCAGCGCCGGCAGCTCGGGCACACCAGTGACCGTGCCGAGGCCAGACATGTGCACCAGTCGGCGTCCCGGCAGTCGAGCGGCGCCTCGCAGTGGGGGCACTTGACGACGTAGGCGGCGGCAACGTGGCTCATGGTCCTTCCTCTGGCGCTTCTACGAGCAAGCCCCGTGCCGCGAGCCTGCCGAGGCTGGTCAACACGTTGTGAGGCCCGGGCCGGGACCGGTCAGGCACCCTGCCCGACCGATGGGAGAAGTTGCCGAACCCACCCATACGAGCCCGCCGCCTTGGCGTCGTCACACGGCTGCGCCATGATCGGTGGCCAGGAGAGCCCGAGAGATGAGAAGCCTGCGCACGCGCATCGTGGTGACGGCGGTGTCGGCCTCGGCCGTGGCGCTGCTGGCGGTGCTGGTGCTGGTCGGCCCGGCCCTGCAGCGCGCCCTGGTGGGGCAAGCCAGCGACACGCTGCTGGCGGAGGCCCGCCTGATGGCGCGGGTCGTGGCCCGGCCGCTGGCGGCCGGGGCCGGCCCGGACGAGCTGGACCGGCTGGTGGACGCGGCCGCGCGCGAGGTCCGGGCGCGGGTGACGATCGTGGCCCCCGACGGGCGCGTGGTGGCCGACTCGTCCCTCTCGGGCCCCTCCCTGGCGGCCCTCGAGAACCACGGCGGCCGGCCCGAGGTGCGGGCGGCGCTGGCCGGCCAGGTGCGGGCCGTCGGGCGCCACTCCGACACGCTAGGCGAGGATCTGCTCTACGCCGCCGTGCCGATCGAAGTGGACGGCCGCATCGTGGGGGCGGCCCGCGTGGCCTGGCCGCAGACCGAGATCCAGGCCGCGACCGCGTCGTTGAGGCGCAGCGTGGGCCTGGCCCTCGGGCTGGCCCTGCTGGTCACGGTGCTGCTGGCCGTGCCGCTGTCCGGCTCGCTGGCCGGCCCCCTGGGGCGCATCATGGACACCGCCCGGCGCTTCGGCGCCGGCGACGTCTCGGCCCGCATCCGGGTCGAGCGCCAGGACGAGCTGGGCGAGCTGGCCCGCATCCTCAACCAGTCGGCCGAGCAGCTGCAGGCGCGCCTGGCCGACTCCGCCCGCGACCAGGCCCGCGGCGAGGCCCTCCTGGCCGCCATGGAGGAGGGGCTGCTGGCCGTCGACCACCGCGGGCTGGTGCTGACGGCCAACGAACGGCTGCGCGCGGCCTTCGGCCTGGCCGACCCGCTGGGCCGCCACTACGTCGAGGCCCTGCGCCAGCGCGAGGTGGGCGAGCTGGTGCAGGCGGTGCTCGAGACGCGCCAGCGCCGCACGGCCGAGATCGAGACCCCGCACCTGAAGCGCACCTGGTCCGTCACCGGCGTCCCCTTCCCGGGGACGGAAGGCGCACCGCCCGGGGCCCTGCTGACCTTCCACGACGTCACCGAGCGCCGCCGCCTGGAGCGCGTGCGGCGCGACTTCGTGGCTAACGCCTCCCACGAGCTGCGCACGCCGCTGACCTCCGTGCGGGGCTTCGTCGAGGCGCTCGAGGACGGGGCCCTCGAGACGCCGGAGACGGCCCGGCGCTTCCTGGGCAAGATCCGGACGCACTCCGACCGCATGGCCGCGCTGGTGGAGGACCTGCTCGAGCTGTCGCGGCTGGAGAGCGGCGAGCGGCCCCCGCGCTGGGAGCCGGTCCGGCCCGCGGAGGTGGCCGAGGACGCGCTGGCCTCGTTCGGGCCCCAGGCCGAGCGCCGCGGCACGAGCCTGACCCACGAGGAGCGCGGCGCCCCGACGGTGTCGAGCGACCCCGAACGGCTGCTCCGCATCGTGGGCAACCTGGTGGACAACGCCCTCAAGTACACGCCCGCCGGCGGCCACGTGCGCGTCGTCACCGGGCCCGGGCCGGAAGGCGGGGCCCTGATCCAGGTCTGCGACGACGGACCGGGCATCGCCCCCGAGCACCTGCCGCGGCTGTTCGAGCGCTTCTACCGGGTCGACACGGCCCGCAGCCGGGAGCTGGGGGGGACGGGCCTGGGCCTGGCCATCGTGCGCCACCTGGCCGACGGCATGGGCGCGTCGGTGCGGGTCGAGAGCCGGGTGGGGGAGGGCTCGACCTTCACGGTCAGCCTGCCGGCCCGCCCGTCCGCGGCCCCCCCGGCCTGAGCCCGCCCGGCTGGCCGGGCCCCGACCGGCGTGCTAGCATCCGCTCCGTCACGCCGTCGTCATGCCAACGCCCATTCCGCGCCGCGCCCGAGGGACGCCGCGCCCTTCGGCCCAACCCGCCCGCGAGGGAACCATGCGCCTGGACAACCTGCTGAGGATGCTCATGCCGCGCGAGGAGCGCTTCCACGAGCTGCTGGAGCGCGACGTCACCAACCTGCGCCACGCGGCCGAGGTCTTCGCCGCCATCGCCCGCAGCAGCAGCCTCGAGGAGCGCCGCGTCAAGCTGGTGGAGCTGAAGGCCATCGAGCGCGAGGGCGACGAGATCACGCGCCTGATCTTCGAGGCCCTCAACAAGACCTTCATCACGCCCCTCGACCGCGAGGACATCCGCTCGCTGGCCAAGGACCTGGACGACATCCTGGACTACCTCGAGATGGTCGGCCAGAACCTGGTGTTGTTCGAGCTGTCCGAGTCGCCCGAGGCCCTGCAGCAGTTCGCGGCCATCCTGGTCAGGCTGGTGGACCAGCTCGGCAAGCTCACGGCCCTGATGTGGGACCTGGGCAACCAGAAGGAGATCCAGACCGGCATCGTGCACGTCTCCGAGCTGGAGAACCAGGCCGACGAGCTCTACTACACGGTCATCGCCGACCTCTTCAAGCACGACGACGCCAAGGCCGTCTCGATCCTGAAGTGGAAGGAAATCTACGACGGGCTCGAGAACGCCTGCGACGAGTGCAAGGACTTCACGCACATCCTCGGCAACGTCGTCATCAAGAACGCCTAGGGGCCGCCCGTGTCGCACGATCTGTCGCTGGTCGTCTTCATCATCGGGCTCGCGCTGGTCTTCGACTTCCTGAACGGCTTCCACGACGCCGCCAACTCCATCGCCACGGTGGTCTCGACCCGCGTGCTCTCGCCGCAGGTCGCGGTCATCTGGGCGGCCTTCTTCAACTTCGTGGCGGCCTTCGTGCTGGGCACGCACGTGGCCAAGACCATCGGCAAGGGCATGATCGACCTGTCGGTGGTGACCCACGACGTGGTCTTCGCCGGGCTGGTGGGCGCCATCTTCTGGAACCTGTTCACCTGGTACTTCGGCATGCCGGTCTCGTCCTCGCACGCCCTGATCGGCGGCTACGCGGGGGCGGCCGTGGCCAAGGCCGGCCTGGGCGCCATCCTGCTCGACGGCTGGACCAAGACGCTGATCTTCATCGTGCTGGCGCCGGCCATGGGCGCCGCCCTCGGCCTGGTGCTGATGATCTCGGTGACCTGGATCTTCCGGCGCTGGTCGCCCTTCAAGCTCGACAAGCTCTTCCGCCGGCTGCAGCTGCTCTCGGCCGCGCTCTACAGCCTGGGGCACGGCGGCAACGACGCCCAGAAGACCATGGGCATCATCGTGGGCCTGCTGATCGCCACCGGCCACCTCCCCAAGGACTCCGACATCCCGCTGTGGGTGGTGCTGATCTGCCACGCGGCCATCGCCTTCGGCACCATGTTCGGCGGCTGGCGGATCGTCAAGACCATGGGCCAGAAGATCACCAAGCTGCAGCCCTTCGGGGGCTTCTGCGCCGAGACCTCGGGGGCCATCACGCTGTTCGTGGCCACGCTGGGCGGCATCCCGGTCTCGACCACGCACACCATCACCGGCGCGATCGTGGGCGTGGGCGCCACCAAGCGCCTCTCGGCCGTGCGCTGGGGGGTGGCGGGCCGCATCGTGTGGGCCTGGGTGCTGACCATCCCGCTCTCGGCGCTGGTCTCGGCCGTGACCTACTACCTGGTGCGCGGCCGGCTCTAGCCTCGGCCCCGCTCAGCCGGCCGCGTGGGCGCTGACCCGGTTGCGGCCAGCGGCCTTGGAGCGGTAGAGCGCCTCGTCGGCCGCGCGCAGCAGCGAGTCCTCGTCGCCGCCGTCCTGCGGGTAGGTGGCGACACCCGCCGAGATGGTCACCTGCACCGGGCGCCCCTCGTAGACCAGGCGCAGGTCCTCGACCGCCGCCCGCCAGCCCTCGGCCCGCGCCAGGGCCGACTCGAGCGCGGCCCCCGGCATCAGCACCACGAACTCCTCGCCGCCGTAGCGGCAGACCAGGTCCTCGCGGCGGGTCTGCTCGAGCAGCAGCGCCGCCAGGGCCCGCAGCAGCTGGTCGCCGGCGCGGTGGCCGCTGGTGTCGTTGACCTGCTTGAAGTGGTCGGCGTCCAGCAGCACCACGGCCAGCGGGGCCTGCTGGCGGCGGGCCCGGGCCAGCTCGCGCTCGAGCGTCTCGGTCAGGAAGCGCCGGTTGTAGAGGCCCGTCAGCGGGTCGCGCACGGCCTGCTCGTGCAGGCGCTCGCGCAGGGCCTCGATCTGCTCCACCTGCTGGGTCAGCTTGCGGTTGGCGGCCAGCAGGTCGGCCTGCATGCGCAGGCGCCCCGTGACGTCCTGCTTGATGGCCACGTAGTGGGTGATGCGCCCGGCCTCGTCGCGCACGGGGGCGATGGTCTGCTCCTCGGTGTAGGTGTGGCCCAGGCGGTGGCGGTTGACGATCTGGCCGTGCCAGGCCTGGCCGGCCTCGATGGTGGCCCACAGCTCGGCGTAGAAGGCCGCGTCGTGCACGCCCGACTTCAGCAGGGAGAGCGGCCGTCCGACGATCTCCTCGGGCTCGTAGCCCGTCAGCGCCGTGAAGGCCGGGTTGACCCACAGGCAGCGCCCCTGCGGGTCGGAGATGGCCACCGCGCTGGCGGCGGCCTCGAGGGCGGTGCCGAGCAGGCGGATGCGCTCGAGCTGCTCCTGGCGCGCGCTCAGGTCGTGGGCGATGGCCATGACCCAGGGGCCCTCGGAGGTCTCGATGGAGGTCAGGCCGATCTCGAGCGGGATGGAGCGGCCGTCGCGATGCCGGCCGACCAGCGCCCCGCTGCCGGCCATGGGGCGGCTGGCGGGCTCCTGGGCGAAGCCCTCCCGGTGGCGGGCGTGGGCCGCGCGCCGCGCCTCGGGGACCAGCACCTCGACCGGCTGCCCCAGCAGCTCCGCGCGCGTCCAGCCGAACAGCCGCCCGGCCTGGCCGTTGACGC
>JBDIBD010000004.1:0-34731 GCA_039812725.1 Vicinamibacteria bacterium | reverse complement strand
CCCGAGCGCCTGGCCATCGAGGGCTGCCTGGACTGAGGCTCTTGCCCTAGAATCGCGGCCATGCTGTTCCAGGCCGGCCTCCTGCTCCTTTCCGCGGTCACCGGGCTCCTCGGTCCCGGGCCCGCGCCCGAGGGGGCCCTGCGCGTGGTGCTGGTGCGGCACGCCCAGGCCTACTCCAACCTGCAGCCCCCGCCCGCCCTGCCGGAGGAGCAGCTCGACCGGCTGACCGACACGGGCTGGACCAACGCCCGCCGGCTGTCGCGCCTGCTGCGGGTGGTGGCGCCGGCGCGCGTGCTGGCCTCGCCCCTGCACCGCACGCAGCAGACCGCGGAGGCCCTGCGCGAGGGGCTGACCCTGCCGCTGGTGACGGTCGAGCCGCGCCTGCGCCCGATGGACCTGGGCCGCGACGCGGCGGGCCGCGAGCTCGACATCCAGGCGCGCTGGTCGGAGTGGAAGGCCGCCCGCGACCCGCGCCCCGAGGGCGGCGAGTCGCTCGACGACACGGCGGAGCGCGTGCTGGGCGTGCTGCGCGAGCAGCGCCGGGCCTACGGCCCCGGCCTGATGGTGGCGGTCTCGCACAGCGAGGTCATCGCCTCGGTCAACGGCCGCCTGCGCGGGCGCCCGGCCTGGGAGCGCTTCCCGCCGCAGGTGCAGAACTGCTCGCTGAGCGTGATCGACGTGGCTGCCGACGGCAGCCTGGACCTGGTCCTCGAAGCCTGCCCGCTGCCGCCCCCGGAGGCCGTGGCCGCCCCGTAGCGGGCGCAGGAGGGAGCGTGCCCGAGCTGCCCGACCTGCTCTACATCGTCACGCGGCTGCGCGAGCGCCTGCTGGAGCGCACCGTCCAGGCCGAGCGCCTGCGCGAGCCGGTGATCCTGCGCTGCCTGGTGCGCGGCAACCTCTCGCTGCTGCTGGGCCGGCGGCTGACCGGGGTGCTGCGCAAGTCGCACTTCGTGGTCCTGCGCTTCGAGGGCCTCGACCTGCTGGTCAACCCCATGCTGGCCGGCCGCTTCCGGCTGGCCACGCCGGGCGAGATGGACGAGCGGGCCCTCGGCTTCGCGCTCGACTTCGGCGAGGTCGAGCTGCGCTACATCGACGACAAGTCGATGGGCAAGGCCTACCTGGTGGCCGGCGGCGACTGGGCGGCCGTGCCGGCCTTCCCCCAGACGGGCCTCGACGTGCTGGGGCCGGAGTTCACCCGCGAGCGTTTCGTGAGCCTGCTCAAGCACCGCCGCGACCAGGTGCGGGCCTTCCTGATGGACAAGCGCGTGCTGGACAGCATCGGCAACGCCTACGCCGACGAGATCCTGTTCGAGGCCGGCCTGCACCCCAAGACCTGGTGCCGCAGCCTGACCCACGACGACGCCCTGCGGCTGCACGACGCCATCGTGGGCGTGCTGCGCGGCGCGGCCGACGAGGTCGCCGCCCGGCGGGGACCGCTCGAGGTCAAGCAGCGCGACTTCCTCAAGGTGCGCCTGCGCGACGCCTGCCCGCGCTGCGGCACCAGGATCCGCGCCGCCGGCGTGAACAGCTCCGACGCCTACTTCTGCCCGAAGTGCCAGCCGGCCACGCGACCGGGGCTCGTGGACTGGACCAAGACGGGCCAGTAGCCGTCAGAACCCGCTGGCTTCCGGTCGGCGGTAGCGTACCAGGCGGTGCAGGAGCGAGAGCTCGTAGGACCAGCCGTAAAGGCCCGTGCGCCAGCGCCAGGCCGCGGCCAGCCGCAGCAGGCCGCGCGTGGCCGGGCCGAGGTGGGTCAGGGTCGAGCTCGGGTAGTACGCGTTCAGCACGCGCTCGAAGTCGCGCACCTGGTGGTGCAGGCTGCGGCCCAGCCAGGGCAGCCCCGCGCTGCGGCGCTGGGTGAAGTCCTGCCAGCGCGGGCTCAGCCACTCGTCGAGCGTCTCGGGGAAGGCGAAGCCGCTCTGGCGCGCCTCGCTCAGCAGGCTGCCCTCGAGGGGCACGGGCGAGTACAGGTAGAGCACCACCTCCGCGGCGGGGTTGCGGCGCTTGGCGCGCTTCACGAAGTCGAGCGTGCGGGCCGTGTCGCCCTCGGGGTCGGGCGGGTTGCCGAGCACGAAGGACAGCTCGGGCACGACGCCGTGGCGCCCCATCAGCTCCACGAGGGCGAGCGTGTCCTCGGGACGCAGCGTGCCACCCTTGTCCATGCGGTCGAGGGTCTCCTGGGAGCCCGACTCGGCCCCCAGGTAGACCATGCGCAGCCCGGACTGCGCCATCAGGCGCCAGGTGTCGTCGGAGAAGCGCAGCAGCGTGTCGACGCGCCCTTCGCCCCACCAGGCGATCCCCTGCCCCAGCATGCGCTGCGAGAACTCGGCCACGCGGGCCTGGTCCACGAAGAAGTTGTTGTCGTTGAGCTCGACGGCGTCCATCCCCCAGCGGCGCCGGTACTCGACCAGGTTGCGGGCCACGCGCTCGGCCGGCTGGGCCAGCCAGCGCCCGCCGACCAGGTTGACGACCGCACAGAAGTTGCACAGGAACGGGCAGCCGTAGGACGAGTGGTAGCCCAGCGTGCGCTGCCCCAGGAACGTGCGGCGCAGGTAGCGCTCGACCGGCAGGCGCTCGAGGTTCCAGTCGGGCAGCTCGGCCGGCCGGGGAACGGGCGCCACGCCGTTCGACTGCGGGCCGCCCGGGCCGTTCCAGGCCAGCCCCGGCAGGGCGTGGGGCTCCACGGCGCCACCCTCGAGCGCGTCCAGCAGCGCGGCGAAGGACAGCTCGGCGTGGCCGCGCAGCACGTAGTCGACGTGGCCCGACTTGAGGCACACGTCCCAGTGCTGGCTCGGGAAGTAGCCGCCCCACACCACCGTCAGCCCCGGCCTGCGGCGCTTCAGCTCGCGACAGAGCGGCGCGGCCTCGGCCAGCTGCGGGCCCGGCATGACCGTCACGCCCAGCACCGTGCCCGAGCCGTCGGCGTCGATCAGCCCGTCGAGCGCGCGCAGCGGGTCGGCGTCGAGGTTGCCGTCCACGATGGCGTAGTCGCGCCGGCCCTCGAGCACCGCTCCCAGGGCCAGCAGCGACATCGGCAGCACCGGCTTGCGGTCGGCCGACGAGCGCGGGTTGTAGAGCAGCAGCCTCACGCGCGCTCCGAGGAGCGCCGGGCCGCGCCCTCCCCGTCGCTCCAGCCGCGGCCCGCGGCGGGCCCCGGCCGCTCGGACCGGCCGCGCGTCAGCCACATCCCCAGGCGCCCGTACTGCGCGGCCGCCCAGTGCCGCAGGCGCCGCGGCAGGCTGCCCGCGCCGTCGCGTCGCAGCCGGTCGAGGGCCACGTCGTTCACCAGCCAGCGCGTGGCGTGGGCGTAGTAGGCCCGCGAGCGCCGGCCCGCCACGCCCAGCTGCCGGTCGGTGCGCTGCTCCCAGGGCAGCTCGCTGGCGACGCGCTGGCCCAGGCGGTCGTGGTACACGGTCCCCTTGATCGGGTAGGACACCGTGGTGAGGTAGATGTCGGGCCGCGCCGCCTTCAGGTGCTCGGCCGTGGCCCGCAGGTCGGACTCGTCCTCGCCCTCGTAGCCCAGCATGATGAACTGCCCGACCTGGATGCCGCGCGACTGCAGCAGGGCGGTCTTGCGGCGCACGTCCTCGGCGCTGGTGCGGCGCTGCATGGCGTCGAGGATGCGCTGCGAGCCGCTCTCGGCCCCGATCCAGAGCCGCCGGCAGCCCATCTCGGCCAGCGCGTCGGCCAGGCGCTCGTCCAGGCGGTCGGCCCGGCTGATGCACTCGAAGGGGACGCGCAGGCCCCGCCGACGCAGCTCGGCCGCGTACTCGAGCGACCAGCCGGTGTGGATGGTGAAGACGTCGTCGGCGTACCAGAGCCGGTCGGGGCCCCAGCGCTCGAGCAGGTGGGCCACCTCGTCGGCCACGTCCTTCACCGCGCGCCGGCGGTGCGTCAGGCCGAAGACGGCGTGGCTGCACCAGGCGCAGGTGTAGGGGCAGCCGCGGGCCGTGATGAGCGACAGCGAGCCGAAACCGTGCTGCTGGCGCCAGGTCTGCAGGTAGCGCGGCACGTCGATGGCCTCGCGGTCGGGCCAGGGCAGCCGGTCGAGGGGCGCGATCTGCTCGCGGGCCGGGCCGCGCCGCGCCCGGCCGTCGGGCCCCAGCGTGATCGTCCCGGCCACGCGCGGGGCGCCGTCCAGGCCGTGCGCCTTCAGGTGACCGACCAGCTCCTCCAGGGTCAGCTCGCCCTCGCCCTCGACCACCACGTGGGCCCCGCGCCTGAGGTACTCCTCGGCGTGGGGCGCCGGCTCGGGGCCGCCAAGGACCACGAAGCTGCCCGCCTCCCGCCCGGCCGCGACCAGCCGCAGGAGGTTCCGGCGCGTGATCAGGTTACCGTAGAGGCCCAGGACCAGGGGGCGCTCGCGGACGAGGCGCTCCTCCAGCTCGGCCAGGCTCGAGAAGGTGCTGTCGTGCACGTCCACCCGCAGGCCGCGCGACTTGAGCCAGGCCGAGACGTACAGCAGCCCGAGCGGCGCGTACGGCATCATGACCTGGCGCTCGTGCTCGTCCTCGGCCAGCACGTAGCCGTGGGAGAGCAGCACGTCGGGGCGGGGGCTCACGGCCTGGTCCTCCGGCTGGCCTCAGGGGGCGCTGCGAGCAACATGAGCGGTCATCATGCCACGAGCCCGGGGGCGGCGCGGGCCGGGGGCCGTCAGTCGGCGTCCCAGTCGGCCTGGTAGAGCTCCACGTCGACACCGTGCTGCTGGAGCGGCAGCCGGTTGCGTCCGCGCGTCACGCGCGGGCTGGCCAGGATGAAGCCGCGCACGACCTCCTCCCGGGTCACCCGCCGGCTGCGCTCGGCCAGCTCCTCCGCCACGCGCACGACCTTGCGACGCGCCAGGGCCCTGAAGAGGGCCGGCACCGCGCGCAGGAGCGACTTGAGCAGCGCCTCCGCGTCGGCGTCCCAGGCCAGCGCCTTGGGCAGCTCGGGGACGAAGTCGTACTCGTCCTCGCTCAGGGGGCGCCACACCGTGAGCGTGTGGCCGTCGGGGTCGCGCACCGAGCCGACCAGCTCCTGCTGCGGAGTGCGCGCCGGGGCGTACAGGCGCTCGCAGCCGGCGTGCGCCAGCGCCTCGAGGGCGCCTTCGACCGTGGCCGCCTGCACGCGCAGGCTCTGGCGGTGGCCAGGCCGGGAGACCTCGACCAGCCGCAGCAGCACGGTGCCGCCGGCGTCGAGGTCGAGCCAGCCTTCCCCGCCCGCGCGCTCCTCGAAACCCAGGAGGCCGGCGTAGATCCGCCGCGCCCGCAGCAGGTCACGCACGGGCAGGTCGACGTGGCTCACGCCGTACACGACCAGGGCTGGCCCGGGGACGGCCGGCTCGGCGCTCAAGGGTCCACCGCTGGGGCCGCGGGCTGAGTCGCGGCGCAGGCGTCGCAGTAGGTCTGGCCGGTGCGGAGGTGGTAGCGGGCCAGGCTCCCTGCCGCGATCTCGCCCTGGCACCCGTCGCAGAGGGTCCCCATCGCGATCACCACCTCGCCGAGACCCTCGAGCGGCAGGTCGGCGCCGCGCAGCTTGCGTGGCTTGGGAGCGGACTTGACGATCTGGCGGCGGAAGACCTCGTCCACGGCGCGGAACCGTCGCCGGAGGGGCTCCGGAAGCCCGTACCGGCCGAGGGCCTGCTCCATCAGCTCCTCGCGGTAGTCGAAGAGCTCGTCGGAGATCACCATCCAGTGGTGGGCGTTGTAGGGCCGGTCGCCGAAGTAGCACTCCTCCCCGGTGAAGATCTCGCGCAGGAAGGCGAACTGCTTGTCGATCGCCCGTTCCCGGGTGGTGAAGCGGAAGAAGGGCGCCAGGCGCTCGTCGGCGTAGACGTGCGCGTAGAAATCCTCCAGCACACGGCGCAGCCCCGCCCCCTGCTCGAGCGCTGCCCACATCTCCGGGTCCGGGGCCAGGTCTCCCTTGCGCCTGCGTTCGCGGCTCGTCATCTCGTCGGTCCTCCCCGTCGAGCCCTACGCAAGATCCGAGCCGCCCTGGATGCGGGCCCCCTGGGGCGGTCCTCTCCGCTCGGCGTCCGGCATTCCGCACAAGCGCCGTCCGGTTTCCGGGACGGCGGAGGCTGCCGGGCCTTTCGAGCGTTTCGGTTCCACGAGTTACGCCTGGCAGTGCTCTTGCAATCGTCAGGCGGCAGCTTGCCGGCCTGGCGAGCGCGAACTGCCCCGGTGGCCAGACAACGGAGATGAGGACGACGCGCCCATGGCCCAACGCCTCCTGATCGTCGACGACGAGGAAGCCATCGTCTTCGCCATGCAGCGCTACTTCCGCTCGCGGGGCTTCGACGTGGACTGCGCGCGGGAGCTGGAGGAGGCCGAGGCGCTGCTGAGCCACAGCGCCTACGCCGTGGTGATCGCCGACCTGCGCCTGACCGGCGTGCACGGGGCCGAGGGGCTCGAGATCCTGAGCTTCATCCGCGAGCACTGCCCCTGGACGAAGGCCATCCTGCTGACCGCGTACGGCTCGATCGACCTGGAGCGCGAGGCGCGCGAGCGCGGCGTCAGCTTGATGCTCCGCAAGCCCCAGCCCCTGCCCGACCTGGCCCACGCGGTGCTCGCCCTGGTGCAGGAGCCGGCGTGAGCGGCGGCGCGCCGCTGCTCGAGCGGCTGTTCCAGCCCGGGCAGCTCCAGACGGCCTTCCAGCCCGTCTTCGAGGTCGCGGACGGACGTCGTACGCCGCACTTCCTGGAGTGTCTCACGCGTGGCCCCGCGGGCACGAACCTGGCCCGCGCCGGAGTGCTGTTCGAGTACGTGCGCCGCAAGGGCAAGGAATGCGCCTTCGACCGCGTTTGCGTGGCCTCGGTGCTCGAGGCTGCCGCCAGCCTGCCCGGCGAGCCACGCCTGTCGCTCAACGTGCACGCCTCGACCCTCGAGCGCGACGCCGGGTTCCCGGAGCTGCTGCTGCGCCTCGCCGAGGAGGCCGGCATCTCTCCCAGGCGCCTGGTGCTGGAGATCGTGGAGCACGCGCCCGCCTGGGGCGGGCCACGGGCCCTCAAGGCCATCGAGTCGCTCCGGCGGGCAGGCCTGGCGCTGGCCCTCGACGACATCGGCCTGGGCCAGTCGAACTACCGCCTCATCCTCGAGTGCCACCCCGACTACTTCAAGATCGACGCCTACCTCGTGCAGGGCTGCCAGCACGACCCGCGCCGGCAGGCCATCCTCGACTCGCTCGTGCGCCTGGCGGACCGCTTCGGGTCGCGGGTGGTGGCCGAGGGGGTCGAGAGCAACGCCGAGCTGCTCGCGTTGCGCCTGCTGGGCGTCGACCTGCTGCAGGGCTACCTCCTCGCGCGGCCCGCTTCCGCCGAGGAGTTCAAGGCCGCCGCGCTCGGGGGCCGGGGAGCCTAGCGTGCCCTCGCTGCCCCTCGACCGGCCGGCCTCGCGGGAGGCCCTGCTCGAGACCCTCCTCGACCGCGTCACGGCCTCGATCGTCACCGTCGACCGCGAGGGGCGCGTCTCCTATGCCAACCGCATGGCCTTGGAGACGCTGGGCCTCTCGTCCGGCCAGTGCCTGGGGCGCGACGCCGTCGAGCTGTTCGGCGAGGCGGTCCTGGGGGCCCTGGGGGCCGGATCCGGCGGCGAGCGTCGCACCGAGCTCTCCCTCCGCCGGCCGGACGGGCGGCCCCTGGAGGTGGGCCTGACGATCGTGCGCACGGGTGCCGAGGAGCCCTCCGAGGTGGCGCAGGTCCTGATCTTCCGCGACCTCGGCGAGCGTCGCCAGATGGAGATGGAGCTGCGGCGCGTGGAGCGCCTGAGCGCGCTCGGGCGGATGGTGGCCGGCTTCGCCCACGAGATCCGCAACCCGCTGGCCGGAATCCAGGGCCTGACGGAGCTGCTGCTTTCGGAGCTGGCGCCTGCGGACCCGCGCCACGAGATCGCCGCCCGCATCCGACCGCTGCTGGCGCGCGTCGAGCGCTTCGTCAAGGCCGCCCTCGACTTCGGCGAGCCGCAGCCGCCGGTGCGCCAGCCCCACGCCGCCCGCGACATCGTGGCCGCAGCCCTCGCCACGCTCGGGCCCCGGCTCGGGCGGGGCCCCGGACCGGAGGTCACGATCCAGGGCGACCCCTGGGTCGAGGCCGACGCGGGACACGTGCGCGAGTGCCTCCTGGCGCTGGTCGAGAACGCCCTGGAAGCCTGCGGCCGGCCCCAGGGGGTCCGCATCGACGTGCGAGCCGAGCCCGCCCCCGCCCCTGGCGCCCGCGGCTCGGTGCGCTTCGACGTGCGCGACCAGGGCCCGGGCATCCCGGACGCCGAGCTGGCGCGCGTGTTCGACCCCTTCTACTCCACCAAGCCCGACGGCACCGGCCTCGGGCTGGCCCTGGCCCAGCGCCTGGTGCGCGAGAACCGCGGCCACCTGCTGGCGGCCTCGCGCCCCGGCGAAGGGGCGCTGTTCTCCCTGGTGCTGCCGGAGGCCTCCCGGTGACGTCGCGCGTGTTGATGGTGGACGACGAGGAGGACCTGGTCTGGACCACCAGCCGCCAGATGCAGCGGGCCCGTCCCGATCTCGAGTTCGTGGGCCTCAGCGACCCCCGCGAGGCCCTGCGCCACGTTCGCCAGCAGGCCCCCGACCTGCTCATCACCGACCTGCGCATGCCGCAGATGAGCGGCCTCGAGCTGCTGCTCGCGGCGCGCGAGACCAGCCCCGACCTGCCGGTGATCCTGGTGACCGCCCACGGCAACGGCCACGTGCGCACGGAGCTGCAGCGCACCCGCGCGGTGCAGTACATGGAGAAGCCCTTCGCCTTCCAGGCCCTGCTCGACGCCGTCGAGCGCGCTCTCGATCGGCCGACGGGCTTCTCGGGCGCCATCTCGCTGCCCATGCTCCCGGACCTGGTGCAGATGTACGCCCTGGCGCGCATGCACGGGACCCTGCGCATCGCGCGCGGGACCCGGCAGGGCACGCTCTGGTTCGAGGCCGGCGAGATCGTGCACGCCACCTGCGGCGCCCTGACCGGTCCCCAGGCCGTGTACGAGCTGCTGTCCTGGGAGGGCGGGGCCTTCAGGATGGACCCGCCCTCGGCGCCGCCCGAACGCAGTGTCCAGGCCTCGTGGCAGGAGCTCCTGATGGAGGGCTGCCGCCTTCAGGACGAGGGCCGCCGCGAGGGCGCCGAGGCCACTCCGGCGCCGGCCGGCGTGACGGGGGGAGCCCTGGGCACCCGGGCCGGGAGCCTCGTGCGGGCCCTCAACGAGCTCCTGGCCGAGGCGCCCGCGGCGGTCACGGCCCTGCTCGCGGACCTGGACGGGCGCGAGGCCCTCGCCCTGCGCGCGCAGCCGGCGGCGGCTGGTTGGCCGGAGGTCGTGGCGGAGCTGCTGCGAGACGTCGATGGAGCCGTCGGCAGCCTCGAGTGCGTCGGCCCCGGCTGCGCGGTGGGCCTGGCCTGGGACCGTCGCGCAGGGCTGGCCCTGCTCGCCACGGATCGCCTCGGCGAGGCCGGACCGGCCCGGTTCCGCTCGGCCTTCGCGCGCTGGCGCGAGGCCTTCCACGCGGGTGCCAGCGGAAAGACGGAGGAGGCATGAGCGAGCTCGCCACGCTGTGCCGCACGATCCTCTCCCAGATCGAAGGGGCGCAGGCCTGCGCCCTGCTGGAGCTGCCCACGGGCGCGCGGCTCGGGGAGGCCGTGGCGCGCGGGGGCCGGCCGGTCACTCCGGAGGCCGCCCGGGCCGTGGAACGCCTCCTGGGACGCGAGGGGCTGCTGGCGCGGGTGGCCGGCGCCGGCGCCGGGTTCGAGGAGGCGCACCTGGTGGTGGGCGGCCTCGACCATTTCGCGAAGCTGCTCGCCGGGGGGCGGGCTGCGTTGTTGGTGGCCGCCAGCGAGGTCCCCTCGCTGGGGCGCGTGTGGGCCCAGATGAAGCCGGCGGCGGCGGCCCTCGAGGCCCGCCTGGCCCCCACGGGGTGTTGAGCGTCGTCATGAACGAGGAGGAGCCAGGATGTCTCTCGATCAGGAACTGAATACGATCCAGAAGGCCGTGCCCGAGTGCGTGGCCGTGGGTTTCGTCGACATCAAGACCGGCATGCTGCTGGGGATCAAGACGGTCGACAGCCACCCGCAGGAGGTCATCGACCTGGTGGCGGCCGCCACGGGTGACCTCTACCAGGGGCCGAACGTGGCCATGATCGAGAAGATGTTCCGCCGCGCGCGGGGCGTCAGCGAGGACGGCCACCACTACTTCCAGGAGATCATCGTCCTCTCGGACAACCTGATCCACCTGTTCCAGCGCTGCAAGCGGCGCCAGGACATGGTGCTGGTCACGGTCTGCCGGGCCTCGGCCAACCTCGGGATGGTGCTGGCCAAGTCGCGGGCCGCCCTGCCCGCGGTGGAGGCGGCGGCCTGAGGCCGGCCTCGGCGGCGGCCACGTCCCGGCCGCCGCCGGCCAGCCGTCCCTGCCAGCGATGGGACACCTGTTCGAGCTCGAAGACGCGCGTGTCGAAGGTCCGCTGGGCCTGCTCTACGAGGGCCTGTCCTGGCGCGTGCCGGAGCGCGCGGTGACGGTCCTCCTGGGCCCCGCCGGAACGGGCAAAAGCGCGCTCCTGCGAGGGCTCTCGGGGCACGCGCTGCCTCCCGGCTGGAGCTACGCGGGGTCCTGGCGCTATCGCGGCCTCGAGCTCCGCCGCGGGTCGGTGCCCGCCGACCTGTGCTGGCTGCCCCAGGCCTCGCGTCTGCCCCTGCAGGCTGACGAGGCGCGGGCCCCGAGACGCTGGGAGCAGGCCTTCGCGGGCGGCGCGTCCACGCTCCTGCTCGACGAGCCCACCCGCGGCGAGAGCGCCGCCAGCGTCGAGGCCCTGGCCGGCCGCCTGCGCGAGCAGGCGCGCCACGGCGCTGCCGTGGTGGTGACCCACGACCTGGCCTTCGCGCGTCGCGTGGCCGACCGGGCCGGCCTGATCTGCGCAGGCCGGCTGGTGGCGGAGGCCGAGGCCAGCGCCTTCTTCGAGGCGCCGGCCGACGAGCTCGCGCGACGGTTCCTGGCGCAGGGGAACTGCTGGCCCAGCGCGTCGCCTTCGGTCAGCCTGCCCTCGCACTTCCGCTGGGTCCTGCCCGGCCGGCTGGCGGGCATGGGCCGTCCGGGCCTGCTGGGCCCGGTCGAGGCGGACCTCGAGGCCATCGCGCTGGCGGGCGTCACCGACCTGGTGACGTTGACGGAGGAGCCGCTGCCGGCCACGCTGCTGCGCCCGTTCGGGCTGCGGGCCCGCCACTTCCCGGTGCGGGACATGGGCGTCCCCGCCTTGCACACGACGGCCGGCCTCTGTCGGGAGATCGAGCGCACCATGACCCGCGGGACCGTGGCCCTGCACTGCCACGCGGGCCTGGGACGCACCGGCACCCTGCTGGCAGCCGTCCTGGTGTGGCTCGGCCGCGAACCCGATGTCGCCGTCGCGGAGCTGCGCGCGCTGGGGCGCGGCTACGTCCAGAACCGGGCGCAGGAGGACTTCGTGCGCCGCTTCGCGGCCAGCGTCGGTCCCGCTCCAGCCGGGAGCCGGACGTGACCGCCGCTCACTCCATGCCTTCCGGTCTCGAGGCGCCCGGGCTCGAGGCCTCCTTGCGGTCCGAGCGCCTGCTCGTGGCCCTGGTGGCCCACGACCTCAAGTCGCCCCTGGCGGCCATCGCGAGCCAGGCCGAGCTGCTGCGCGGGATGGATGGACCGGCGGAGCTTCAGCGCGTGGCGCGCAACCTGGAGCGCTCGTGCGGCACGGCCCTCCAGCTGGTCGAGGCGCTGGTCGACCTGCAGCGGCTGCGCGCCGGCAGCCTGACCCTGCGTCCGAGCCGGCTGCGGCTGGAGCCCCTGCTGGCCGCCGCGGTGGACCAGCAGCAGCCGCTGGCCGCGGCGCGCGAGGTCGAGCTGCTGGCCGCCGGCCGGGAGGCCCTCCCGTGCCTCGTCGCGGACGAACGGGCGCTCGCGCGCGCGCTCGGCCAGCTCCTCGCCCAGGCGGTGCGCGCCTCGTCGCGCGGCGGCCGGGTGCAGGTCGACTGGGGCCGCGCCGGTCGCGAGGTCTGGATCGAGGTCCGGGACGACGGACCGGGCCTGCCGGACTCCGAGCTGGAGAGCTTCTTCGATGCCGATCGGCAGTTGACCCGCGAGTCCCTCCCGGTGCGCGTCTTCGCGGCCGGGCTGGGCCCCGCGGTGGCCCGCGCGCTCGCGCGGCTGCACGGGGGCCGGTTGACCGCCCGCAACCTGGACAGGGGCGGCTTCGTGGTGCGGCTCGAGCTGCCCGAGCGCGGGCTGGCTCCGGCCCACGGAGCGTTGGCGGCGGTGGTGCTCGATCCCGGCGGCGGTCTCGTGGCGGCCCTGCGCCCCTCGCTGCTCGGCCGCGACGTGGCGGTCTTCGCGGCCGCCGGCTTGCGCGAGGCCGGGACTCTCGTCTCACAGGAGCAGCCCGACCTGTTGTTCTTCGACTCCGGGCGCGTGGACGCCGCGGCCCTGCGGCAGGCCCTGCCCGTCTCCGGGGGGGACTGGCCCTGCCTGGTGGCGGTCGGCCCGGAGGCTCCAGGGATCGCAGCCTGGCTCGAGCCACCCTTCGCGGATTCCGAGGTCGCGGCCCTGCTGCGCCGGGCCTGCGGCCGCGACCGCCCGGGCGCAGAGGGGAGGCGCGCGTGATCCTCATCGTCGACGACGAGCAGGTGCACCTGGACCGGGCCCGCGCGGCCCTGGAGGCCGACGGCCACGTCGTGGTGGCGTTCCTCGACGCCGAGCAGGCGCTCGAGCGCGCGGGTCTCGAGGAGCCCGACCTGATCGTCTCCGACGTGCGCATGCCGGGGCTCGACGGCCCGTCGCTCAAGCAGGCCTACACCCGCCGGCACCCCGCCCGCTCGACCCCGTTCGTCTTCCTCACGGCCATGGCCGAGGCGGGCGACGTGGTGGCGGGCCTCGACTGCGGCGCCGAGGACTACGTCATCAAGGGCACCGCGCCGGAGGTCCTGAGGGCCCGCGTGCGGGCGGTGCTCCGGCGCCGCGGCCCGGCCACCGTGCCCCTGTTCCGGGGCGACCTCGGCCGCCTGCCGTTCGTGAAGGTGCTGCAGTTCTGCGAGCAGCAGGGGCTCACCGGCCAGGTCGACTTCGAGGGGCCGGACCTGTCGGTCTCGCTGGCCTTCAAGGCCGGACGGCTGCTCGACGTCGCGGACGAGGCGCTGGGACGGCTGTGCGATCTCGCGGAGGGCGTCTTCGTGGTGCGTGCCCAGCCCATCAGCTTCGACTCCCTGCAGGGGGCCGAGGCCGCCGCCGCCCCGCGCGCGATGGCCGCGGGGGGGGCCGGGAGCGGACGGCCCCTGGGACGTCTGTCGGGCGTGCGGGCCGGCGAGCGGCTGTTCCAGATCCAGACGGAGGCCGTCGAGTACCCGGCTCCACACGTGCTGAGCCTGGTGATGCTCGAGGGCAGCAGCGTGTTCAAGCGCAGCCGGCCGATCCCGCCGCAGGCGAACCGGGGCCTGGCGGAGACCTTGATCCATGAGCAGCACGCCGCGGTCGAGCAGGAGGTGCGCGAGCGCCTCGAGACGCTCGTCCGGGAGCGGGTGGGGCAGGCCGAGGACTCCATGGCGACCTACTACCGGCTGTTCGAGGAGGGCCTCGACAGCTACCGCCGGGGCGAGCACGCGCGGGCCCTGGCGCTGTGGCGCGAGGCCCGCGCCAAGAACCCCGACGACCGGGCCCTGGAGGTCAACATCCGGGTGGCCGAGAACAAGCTGGCCGAGGGCTAGCGGGACGGGCGCGCGGGCGCGCCCGAGGAGGTTTCGATGTCACGAGTCGAGTCGCTCAACAAGGCGCTGAAGCACCTTCAATCGAGCACGCCGGAGCTGGAGGCGGCGGCGCTCATCTCGGAGGACGGCCTGGTGATCGCCAGCGTGCTGCCCCAGGACGTGGAGGAGGTGCGCGTGGCCGGCATGAGCGCCACGCTGCTGAGCCTGGGAGGGCGCGCCGCGCGCGAGCTGGCGCGGGGGGCCATGGAGCAGGTGCTGATCCGGGGCGAGCGCGGCTACGTGGTCATGACCAACGCCGCGGCCGGCACGCTCCTGCTGGTGCTGGCCACCCAGGACGCCAAGCTGGGCCTGATCTTCCTCGAGATGAAGCAGGCCGTGGCCGAGATCCAGCGGCTGTTCTAGGAGATCCCATGTCCTCGATCACGCTCTACGACGACGGCACGCACCGCAACGTCATGCTGGAGGACTTCGGCCACGGCCAGATGGTCCAGTCCAACCAGCACCTGGTCATCCACGCCGGGGCCGGCCTGATCCTCGACCCGGGCGGGCACAAGGTCTACAGCCGGGCCCTGGCCGAGACCATGGCGCAGCTGGCCGGCGGCAAGCTGCAGACGGTCTTCCTGTCGCACCAGGACCCGGACATCGTGGCCGCCGTCAACGGCTGGCTGATGACCACCGACGCCGACGCCTGGGCCTCCGAGCTGTGGCTGCGCTTCATCCCCCACTTCGGCCTCGACAGCCTGGTGGCCGAGCGCCTCAAGGGCATTCCCGACGCCGGCAAGGTGCTCGACCTCGCCGGGGCCAAGCTGGTGGCGCTGCCGGCCCACTTCCTCCACTCCGAGGGCAACTTGCAGCTCTACGACCCGATCTCCAAGGTCCTCTACACGGGTGACCTGGGGGCCTCCCTGGGCATGGACTACCGGGAGGTGACGGACTTCGACGCCCACCTGCGCTACATGGAGGGCTTCCACCGCCGCTACATGGTGTCGGGCCGCGTGCTCAAGGCCTGGGTGGCCATGGTGCGGACCCTGGACGTCGAGACCATCGCGCCCCAGCACGGCGCGCTGCTGCGCGGGCGGGCCCTGGTGGCGCGCTTCCTCGACTGGTGCCAGTCGCTCGAGTGCGGCATCGACCTGATGCTCGACCAGTACGTGGTGCCGCAGTCGTGAGCCCCGCGGCGACGGAGCGGGCCACCCGGCGCGTGGCCGTGGCCAGCGCCAAGGGCGGCGTGGGCAAGACCACCGTGGCCCTGAACCTGGCGGTGGCGCTGGCCGCGCGCGGCCGGCAGGTGCTGCTGTGCGACCTCGACCCGCAGGGCTCGCTGGGCTTCTCGCTGGCCAAGGGCGACGCCGAGCTGCGCGGGCTGGCCGAGCTGTTGATGGGCGAAGCCACACCCGAGACGGCTGTGCTCGAGACCCAGCTCCCGGGCCTGCGGCTGCTCCCCCGCGGGGCCCTCGACGCCTGCGACGCCTGCGAGTTCGAGCAGGCCCTCTTCGCCCCGGGCGTGCTGGACGGCGCCCTGGCGCAGCTCGAGCGCGACGACGAGACGCTGGTGCTCGACACGCCCTCGGGCCTGGGCCTGGTGACCCGCGCGGCCCTGGCCGTGAGCGACTTCGCGCTCGTGCCCTTCCAGACCGAGCCCCTCGCGCTGCGCTCGTTGGGCCAGGTGCTGCGCGTCGTCGAGCAGGTGCAGGCCCGCGAGAACCCGCGCCTCAAGCTGCTCGGCATCCTGCCGACCCTGGTGGACAAGGCCGGCAGCGACGCCCTCGACGTCCTGGGCGAGGTCTGGGCCGGCTTCCCCGGGGTGCTGGAGAGCATCCTGCCGCGGGCCGAGGCCTTCGTGAAGGCCAGTCGGGAGGGGGTTCCGGTGTCGTTCCTGGCCGGCCCCGACTCGCCCGAGGCGCGTCGTTTCGAGATCCTGGCCGCCGAGTCGGAACTCCTGATGCATCGGCTCACGGGAAGGGAGGCCGCGCATGCGCCCGGTCCAGTTCGACGGCTCCTCTGACCTGCAACGGGCCCGGGCCTGCGCGGCCCGGCTCGGCGCCGCGCCGCCGCCCGCGGGTGTGACGGAGGCCCCAGGGTCGTACCTGCGCTTCTCCCGCGACAGGCTGGGGGGGCGGGCGCCCGTCGCCGCCCTGGCGCCGGCCGGGATCCTGCGGGCGCAGTCGCAGGCGCCGATGCGCGAGGGGAGGCCGGCCCCGCCGCCGGCCGACGAGCCCGCTCCGCCACTCGGCGGCGACCGCTGGAGCCTCGCCGTGGAGACCTGCCGCTCGATGGGCAGCGCGCAGGCCGCCCTGCTGCTCGACGCGAGCGGCCTGGTGGTGGCCTCCGCGGGGCGATGGCCCCGGGTGGCCATCGAGGACGAGTGCGCCCGGCTGGTGGGCGCCATGGACCAGGTCGCCAAGCTGACGCAGGCCGAGTCGGGTGGCATCGCGGTGGAGCTCGCCGAGGGCTGGATCACCGCGGTGCCCGTCACGCTTTCCTCCGGACCGCGGCTGACCCTGGCCCTGCTGGCGCCGGGGCCGCTGCCCGCCCCGGTGAGGAGCTTCGTGCAATCCGAGGTGCGCCGTGCCGTCGAGACCCCGCGCGGCTGAGCTGCTGCGCTGGCCGGCCCTCTGGGCCGCGACGGCCTTGGTGTACCTGGCCGCCGCCTGGGTGGGCCTGCTCCCGGCAAGGCACGGGGTGGCCTCGCCGCTGTGGCCCCCCACGGCCCTGGCACTGTTCGCGCTGGCCCGCTCGCCCGGGCTCTGGCCGGGCGTTCTCGCCGGCACCTTCCTCGCGACCGTCACGCGCATGCCCCTGGCGGCCAGCCTGGCCATCTCGGGCGGCAACACGGCCGAGGCGGTGCTCGGAGCCTGGCTCCTGCGGCGGGGGGGCTTCGACCCCTCGTTGAGCCGGCTGCACGACGTGTACCTGCTGTTCTTCAGGGTGGGCCTCGGTGCCACCCTCGTGAGCCCCGCGGTGGCCATCGGCGCGCTCGGGCTCACGGGCGCCGTCCCGGGTCACGACCTGCTGGCCACCGGGCTCGTCTGGTGGGTCGGGGACCTGCTCAGCGTGCTGGCGCTGGCCCCCGTGCTGTTCACGGCGACGACGCCGGAGGGCCGGACCGAAGGCTGGCTGAGGACCTGGTTGCCGCGAACGGTGCTGCCGGCTGCGACCCTCATGGTGCTGGCCCTGCGGGACTGGGCCCCCACGACCAGCCACCTGCCGCTCTATCTGGTCTTCCCGACGGCCCTGTGGCTGGCGGTCGACCAAGGCCCCCAGGCGGCGGCCGTGGGCAACCTCGTCGTCACCGTGCTGGTCGGATTAGGCTACGCCCTGCGTGGGGCGGCGCTCGGCCCGGTGCCGCTCGACCTGGCCGAGGCGGAGCTCTTCCTGGCGGCGCTCTCGGTCACGACCCTGGCTCTGGCGGCCCTCACGCGCGAGCGGGCCGCCGGGCAGCGGGCTCTCGCGGAGCGGGAGGCCCGGCTGCGGGTGGTGCTCGACCGCGGTCCCGTCGCGCTCTGGACCCTCGACTCCGAACTGCGCGTGGTCAGCATGGAGGGACGGCCCGAGGACACCCCGGACGTCCCCGTGGGCGCGCGGGCCGTCGACCTGGTCCCCGACCAGCGCGAGGCGCTGCGGGCCATGCAGGAAGCCCTGGCCGGGCGGGCGGCGGCTTTCCCGCTGACCTGGGGCGGCCGTCAGTTCGACGGTCTCGCCCAACCCTGGCCGACGCCGAACGGGAAGCCCGGTGTGCTGGGGCTGGCGGTGGACGTGACGAACCGGCACCGTGCCCAGGCGCTTCAGCAGCAGCTCTTCGAGAACAGCCCCATCGCCACCATCACCGTCGACACCCGGCTGGGCGACCGCGTCTTGGCCGTCAACGCCGCTTTCCGGGCCCAGGTCGGCTGGGCCGCCGAGGAGATCGGGGACATCAGGGGCTGGTGGCTCCTCGCCTATCCCGACCCCGGCTACCGCGCCCGCGTCCAGTCCGACTGGTCGGCGGTCCTGACCGCGGCCCAGGCCGAGGGCCGCGACCACGCCGCCCTGGTGGCCAGCGTGACCTGCCAGGACGGCCGCCAACGCACGTTCGACGTGCGCACGCCGGTCGCGGGCGACGTGCGATTCGTGACCTTCGACGACGTCACCGAGCGGCTGCGTGCCGAGGAGGCCCTGCGCGAGAGCGAGGTGCGTTACCGGCTGTTGGTCGAGGACCTGAACGTGGGCGTGGTCGTCTTCGACGGCCGATCGGCCCCCACGACGTTCAACGCGGTCGCCCTCGACCTGCTGGGGCTCACGGTCGACCAGTTCCTCGGGCGCAGCTCCTTCGACCCGGGCTGGGACGTGATCCACGAGGACGGGTCGCCGTTCCCCGGCCCCGAGCACCCCGTACCGGCCTCGATCGCCACCGGCCGGCCGGTGCGCAACGTCGTCATGGGTGTCTTCCGTCCCGTCACCCAGGACCGGGCCTGGATCCTGGTCAACGCCACCCCGCGGCTCGACGCCGCGGGCCGGGTCCAGGACGTGCTGTGCACCTTCGTGGACGTGACCGCCCGGCACCAGGCCGAGCAGAAGGTGCGTCACCTCAACGAGAGCCTCGAGCGACGGGTGGAGGAGCGCACCGCCGAGCTGGCCGCCCGCGAGAGCCAGATGCGCGACGTGATGGAGACGCTGCCGGGGGTCCTCTTCCAGTACGCGGCCAGGGCGGACGGATCCGGCGATCTGCTCTTCGTCAGCCCCACCGTCGAGGAGTTGGTCGGCCTCGACCCGCAGGCCCTGCGCGAGCAGCTCGCCACGCGTGGGTGGCAGGGCTTCACCGACGAGCCGGAGGCCGTGGCCAGGGCCGCCCGGCCCGGCCTGGCGACGGGGGAGCCCTGGGTGGTCGACCTGCCCTTCTCCTCGCCGCGCCGGACGGAGGCGCTCTGGCTGCGCCTGCGGGCGGTCTCGCGCAGCGACCCCCGCGGAGTCCTGGTCACGGGGCTGCTGGTCGACGTGACCCAGAGCCACGCGGCCGAGCAGCGCCTGGCCATGCTCTCGCGGGTGGCGGAGCAGACCGCCGACGCCGTCCTGGTGGCGGACGTCGGCGGCCGCGTGGTGTACGCCAACCCGGCCCTCGAGGCCGCCTCCGGCTTCTCGGAGGAGGAGCTGCTGGGCCAGCCCGCCTACCGCGTCAAGGGCGCCGACTGGGAGCACCAGGCCGCAGCAGCCCTGGCGGCCGGTCACCACTCCGAGACCTCCCTGCTGCTGCGCAAGGACGGCACGACCTACTACGACGAGCAGACGCTCACGCCCCTGCTCGACGAGCGCGGGCAGGTCCGCCACCTGGTCGCAACGGGACGCGACGTCACGCGCCGGGTGGTGGCGGAGGCCCACGAGGCGAACCTGCGGGCCACGATCGCGCGGGCGGCGGCCGAGTGGCGGGCGACCTTCGACGCCATCGAGATGCCCATCCTGCTGGTCGGGCCCGAGCTGCGCGTGCGCACGTTCAACCGGGCCGCCCGCGAGCTGGCCGCGCCTCCCGCCGCCGACCTGGGCGGTCGGGCCCTGGGCGACCTCGGCGGCGACGCCCTCTGGAGCCGCCTGGCCGCCGTGGCCAGCCAGGCGCGGCTCGCCGGCCGGGCCGCGGACCAGGTCGTGGACGATCGCGGACGGAGCTGGGACCTGTTCGCCACGCAGGTCGAGCCCGGGAACGCCGGCGGCCACGGACTGATCGTGCTGGCCCGCGACGTGACTTCGCTGCTCGAGCTCCAGGACGCCTTGCGACGCAGCGAGACGATGTCGGCCATGGGACGCATCGTGGCCGGTGTGGCCCACGAGGTGCGCAACCCGCTCTTCGCGATCTCGTCGGTGCTGGACGCCTTCGAGGACGAGTTCGGCGACCAGCCGGGCTTCGAGGAGTACGGCCTGCGGCTGCGGCGCGAGGTCGCGCGCATGAGCGGCCTGATGCAGGACCTGCTCGAGTACGGGCGGCCCGGCAGCAGCACGCTGGCGCGCGCCTCCCTGCGCGAGGTGCTGCAGCGCGCCCTGCGGTCCTGCCGGCCCCAGGCCCAGGTGGCGGGCGTGCACCTGCGCTTCGAGTTCGACGCGGCCATCCCGGAGCTCGACCTCGACACGCAGCGCCTGGCCCAGGTCTTCCAGAACCTGCTCGAGAACGCCGTCCAGCACTCGCGGCGCTCCGGGACGGTCGTGCTGCAGGCGCGGCGCGCAGAGCAGCAGGTGGAGTGCCGCGTGCTGGACCAGGGACCCGGCTTCCGGCCCGAGGACCTGCCGCACGTCTTCGAGCCCTTCTTCACGCGCCGGCGTGGGGGCACGGGCCTGGGGCTGGCCATCGTCCAGCGCATCGTCGACCAGCACCACGGCGTGGTGTCGGCCGCCAACCGGCCGGAGGGCGGCGCGGTCACGACCGTGGTGCTGCCGTGCCCGTGACGCCCGGCCTGGCGCTGGCGCAGACCGCGCTCCTGCTGGTGGCGGCCGGGCTGGCCCTGGTGGTGGCCGGCGTGGCCTGGGCTCGCCAGCCGCTGAGGGGCATGCCCGCGCTGGCCCTCCTGGCGACGGGGGTCGGCGTGTGGTGCTCCGGCTACGCGCTCGAGATCGGCGCGGCGGACCCGGCCGTCAAGCTGGCCTGGGCGCGCCTGCAGTACTTCGGCATCCTGTTCGTCCCGCCGGGCTGGCTGCTCTTCGGGCTGCGGCATCGACCGCCGCCGCCCCGCGGGCGAGCGTTCGCCCTGGTGGCGCTGCAGGCCGTCGTGCCGCTGCTGACGCTGGCCCTGGCGTTCACGAGCTCGAGCCAGACCCTGCTGTGGACGGAGGTGGTCTCGTCACCCGGCGGACTCGGGCCGCTGCGGTTCTCGCACGGGCCCTGGTTCTGGGTCCTCCAGGCACAGTCGCACCTGCAGATCCTGGCCGGGACGCTGCTGATGCTGCGCGACGCCCGCCAGACGCCCGTGGCGCGCCGCCGCCTGCTCTGCGGGGCCCTGGTGCCGTGGGGCGCCAACCTGCTCTACATCACCTCGGCGGACCTCCTCGGCGGCCTCGACCCGACCCCGTTCGCGTTCTCGCTGGCAGCCGTCGTGCTCTGGGCGGGGATCGCCGAGCATCACCTGCTCGACCTGCGCCCCATCGCCCGTTCGTCGGTGTTCGAGAGCATGTCGGACGCCGCTATCGTGGTCGACGCCTCCCACCGCGTGGCGGACATCAACCCGGCGGCCGAGGTGCTGGTCGGCCGCCCGGCCAGGGAGCTGCTCGGCCGCCAGCTCGACGAGCTGCCCGGTCCGGTCTGGTCGAGGCTGCGCGAGATCCTGGGCCCCTCGGCCGGTGGTGCCCGCCAGTCCACGGTCCCGATCCAGCTGGGCGACCTCGACCGGGCCATGCACCTGGACGTGCGTGCCACGCCGCTCGGGCCCGGCGAGGGCCGCGGCGGCCACGTGATCGTGGCGCGCGACAACACCCGCCTGCGGCGCGCGCTGCAGGCCCAGCTCGAGGCCCGCGCCTTCAGCGAGGGCATCGTCTCGAGCGCGCCGCTCGGCATCGTGGTGCTCGACCGCGAGCTGCGCGTCCAGACCTGGAACCCGTTCATGCAGGGGCTGACCGGGCTGGCCCCGGAACGTTGCCTCGGGCGCCCGGTGGCGGAGACCCTGCCGTCGCTGCGCGAGACCGGCCTCGAGCCGCTGCTGGGACGGGCGCTGGCCGGGGAGACGGTGGTCTCGGGCGCCGTCCCCTTCACGCTGGAGGAGACCGGCCGAGGCGGCTGGGCCGTCTGCACGCTGCACCCCACCCGCGACGCGGCGAGCGGGGCGGTCACGGGCCTCCTGGCGCTGTTCGAGGACGTCAGCCGCACCCGCCACGTGGAGCGCGAGGTGCTCCAGCTCCAGGAGCAGCTCGAACGGCGGGCCGAGGCCCTGGCGGGCATCCTGCCGGTGGGGATCTTCCGCACCAGCCCGAGCGGCTGGTGCACGTACGTCAACCAGGGCTGGTGCGAGATCATGGGTTGCCAGGCCAGCCAGGGCCTGGGCGAGGGCTGGCGTCAGTTCCTCCACCCCGAGGACCGGGCCGGCGTCCTGGAGCAATGGGTGGCGGCCGTGGGGACCGGACTGGCAGGCCAGCGCGAGTACCGGGTGGTGCGGCTCGACGGCAGCGTGCGTTGGGTCAGCACGGTGGCTGCGCCCGAGCTCGATTCCAAGGGTGAGCTCCTGGGCTTTCTCGGCGCCATCAGCGACGTCACGGAGGCGCACACCCTGACCGAGTCGCTGCGGGCCTCGGAGCACACGCTGCGCACCGTGACGGACTCTGTGCCCGGCATGGTCTTCCGCGTGCGCCTGGAGCCGGACGGCACGCCGCGCTTCACGTTCGTCAGCCGCGGCGCCCGGGCCCTGTCGGGGCGCGCCCCCGGCGAGGAGCAGCTCGGGCTCGACGCCGCCACCACGCGCATCCTGGCCGACGACTTCGCCCGCCTGCGGGAGACGCTCGACGACGCGGCGGCGCTCCGCAGCGCGTTCCAGACCGAGGTGCGCCTGGCGGCCCCGGAGGGCCAGCGCTGGATCCGCTGCCGCGCCGATCCGGGGCGGGAGCCCGACGGGGCGCTGGCCTTCACCGGCATGGCCTGGGACGTGACCGAGGAGAAGCAGGCCGAGGAGCGCATCCTGCTCCTGTCGAGCGCGGTCGAGGCCACGGCCGACCTGGTGCTGATCGCGGACGCCGACTGGCGCTTCGAGTACGTCAACGCCGCCTTCGAGCAGGCCACCGGACACCGCCTCCTGGACATCCGGGGCCAGCGGGTGGGCGACGTGCTCGACGCAGGACAGACCCCGTCCATGCTGGAGGAGCTCGGGGCCGCCATGGCGGCCGGGCAGTCCTTCACGCGCGTCTTCCGCAACCGGCGCAAGGACGGCTCGACCTACTGGGAGGAGAAGACCATCACGCCGGTGCTCGACGAGCGCGGCGCCGTGCGCCACTACGTCTCGACCGGCCGCGACATCACCGAGCGGCGCGAGCTCGAGCGCGACCTGCGCCGCAGCGAGACCATGGCGGCCATGGGGCGCCTGGTGGCCGGCGTGGCCCACGAGGTCCGCAACCCGCTCTTCGCGATCTCCTCGCTGCTCGACTCGTTCGAGCTGGAGCTGGGCAGCCACGAGGGCTTCCAGGCCTACGGGCTGCGGCTGCGCCGCCAGGTCGACCGGGTGACGGACCTGATGCGCGAGCTGCTCGAGTACGGGCGCCCGTCCCCCGCCCAGCTCGCGCGCGGGCCGCTCGGGCCCGTGATCGAGGAGGCGCGCGAGGCGCGGGCGGCCGCCGCCACGCTGGCTGGCGTGCGCGTGCTGCTGGAGCTGGAGCCGCACCTGCCGGAGGTCGAGCGCGACCCCGCCCGGCTGCGGCAGGTCTTCGAGAACCTGCTGCAGAACGCCATCGACCACGCGGGTTCCGCCGGCGTCGTGCGCATCGAGGCGGCTCGACGTGCCGGCAGCGTGGTCTGCCGCGTGCGCGACGACGGCCCGGGCTTCTCGGCCGAGGACCTCGCGCACGCCTTCGAGCCCTTCTACACCCGCCGCCGCGGCGGCACGGGGCTGGGCCTCGCGATCGTGCAGCGCATCGTCGAGGAGCACGGCGGGCGCCTCGAGGCCGGCAACCACCCCGAGGGCGGGGCCGTGGTCGAGGTCTCCCTGCCCTCCGCGGAGGCAGCGTGAGCGGTCTGGCGGCCCTGGCGCTGACGCTCGTGGCGGCGGGGGCCCCGCAGCCGGAGGGGCGCTGGCTGCGCTACGGGGCCGCGGAGGGACTCTCCCACGAGCAGGTCGTGACCCTCTACGCCGACCGGGCCGGCTTCGTCTGGGTTGGAACGCCGGCCGGGCTCGACCGTTTCGACGGCTCCGCCTTCGAGGCGCGCGGCGGCGAGCTGCCGCACCACGGCGTGCGTTGCGTGGCGGAGGACGCCGGCGGCGACCTGTGGGTCGGCACGTACGGGGGCCTGGCTCGCATCGACCGCTCCGGGCAGGCCACCTGGTTCCGGCAGGCCGAGGGGCTGCTCTCGGACGTCGTGCACGCCCTGGCCCCGGCAGGCGACGGCAGCTTGTGGGTCGGAACCGAGCAGGGGCTGGATCGTGTCGACACCCGCCGCGCGGCCGTGGCGCCAGCGCCGGCCGGGCGCCCCAGGGAGGCCATCGACGTGCTGCTCGAGGACCGGGCCGGCACGCTCTGGGTGGGAACGCGTCGCGGTCTCCTGGCGCTCCACTCGACCAACAGCCCGGCGGCGGGCGCGGAGCTGGCCTGGCCATCGGACGGGACACAGGTCGGAATCACGGCCCTGGCGGAGGACGAGTCGGGGGCGCTGTGGGTGGGGACGGCCAACGGGAGCCTGGCCCGCCGCGATCCCAGCGGCCGTTGGCGCGTCTTCCCGGACGCGGGTCCCCCTCCCGCGCGCATCCACGCGCTACGGGCCGAGGCCGGCGAAGCTGCCATCTGGGCCGCGACGGCCCGCGGTCTGTTCCGCCGCTATCCCGACGGACGGGCCGTGCGGGTGCCCGTCGAGGGCCTGCGCTCGCAGGCCGTCACGGCCCTGGCTCGCGACTACCAGGGCGGCCTGTGGGTCGGCACGGGCGAGGGCGCCTTGCGGCTGTCACCGAATCCCCGGGTCTTCTCCGTGCTGGCCGCAGACCCCCGCCACGGCCTCGGCAGCGAGGCCGTCTGGGCGGTCCACGAGCAGCCCGGCGGCACGCTCTGGATCGGGGGCGACGCGGGCCTCGATCGGGTCGAGGCCGGAGGCCGGATCACGCGCTACCGCGCCGCGACCGGCCAGGCTGGCGCGCTCGGAAGCAACCGCGTGCGCGCCCTGGCCACGGCGCCCGAGGGGCTGTGGGTCGGCACGGTCGGCGGCGGCCTGGCCCTCCTCCGCCAGGGTCGACCGGGCTTCGAGGTCCACCGCCACCGGCCCGACGACCCGGCCTCCCTGAGCAACGACCGCGTGCGCGGGCTGCTGCGCGGCCGGAACGGCACGCTCTGGGTCGCCACCGACCACGGGCTCGATCGCATGGAACCGGGCTCGCACGGCCGCTTCCAGGCCTACTTGCACGACCCGGCCGATGCCGGCACGCTGAGCAGCGACGCCACCTACTGCCTGTACGAGGACTCGGCCGGAGCGCTGTGGGTCGGCACCCTCACGGCCGGCCTCAACCGCCTCGACCCCGCCAGCGGCCGGGTGCAGCGCTTCCAGCACGTCGCGGGCGACTCGGGCAGCCTGCCGCACGAATCGGTCCTCGCCGTGACGGAGGTGCGGGGCGAGCTGTGGGTGGCGACGGGCGCGGGGGCGGCGCGGCTGGACCGCCAGTCGGGCCGGTTCACGCCGCTCGTGCTGCCCGGCCTTCCCGCCGGGACCGTCTATGGCGTCCTGCCGGACCCGGGCTCGGCCCGGCTGTGGCTGCCCACCGACGACGGCCTGCTGCGGGTCGCCCCCGACTCGGGCGAGCTGAGCCGCTACGGTCGATCGAGCGGGCTGCCGAGCCACGAGTTCAACGGCCAGGCCTTCGCCGTCGGGCCCTCCGGGACCTTCCATCTCGGGAGCACGCGCGGCCTGGTCTCGTTCCGGCCGGAGCAGCTGCCGGCCGGCTCGGCCGAGCCTCGCGTGGCGCTGCGGGCCGTGTACGGCCCCAGCCGCCGCCTCGAGCCTCGCCGGGCGTCGGAGGCGCCGCTGAGCCACGACGAGACGCCGCTGACGTTCGAGTACTCCCTGCTCGACTTCGAGGACCCGGGCGCCAAGCTCTACGAGTACCAGCTCGAGGGGCTCGACACGGGCTGGATCGCCGCCGACCGCCGCCGCAGCGTGACGTACGCTCACCTCTCGCCGGGCCGCTACCGCTTCCGAGTGCGCGGCGTCACGGGCCACGGCCCCGGCGGCATGGCATCGGCCGACTGGGCCTTCACCGTCACGGCCCCGCCCTGGAGCAGCCCCTGGGCGTGGGTCTGTTACGTCCTGGCGGCCGCCGCCCTCGTCTACGCGGGCCTGCGGCTGCGCTTCGCCACGGTCGAGGGGCGGGCCCGCGAGCTCGAGCGGCGCGTCGAGCAGCGCACCCAGGCCCTGCGGGCCTCGGAGGAACGCTATCGCGACCTGCTGGACAGCAGCCGCGACCTGATCCAGAGCGTGGCGCCCGACGGCCGGCTGCTCTACGTCAACCGGGCCTGGCGCGAGGCCCTGGGCTACGACGACCAGCAGGTCGCCGCGCTCAACGTCTTCGACGTCATCGACCCGGCCGACCGGCAGCACTGCCGCGAGGTCCTGGCCACCCTGGAGCGGGGCGGGCAGGTCGAGCGGGTGGCGGTCACCATGCGCACGCGCGAGGGCCGCAGCCTGCCCCTCGAAGGGACCGTCACCTGCCGCTTCGAGCACGGCCGGGCCGTGGCCACGCGGGCCATCTTCCACGACCTCAGCGCCGAGCGCCGCGCAGCCCGCCTGTTGGAGCGCCGCAACGACCTGCTGGCGGCCATCGCCCGCATCCACGAGCTGTTCCTGTCGGAGGGCGGACCCGCTCCGGCCTTCGACCTGCTGCTCGACGTGCTGGTGCGCTTCAGCGGCAGCGAGCTGGCCTTCGTGAGCGAGGTGCTGCTCGACGGCGAGGGGCGCCCCTACCTCCGCACCCACACCTTCAGCGACGCGCCCTGGGCGGCCGTGCTGCGGCGGCGCCTGGCCTCGGCTCCGCACGGGCCCGTGCGCCTGGCCCCCGACGGGGCCATCGAGTTCCACGACCTCGACAACCTCCTCGGCGCACCGGTGCTGGCGCGCGCGGTGGTCGTGGCCAACGAGGTCGCCAGCGACCCGCGCCGGGGCGGCGTCTCGGCCGTGCACGCCGCCATTCACCGTTTCGTGGGCATGCCGGTCTGGAGCGGCAGCGAGCTGGTCGGCATGGTAGGCGTGGCCAACGCCCCGGAGCCCTATCCGGCCGACCTGGCCGACGAGCTCCAGCCCCTGCTGGCCACCTACGGCAGCCTGATCAGCGCCCGCCGCGGGGAGCTGCGGCGGCGCGAAGCCGAGGAGCAGGTGCGCCAGGCCAACGCGCTGCTCGAGCAGCGCGTGGCCCAGCGCACCGAGGAGCTGCGCACGCTCTCGCGGGCGGTCGAGCAGGCCGACGACGGCACCGTGATCACCGACCGCGAGGGCCGCATCCTGTTCGTCAACGAGGCCTTCGAGCGCCAGAGCGGCTACTCGGCCGCCGAGCTGGTGGGCCAGAACCCGCGCCTGATCAAGTCGGGAATGCACCCCGACCCCTTCTACGCGGACCTCTGGCGCACGATCACGGCAGGCGACGTGTTCCGGGCGGTGGTGGTGAACAGGCGCAAGGATGGCGGCCTCTTCCACGAGGAGAAGACCATCTCGCCGATCCGGGACGCCGAGGGCGCCATCACCCACTTCGTGGCCACGGGGCGCGACATCAGCGAGCGCATGGACATGGAGGCCCGGCTCCGGCGCACCGAGACCATGGCCGCCATGGGGCGGCTGGTGGCCGGCGTGGCGCACGAGGTCCGCAACCCGCTGTTCGCGATCACCTCGGTGCTGGACGCCTTCGAGGAGGACCTGGGCGGCCAGCCCGGCTTCCAGGAATACGGGCTGCGCCTGCGGCGTGAGGTCTCGCGCATGACCCGGCTGATGCAGGACCTGCTCGACTACGCCCGGCCCGCTCCGGTCGAGCTCAAGCGCGACGACCTGCGGCCGGTGCTCGAGGCCACGCTGCAGGCCTGCGCCCCCCGAGCGGAGGCCCGCGGCGTGGCCCTCCGGCTCGAAGCCGACGGCCTGCCGCCCCTCGACCTCGATCCGCCGCGCCTGCAACAGGTCTTCCTGAACCTGGTCCAGAACGCCATCGACTTCTCGCAGGAGGACGGGCTCGTCGTCCTGACCGCCAGGACCACGGCCAGCCACGTGATCTGCGAGGTGCTGGATGACGGACCCGGCCTGCGGCCCGAGGACCTGGCCCACGCCTTCGAGCCGTTCTACACCCGGCGCCGCGGCGGCACCGGGCTGGGTCTCGCCATCGTGCAGCGCCTGGTCGAGGCGCACGGCGGCCAGGTCGAGGCCGGCAACAGGCCGGAGGGCGGCGCCGCCCTGACCGTCAGCCTGCCGCGGCCCTGACGCCGCGGGCGTGCCTCAGCCCGCGTCGGCCAGGCGGGTGAGCGAGAGCTCGGCCGACGTCCCGCGGCCGGGCGTGCTGGCGAGCTCGAGCGTGCCGTCCATCTGGGCCATCAGGCTGCGCGCGATGGCCAGCCCCAGGCCGGTGCCCCTGGGCTTGGTGGTGAACAGGGGCACGAAGACCTGTGCAAGCTGGTCGGGCGGGATGCCGACGCCGTTGTCCTCCACCGTGACCAGCACCTGCTCCCGCTCGGCCTGGGCCCGGATGCGGATGCGGGGGTTGCGACGGCCGGCCAGGGCCTCGCAGGCGTTGGCCACCAGGCCGAACACCACCTGGTGGAGGGCTCGCAGGTCGGCCGAGACGCGCACCGGAGCGGGGTGGGTCAGGCACTCCAGGCGGACGCCCTGCTGCTCGACCTGGGGCCGGAGCAGCTCGGCCATCTTCCCCACGGCGGCCATGATCTCGATGGCGGCCGGGCGCACCGTCTCGAGGCCGTTGAACGTCCGGAGGTTCTCCAGCAGGACGGCGATGCGCTCGACGTCGCCGAGGCAGCGCTCGAGATAGGCCGCCGTCTTCGCTCGCGGAAAGCGGTCCTGTCCCTGGGCCATGACCGTCAGCGCGACCTTGAGCGCGTTGACCGGGTTGCCGAGCTCGTGCCGCACCCCGGACAGGAGGTGCCCCATGTTGTTCATCATGTCCACGCTGGCCGCGATGGCCTCCAGGCGCCGCAGGGCCGTCACGTCCCGCAGCACCCACACCTCGCCTCGGCCGGCCTCGTGGATCTGCGTCGGGTAGCGTGAGTGCTCGAAGACCAGGCGGGAGCCCGGCCAGGGCAGCTCCGTGCGCACGGTTTCCGAGACGGGCTCGAAGGGGCGCCCCAGGCCCAGCAGCTCGTGCGCGCAGGTTCCGACGATCCGGGCGTAGTCCAGGCCGGTGAGGTCGCGCACGGCCCGGTTGCACCGGCGGACCCGCCCGTCCTCGCCGACCAGGAGGATCAGGTCGGGGACGGCGTCGGCGGTGCACTGCCACTCGTTGCGCGCCCGGCTGACCTGAACGGCGAGCGCAGTGCGGGAGCCCTCAGGCGACCGTGAGAGCCTCGTCACACCCCGCTCCCTGGCGGTGCGGCTCGCGCCGCATGTGGATCACCGTCAAGCCCCGTTCCGCGAACTCGAAGCCCATCCGGGCGTAGAAGGCGGCCAGGCGATCCACCGTCTGGTCCCCGCCGATCGGCCTGGCGGTCACCAGCACCGGCTTGTCGAGCGCGTCGGCGTACCTCAGCAGCCGGCACACCAGCGAACGGCCGAACCCGAGCCGGCGGAAGCGGCGCGGGACCATGACCAGCTCCAGCTTGACCGCCTCCGCCGTCTCGAGGAAGCGGAGCACTCCCGCCTCCTGGCCCCCCGCCCAGAGGCGCAGGTCGCCCCGGAAGCCGTAAGACTCCCCGCTGTCCATCGGCCTAACAGAGATCGGCCACGGCCTTGGGGAGCACCTTCCCGATCGTGACCTTTGCCAGGGCCTGGTTGCCGCCCTCCTCCAGCACCACCACCATGTGCACGTGGGGCTGCTTGTCGGCCCCGGAGCACTCCATCACCACCAGCCCCTTGGGCGTGGAGATGACCAGGTTGCGGCAGGTGTCGAGGTCGATCTTGCGCGAGGCCTCGTGGGCCGACCGGAAGATGTCGTTGAAGACCGCGCCGGTGGCTGCCAGGTCCACCTTGCTGCTGACGCTGAGGCCGGCCAGCAGCTCCCCGGTGTAGTCCATGATCCCGGCCGCCAGGTAACCCTTGATGCCCTTGAACTCCTCGAGATAGCTTTCGAGCGCCATCGCGTTCTCCTTGGCTCGTTCCCGGGGCCGTGCCGCGGGAAACTGGTGAGCGTCCTCGTCGCTGCGCCTCAGGGCGTCGAGGAGCAGCTGGTCCAGGCCGTCCGAGATGGAGCGGGCCTGGGTGGTGAAACCGTCGTGTACGGAGATCTCGACCGCGGGCCACGACAGCATCTCGTCGAAGGCCGCCGATCCCTGGCGGGTGCCCGTGGCGGCGTGCACCAGCGCCCCGGCCTCGAGAAAGAGCAGGCCGGTCGAGGAGCCGCGCGCTACCTTGACCGCGCAGGTCTTCTTCTCGATGCCCAGGAGCTGCAGGAAGCTCGGCAGGGCCAGGCCCCGCACCAGGCTGGTCTCGCCCCGGGTCTCCAGGAGGTCGCGGATGCGCCGCTTGAGCTGGTCCAGGTCGAGCGGCTTGTGGATCAGCTCGATCCCGCCGCGCGAGGCCACCTGGGCGGCCAGCGTCGGTGTGCCGAAGGCCGTCATGACCAGGCAGGGCACGAACACCGGCTGGGCCAGCAGCTCGCGCAGGAGCGAGACGCCGTCCAGCCCCGGCATGCTGACGTCGGTGACCACCACGTCCGGGGGTTGCTGGCGGATGGCCTCCAGGGCCTCGAGGCCGTCGGCGCAGACCTGCAGGGCGTAGGGCTCGTCGGCGAAGGCGTCGGCCAGACTGGCGCGAAAGCTCGCGTCGTCGTCGACGACCAGCACGCGGGCTGGCGCTGCGGGAACGTGGTGGGCGTGCACGCTGGAGTCGCCTCCTCTGCTGCGCCGCGTCAGTGCAAGTCCCGCACCAGCCCTGGGGACGGCCGCGACGGGGGGAGAAGCGCTCGTTCGTCCGCGACCACGGACGAACTGTGGTCCGGAGTCCCGGAACCGGGACCGCGGCCCGGCCGGGCGTCAGCCGCGGCGCGCGCTCAGTCCGTGCTTCTTCAGGCGCTCGTAGAGCGCGCTGCGCGAGACGCCGAGGATGCGCGCGGCGGCCACCACGTTCCCGCCCTGGCCGCGCAGCACGGCCTCGACGTGACGCCGCTCGACCTCGTCGAGGGTCAGCGCCTCGGGGGGAGGTCCCTCGAGCGCCTCGCTCCGGCTGGGTGCGGCGCCCTGACCACCCGGCCACAGGTCGGCGGGGCCCAGCTCGCCGCGGTCGCAGAGCAGCACGGCGCGCTCGAGCACGTTGCGCAGCTCGCGCACGTTGCCAGGCCAGGCGTGGCGCAGCAGCGCCTCCTCGCCCTCGGGCGTGAGGCTCGCGCTGGGACGCCCCAGCTCCGCAGCCACGCGCGCCAGCAACGCGCGCGCCAGGAGCACCACGTCGCGGCCGCGGTCCCGCAGGGCCGGGACGCGCAGCGGCAGGGCGTTGATGCGGTAGTACAGGTCTTCCCTGAAGCGCCCGCTCGCCACGAGCGCCGCCAGGTCGTGGTGGGTGGCGGCCACCAGGCGCACGTCGACCTGCCGGTCCCGCACGTCGCCCATGCGCCGGAAGCGCTGGTCCTCGAGCACCTTCAGCAGCTTCGGCTGCACGGTCGGGTCGACGTCGCCGATCTCGTCGAGGAAGAGCGTCCCGCGGTGGGCCACCTCGAACAGCCCCGGCTTGGCGGCCACGGCCCCGGTGAAGACACCCTTCTCGTGCCCGAACAGCTCGCTCTCGAGGAAGTCGCGGGTGAGGCCGGCGCAGTTGAGGTCCACGAAGGGCTCGTCGGCGCGCGGGCTGGCCGCGTGGATCCAGCGCGCCAGCACGCCCTTGCCGGTGCCGGTCTCGCCCAGGATGAGCACGGGGCTGGAGCCGGCCGCCACGCGCGGCGCCAGCTCCGCCAGGGCCCGGATGGCCGTGCTCTCGCCGCCGAACGGGTAGACGCTCTGGCGCGCGTCCCGGGTGCGTCCGGCCAGCCGCTCCTGGCGGTTGCGCTGGTGCTCGAGCAGGCGCTCGATCACCACCAGCAGGGCGGCCAGCTCGACCGGCTTGGTGAAGAACTGCTCGGCGCCCTCCTTGATGGCGCGCACGGCCAGGTCGATCGAGCCGTGGCCCGTGAGGATGAGGACCGGGACGGTGGCGTCCAGCAGCCGCAGCCGGGCCAGGGTCTGCAGGCCGTCGCGATCGGGCAGGTTGTAGTCGAGCAGCACCACGTCCGGCCGATGCCGGCGAAAGGCGCCCTCGCCCTCGGCCGAGCTCCCGACGTCCTGCACCTCGAAGCCGCGGTTGCGGAAGAAGCGGCCGATCGAGAAGCGGATGGTGCTCTCGTCCTCGATCAGCAGCACGCGGTGACGGCTGGCGGCTGCTCGCGGGCTCGTCGGATCGGGTCGCATCCTGGTGTCACCCGTGGCACGGGCGGGGCTGCCGTATTGTACGGGACATTGCCGCGCCGGGGTTGCACCGCCGCCCGGCCGCGGCGACGATGCGCCGATGCGGGTCCTGTTCGCCCCCTCCTACTTCCTGCGCCTCGACCCCAAGCAGTGGCGGGCCGGCAAGCCCTACCCGCCGCTGGCCACGCTCTACGCCCTGGCCGCGGTGCGGGCGGCGGGGCACGAGGCGGAGCTCTTCGACACGCAGTTCGCCTCGGGGGGCTCCGACCTGGAGCCGGCGCTGGAGCGCTTCCGTCCGGACCTGCTGGTGCTCTACGACGACGACTTCAACTGGCTGACCAAGATGTGCCTCTCGGTCATGCAGCGCGAGGCCCTCGTCATGCTCGGTCTGGCCCGTGCGCGCGGCCTGCGCGTGGCCGTCCACGGCTCCGACGCCAGCGACCACCGCCGGCGCTTCCTGGAGGCCGGGGCCGACTGGGTGCTGCTGGGGGACGGGGAGCCCACGCTGGTCGAGCTGCTGGCGGCGCTCGAGGCTGGCCGGCCGACCGACGGCATCGTCGGCCTCGCCACGCTGCGCGACGGGGTGGTGCACGAGACCGGGCGACGCCGTACCCCACAGGAGCTCGACGCCCTGCCCCGCGCCGCCTGGGAGGCGGTCGACCTGGCCCCCTACGAGCGCCTGTGGCGCGGCCGGCACGGGCGCTTCTCGCTCAACCTGGTCTCCTCGCGCGGCTGCCCGTACGGGTGCAACTGGTGCGCCAAGCCGGTCTTCGGCCGGCAGTACTTCCTGCACAGCCCCGAGCGCGTGGCCTCCGACCTGGCCTGGCTGAAGCAGCGCGCGCGCCTCGACCACATCTGGTTCTGCGACGACATCTTCGGGCTGACCGCCGAGTGGACGGGCCGCCTGGCGGAGGGCGTGCTCGCGGCCGGAGCGCGCACGCCCTTCATGGCCCAGACCCGCGCCGACCTCATGGTCAGGGACGACCTGCGCCGCAACCTGGTGCGGGCCGGGCTCGAGACCGCCTGGCTGGGGGTCGAGTCGGGCTCGCAGAAGGTGCTCGACGCCATGGACAAGGGCCTGCGGGTCGAGGAGGCCCACGAGGCCGTGCGTCGGCTGCAAGAGGACGGCGTGCGGGTCGGGCTGTTCCTGCAGTACGGCTACCTGGGCGAGGACCGGGCCGACATCGAGGCCACGCTGCGGATGGTGACGGAGCTGTGCCCCGACGAGATCGGCATCTCGGTCTCTTACCCGCTGCCCGGCACGGTCTTCCACGAGAAGGTGCGGGCGGCCATGGGGCCGAAGACCAACTGGACCGACTCGGACGACCTCGACCTCATGTACCCCGGCCGCTTTTCGCCCGCCTTCTACCGGCGGCTGCACCACTACACCCACATGCGCTTTCGCACGCGGCGCGGGCTGCGCAGCCTGCGCGAGCTGGCGCGGGCGCCGCTGCGGGCCGGGCGGGGCGACTGGCGCGCGGCCTTCCTCACGCTCTACTTCGGCCCGGCCTCGGCCCTCGACGCCTGGCGGCTGCGGCGGCTGGAGCGCGCGTGAGCGGGGCCGCCTTCGACGACGCGGCCGCCCGCTACGACGACGAGTTCACGCGTAGCGCGGTGGGCGGCCTGCAGCGCGAGGCGGTCCACCGGCACCTGCTCCGTCGCGTGCTCGTCGGCGGCGAAAGCGTGCTGGAGCTGGGCTGCGGCACCGGCGAGGACGCGCTCTTCCTGGCGCGCCAGGGCTGCCGGGTCCTGGCCACCGACGCCTCGCCGGTCATGCTTCGCCAGGCCGGCGAGAAGGCACGGGTCGCCGGCCTGGCCGGCCGCGTGCGGCTGGAGCGCCTCGACCTCGCCGATCCCCCGGCGAGCCTGGCTGGCGGGCCGGTCGACCTACTGTTCTCAAACTTCGGCGCCCTGAACTGCCTGTCGCGGGAGCAGCTGGCCCGGCTCGGCCACGCGGCCGCGGGCTGGGTGCGCCCGGGCGGCCGGGCCGTGCTGGTCGTGATGCCGCGCGCCTGCCTGGTCGAGTCGGCCTACTTCCTCGCGCGGGGCCGCTGGCGCGAGGCGCGGAGGCGGTGGGACGGCGGGCCGGTGGAAGCGCGCGTCGCCGACGGCACCGTCGCGACCTGGTACCACGCCCCGGAGGAGGTCGAGGCCGCGTTCGCGCCGGCCTTCCGGCTCCATGAGCTGCGGCCCGTGGGACTGCTGGTGCCCCCGTCTTACCTCGACCGGCGGGCCGCCGCGTGGCCGCGCGCGCTGCGCGCCCTGGCCTGGCTCGACGAGTGGCTGGCCGCGCTGCCGCCTCTGGCTGGCCTGGCCGACCACGCGCTGATCGACCTCGAGCGCCGCCAGGCCGGCGGGCGGCAGGACTCCCCACCGTCATCCTGAGGAGCTTCGTCTGGCTGGGCGACGAAGGATCTGCCGGACAGTACGACTCAGCAGACCCTTCGCTCCCGGTCGGGCAGTGTCGCTCAGGGTGACGTAGGACTAGCGTGGCTCAGGGTGACGTAGGACGAGTGTCGCTCAGGGTGACGCAGGCCGTGGCGTGGCCAGGGCCTGCGTCAGGTCGTCCACCAGGTCCTGCTCGTGCTCGAGGCCGATCGAGAGCCGCAGCAGGTTGTCCGGAGCGGTCGAGCTCTCGCCCTCCGCCGAGCGGCGGTGCTCGACCAGGCTCTCGGTGCCGCCCAGGCTGGTGGCGTTGACGAACAGCCGCAGGGCGCCGGCCACGCGCAGCGCGGCCGCGCGGCCACCGCGCACGCGCACCGAGAGCAGGCCGCCGAAGCCGTCCCGCATCTGGCGCGCGGCGACGGTGTGCCCCGGGTGCGACTCGAGGCCCGGGTAGTGCACGGCTT
>JBDIBD010000003.1:0-37240 GCA_039812725.1 Vicinamibacteria bacterium | reverse complement strand
CCTGAAGATGGACTACCGCGCCGCCCCCGGCGGCCGGCTCAAGGCCAAGACCGAGAAGATCGAGCAGCGCCTGGGCCGCAAGCTGGCCACCTGAGCCAGGCCCCCGGCCGGCCGGCAGCCTGTAGAACGCCGGTGGAACGCCACCTGGCGCAGACTGCGCCATCGCGCTTCCTCCTGCGGGGTTCCCCATGATCGTGTCGGCCGGCTTCATCAAGACCTACCCCAAGCTCGCGATGTGGATCTGCAACGAGCTCCCACGGGTGAACAAGAAGCCCAAGGTGCTGAAGGCCTTCCAGCGCTACGCCGAGCTGTCGGACGCGGCGTCGCTGCTGGCCATCAACCACGGCCACCCGCCGGAGGTCGACTGGCGCCACATCCCCACGGCCAACGGCGAGTTCATCGGCAAGAAGTGGCCCGACACGGTGTTCATCGCCAAGACCATCTGCGACCGCTTCGAGGGCTCGGACGCCGACCGGCGCGACCCGCGCATGCACCTGCTGGTGGAGTCGACGCTGCTGCACGAGATCGTGCACTGGGGCGACTGGGCCGACGGCAAGGTGGCCGGCTTCGAGGCCGCCAAGGCCTTCGAGCGCGCGGCCGACGGCGGCGACGTGCGGCGCTACTGGTAGTGGCCGGTCAGGGCTGCCGCGGCTGGGCGCCTCGCCCATCGTCTCGGTCGAGCTGTGGCTCGACCGGCCCGTGCTCGACCGGCCGATGGTCGGCCTGCGCGAGGGCGAGATGGAGTGGGTCTTCGACAAGGGCCGGCTGTTCGGCCGCGCCGGCGTCCCCCAGCACCTGTCCTTCATCGTCTCGGCCGCGCGCCGCAGCGCCCCGCGCCGCAACGCCGAGCTGGCGGCCTCGGCCGAGGAGTCGCTGCGCCGCCTCTTCCCCGCCATGGCCGGCGCGCGCGTGCTGCGCTCGCACGCGCTGCGCGAGGCCAGCGCCACCTTCGCCTGCACGCCCGCGAGCGCCACCCTGCGGCCGGGCGAGCGCTCGCCCATCGCCGGCCTGTGGCTGGCGGGGGACTGGACCGACACCGGCCTGCCTGCCACCATCGAGGGGGCGGTGCGCAGCGGCCGCCGCGCCGCGGCCGCGCTCGAGCGGGGCTGAGGCCTCAGGCCCCTTCGGGCGCCGCGAAGCGCCGCGCCCGGCCGCGCGACTCGGGATCCCAGCCGGCCGCCAGGGCGGCGGCGATGGCCCGCTCGACCGCCGCCTGCAGCTTCGCCAAAGGCGGGGCCTCGCGGCCGAAGAGCGCGAAGGGAAAGTCCACGATCAGCTCGCGGGTCTGCAGCCGGCGCAGCCAGACCGAGACCGAGACGCCGCGGTAGCCCGCCCCCGGCGCCGCGCCCCAGCCATGGCGCAGCTCCCACTGGTACGTGACCCCGTCGAGCGTGGCCGAGTGGGGCGCCGGCTCCGGCGCGCGCTCTCGGCGCAGGTGCGTCCCGCGCTCTCGTTTCACGCCAGCCGTCGCCGCGGCCTGGGCCGTGTGCGCATCGACACGATGTTAGCCAGCGCGCGGGCGCCAGTCCACGTGGCTACCGGAGCAGGCGCAGGAGCTCCGCGCCGTGGCGCTGGGCCAGGCGTGGCCCCAGCCCGGGGACCTGCAGCAGGCCCTCCTCGTTCGACGGGCGCTCGGCCGCCAGCGCCAGCAGCGTGCGGTCGGTGAGGATGCGGAAGGCTGGCACGCCCCGGCGGCGGGCCTCGGCCAGGCGCCAGGCCTTGAGCTTCTCGACCAGCTCGCGCGGGGCCTCGACGGCCTCCGTGGCGGCGGCCGCCGAGGCACCCCGCCGCCGCGTCGGTTTGGGCAGGCCCTTCTTCGCCGGGGCGCTCGCCTCCTCGACCAGCTCGACGCCGGCCAGCGTGTCGAAGCCGCCGGCGCGGCCCTCGCCCGTCAGGTAGACCCGCTGGAAGGCGATCGTGCGCCCGTCCTTCTCGAAGGCGTCGCGCTCCAGCCGCACCAGGCCGGCCCGCGCGGCCCCGCCCAGGAGCTGCTCGAAGAGCTTGCGGTCGAGCAGGGCCTCGCCGCCGATCTCGCGGTGCAGCTGGGCCGAGCCCTGTCCGTCGCGCTGGCGCAGGGCCGCGCCCAGGGCCTTGAGGGCCTCGGCCTCGCGCCCGGTGGGGGCGCGGTGGCGCTTGACCTGGCAGGCCTCGGGGACGCAGGCGTCGCACTGGCCGCAGGGGCGCGTGCGGTCTTCCTGGTCGCCGAAGTGGCGCAGCAGCGCCAGCATGCGGCAGCCGTGGCCCTCCGCGAAGCGCAGGATCTCGTCGAGCTGGGCCTGCTTGTGCTCGCGCTGGCGCACGTACGAGGGGCGCCAGCCGGGCTGGCCCACGGCCGCCTGCTCGCCTTCCACCCGCGCGCCGCCGTGGATCCAGAGCTTCTCGAGGGCCGCCTCGAACTCGTCGTCGTCGAGGCGCGCGGCGCGCCGCAGGCCTTCGATCGGCTGCAACTGGGCCGGCAGGGCGCGGAAGAGCTTCAGGAGCACCTCGGGCTCGGGGTAGTCGCGCTTCAGGAAGAAGTCGTGCGTGCGCCGGTCGGCCCACGAGTAGAGCAGCACCGCGCGCGAGGGCAGGCCGTCGCGCCCGGCGCGGCCGATCTCCTGGTAGTAGCCCTCCAGGCTGCCGGGCAGGCCGGTGTGGGCCACGGTGCGCACGTCGGCCTTGTCGACCCCCATGCCGAAGGCGATGGTGGCCACCACCACGTCGAGCCTCCCGTCCAGGAAGGCCGACTGGGCCCGCTCGCGCACGGGCGCCGACAGGCCGGCGTGGTAGGGCGCGGCCCGCAGTCCCGCCGCCGAGAGCCGCACGGCCAGGGCCTCGGCCTCCTTGCGGGTGGGGGCGTAGACGATGGCGGGCCGGCGGCTCGCGTCGGCCAGCAGGGCGGCCACCGCGTCGGCGCGCTCCTGGCCCTGCTTGACCTGGGCCACCTCGATGGCGATGTTCGTGCGGCGGAAGCCGTGGATGAGGTTGCGCGGCTCCAGAAGGCCCAGCTGCGTGGCGATGTCGGCCTGTACGCGCGGCGTGGCGGTGGCGGTCAGCGCGATCACCGGGGCCGGCCGCAGCCCGGGCAGGCGCGTCCCGAGCAACCGGTAGTCGGGGCGGAAGTCGTGGCCCCACTCCGAGATGCAGTGGGCCTCGTCGATCGCCACCAGGGCCGGCTTGCGGCGCGCCAGCAGCTCGGGGAAGCCCGGCACGCGCAGGCGCTCGGGGGCGATGAACAGGAAGTCGAGGCGCCCGGCCAGGTACTCGTGGCAGGCCGCGCGCGAGGCGGCGCGCTCGCGCCCCGAGTGGATGCGCTCGGCCCGCAGGCCGAGCTGCTGCAGCTTGCCGACCTGGTCTTCCATCAGCGCGATCAGCGGCGAGACCACCAGCGTGGTGCCGCGGCGGGCCAGGCCGGGCAACTGGTAGCAGAGCGACTTGCCCGCGCCGGTGGGCATCACCAGCAGCACGTCCTGCCCGTCGGCCACCGCCCGGCAGGCCTGCTCCTGGTGCGGCCGGAAGGAGGGCAGCTTGAACACGTCGCGCAGGAGCTGGTCGAGGGGGATCGGCTCGAGCGGTGCCGACGGCTCCCGCCGTGCGCTTCCCCCCGTCGTCCTGAGGAGCTCCGCCTGGCCGGCGACGAAGGACCTGTCGGGGCTGTCGGCTCGTGGCTCGTACGGGATGGGTGGTGGGGGCGTGCTGGCCGGGTCTGGACCGCCTGGTGCGCGCTCGTCGGGGGCGGGGGGGGGTGGGAGTTCCGCGACGCTGGGCTGGCGTCTTTGAGTCTGGGGGGCTTCGCCTCGAGGGTGTCGAGCCGCGCGAGGCCTCGCTCCTCCGGTGTCGGGCGGCTCGACACCCTCGCCCCAGACCCCCCTACGGACCTGGCTCGTATCCTCCGGGCCGCTGGCCAGCTGCTGGCCCACCAGGTCGCGCACGAGCTGCTCGATGCGGCGCATGAAGTCGGGCAGGCTGGCCTCGCCCTTGCGGACGCGCTCCAGCTCCGCTTCCCACTCGCCCGTCAGGGCCGGGCTCTTGACGTCGGGGTGAACCGCATCGATCAGCCGCAGGCCGCGCTCGGTGACGTGCAGCGCCTTGCCTTGGCGCTCCAGGTACTCGCGCCGGATGAGCGTCTCGATGATCTCGGCCCGCGTGGCCGGGGTGCCCAGCCCGCGCTCCTTCATGGCCTCGGACAGCTCGCGGTCGTCGAGGGTCTGGCCGGCCGTCTCCATGGCGGTCAGCAGCGTGGCGTCGGTGAAGCGCCGGGGCGGGCGCGTGCGCTTCTGGCGCGTCTCGACCTTTTCCACGCTGCGGGGCTGGCCCGGGCGCAGGCCCGCGGGCAGGGCCTGCTCCTCGTCGGTGTCGGCGTCCCTGGGCGCCGCGCCGCCGCGCGCCGCGCGCGGGGCGGGCGGGTCGAGCGCCTTCCAGCCCAGCTGCTCGATCGCGGTGCCGGAGCTGTGGAAGCGGTCGGCCGCGGCGGTCGGGCTCTCGACCCGCGTGATCACGGTGGTGACGGCGAAGACGTGCTCGTCGTGCCAGGCCATCAGCAGCCGGCGGCAGACCAGGTCGTAGAGCCGGCGCTCGTCGAGGGTCAGCTCGAGCCCCTCCGCCGGGACGCCGGTGGGGACGATGGCGTGGTGGTCGCTGACCTTCGCGTCGTCGACGAAGCGGCGCGAGAGCGGCCGCTGGCCGGTCCCCGGCGCCAGCTGCGCGCGGTAGGGCCCGGCCACCGCCTCGACGACCGCCGGGAGCGTGGCGGCCACGTCGCGCGAGAGGTGGCGGCTGTCGGTGCGCGGATAGGTCAGCAGCTTGTGCTTCTCGTACAGCGCCTGCAGGGCCTGCAGCGCCTGGCGGGCCGAGAGGCCGAAGAGCCGGTTGGCGTGGCGCTGCAGCTCGGTCAGGTCGTAGAGCAGCGGCGGCGGCACGCGGCGGGTCTCGGAGGAGGCCGACTCGACCCGTGCCTGCCCCTGGCGCACGCGCTCGACCACGGCGCGGGCCTCCTCGCCGTCGTGGGGCAGCCGCCGCGCCTCGGGCGCGGGTCGCTCGCCCCGGAACCAGGTGCCCTTGTAGAGCCCCTCGGCCGCGGGCCCGAACTCCGCCACGACCTCGAGGTAGTCCTCGGGGACGAAGGCCTGGATGGCGCGCTCGCGCTCGGCCAGCAGCGCCAGCGTGGGGGTCTGGACCCGGCCGACCGAGAACAGCTCGCCGCCGGCCAGGGTGGCCGCGCGCGAGAGGTTCATCCCCACCAGCCAGTCGGCCCGCGCCCGGCCGTGGGCGGCCTCGGCCAGCGCGTCGAACTCGGCCTGGGGCCGCAGGGCCAGAAAGCCGCGCCGGATGGCCTCGGGCGTCAGCGACGAGATCCACAGCCGCCGCACCGGCTGGCGGCAGCCGGCGGCCTCCTGGATGTAGCGGAAGATCAGCTCGCCCTCGCGCCCGGCGTCGGTGGCGCACACCACCTCGCTCACCTCGCGCGCCGCCAGCAGCCGCTTCACGACCGCGAACTGGGCCTTGGTCTCCTCGGCCACCTTGAGCGGCCACTCCACCGGCAGCAGCGGCAGCTGCTCGCGCGTCCAGCGCTTCCACTCGGGGCGGATCTCGTCGGGCTCGGCCAGGCGCAACAGGTGCCCGATGGCCCAGGTGACCGCGTAGCCGTTGCCGTGCAGGTAGCCCTCGGCGCGCTGGGAGGCGCCCAGCACCCGCGCCAGGTCGCGCGCCACCGACGGCTTCTCGGCCACCACCACCACGCTCATGCGGGGCGCAGCCTACACCCCGGCGGGGGCAGGCGGGGACCGGGCCCGGCGCTGTATCCTGCGCGCCATGTCCCGCCCCGCGGACGGCCTGGTCGCGCGCCTGGCGCTGCGTTTCACCGATTTCACCGAGCGCTGGCTGCCGGACGCCTTCGTCTTCGCGCTGCTGGCCACCGTGATCGCCTTCGCCGGGGCCCTGCTGGTGAGCCCGCCGGGCGACGTGGTGGACGCCTGGGGGCGCGGCTTCTGGGAGCTGCTGCGCTTCACCATGCAGATGGTGCTGATCCTGGTGCTGGGCTACGTGGTGGCCTCGGCCCGGCCGGTGCACCGGCTGATCGTGGGCCTGGCGGGGCTCACCACGGACCCGCGCGGCGCGGTGGTGATGGTGGCCGTCTTCGCCATGCTCACGGCCTGGCTGAACTGGGGCTTCTCGCTGATCTTCGGGGCGCTGCTGGCGCGCGAGGTGGCCCGGCGCGTGCCGGGCGTCGACTACCGCGCCCTGGCGGCCTCGACCCTGCTGGGGCTGGGCAGCATCTGGGCCCAGGGGCTGTCGGGCTCGGCCGCGCTGCAGATGGCGACGCCCGGGGCGCTGTCGCCGCGCATCCGCGAGATCGTCTCGCACGGCGGGCTGGTCCCCGACGGCCTGATCGGCTTCCCGCACACGATCTTCCTGTGGCAGAGCTTCGCCGCCATCGCGGTCGAGGTCCTGGTGGTGTCGGCCCTCGTCTGGCTCTACACGCCCACCGGCGCCGCCGCGCGCACCGCGGCCGACCTGGGCGTGCCCCTGGCCCCGCCGCCCGACGAGCAGGACGTAGGAGCGCGCCGGCCCGGCGAGCGCCTGGAGCACAGCCGGTTGCTCACGGCCTGCTTCGTGGCCCTGGGGGCGGCCTACGTCGTGCGCTCGTTCCTCAAGGCCGGGGGCGGGCTGACCGCCATCACCCTCGACCTGATCCTGCTGGTGCTGCTGCTGCTCGGGGCGCTGCTGCACGCCACCCCCGCGCGCCTGATGCGGGCCGTGCAGGAGGCCACCCCGGCCACCTGGGCCGTGGTGCTGCAGTACCCCTTCTACGCCGGCATCGCCGGGATGATCGCGTACACGCCGCTCTCGGAGAAGATCGCGGCTTTCTTCGTGGCGTTCGCCACGCGCGAGACGCTGCCGCCGGTGATCGCGGTCTACAGCGCGGTGCTGGGGGTCTTCGTCCCGAGCGGCGGCGGCAAGTGGATCATCGAGGCCCCCTACGTGATGGAGACGGCCCACCGCCTGCAGGTGCACCTGGGCTGGATGGTGGCGGTCTACGACCTGGGCGAGGCCGTGGCCAACCTGGTGCAGCCGTTCTGGATGCTGCCCACGCTGGCCCTGCTGGGTCTCAAGGCCCGCGACGTGATGGGCTACACCTTCGTGGTCTTCCTGGTGCTGGCGCCGCTGTGCGTCGGGCTGGTCTACCTGCTGGGCCTGACGCTGCCGTACCCGCTGTAGCGCGTCCCCGTCGTCATCCTTCGCTCCAGGCTCGACGTCGTCGCTCAGGCTGACGATCCTGGCTGCGCCGCAGCCAGGATCGTCAGCCCTGCACCACCCCGCGGCACTCGCCGAAGCCGATGCGCCGGAAGCCCTCGCGCTGGCAGTGGGCCCGCAGCACGACCTCGTCGCCGTCCTGCAGGAAACGGCGCTCCTCGCCCGACGGCAACGTCAGCGGTTCGCTGCCGCGCCAGGTCAGCTCCAGCAGGCAGCCGCGCGCGCCCTTCTCGCGCCCCGAGACGGTGCCGCTGGCCAGCAGGTCGCCCGGCCGCAGGTTGCAGCCGCCGGAGGCGTGGTGGGCCAGCATCTGCGCGGGCGTCCAGTAGAGGTCGCGCGCGCTGGCCTGGGACAGCCGCACCGGGGCCTGGCCTGTCGCGCGCATGCGGGCCGTCGAGAGCCAGGCCTCGACCGTGACGTCGTAGGCGCCGCGGGCCTGGTCCTCGTCGGTCGTGAGGTGGGGCAGCGGCCGCGGGTCGCCCTCGGGGCGCGCGAAGGCCGGCGCGCGGAAGGGCGCCAGGGCCTCGTTGAGCACCACCCAGGGGCTGACCGTGGTGGCGAAGTTCTTGGCCAGGAACGGCCCCAGCGGCTGGTACTCCCACTTTTGCAGGTCGCGGGCCGACCAGTCGTTCACCAGGCACAGGCCCACCAGGTGCCGCTCGGCCTCGGCCAGCGGCACGGGGCTGCCCAGGGCGTTGCCCGGTCCCACGAAGAAGCCCAGCTCCAGCTCGTAGTCGAGCAGGCGCGAGGGGCCGAAGCCCGGCGCCGCGTCGGGCGTGGCGGGCTCGGTCTGGCCGCTGGGGCGCCGCACCGGCGTTCCGCTCGCCACGATCGACGAGGCCCGGCCGTGGTAGCCGATCGGCACCCACTTGTAGTTCGGCAAGAGCGGGTTGTCCGGGCGGAACATGCTGCCCACGTTGGTGGCGTGGAAGACCGAGGCGTAGAAGTCGGTGTAGTCGCCGATCTCCACCGGCAGGAGCAGCTCCGCCTGCGACTGCGGAACGAGCACCCGGTCGGCCTTGGGGCGGCCTGTGACCTGGCCCCCCTCGGCGCGCAGCACGTGACCGAGCCGGTGGCGCAGGGCGCGCCGGAGCCGCTGCGGCAGGGCCATGAAGGCGTTGAGCGTGGGCTGGCGCAGCGCCGCCTCGACCTCGAGCGGCATCCCGCGCAGCAGCCCCTCGCGGTCGCAGGCCGGCAGGTCGAGCACCTGGTCGCCGATGGCGGCGCCGACCCGGCCGGGCTGGCCCGGCGCGGTGCGGAAGACGCCCAGTGGCAGGTTCTGGATGGGGAAGTCGGTGTGCGGGTCTTGGGCCGACTCCACCCAGGAGCGCAGCGAGGGGTCGTGGGTCTCGTCGATCTCGTGGGTGCTCATAGCAGTCCCATCTGCCGCAGGTCGGCCACCGGCTCGCGGAACGAGCACGAGCCGAAGCCCACGGCCAGCTCGCGGGCGGCCGCCAGGGCGGCCGCGGGCAGGTGGCGGCCGTTCCACTCGAGGCCGGCCGGGAGGAAGCGCAGCGCCTCGCGCCGCTCCTCGCGCAGCAGGGCCAGGGCCTCGTCGGCCGGCGCGCCCGCGCGCAACAGGGCTGCCGCGGCGAAGACGTTGAGGAAGCCGTGCATCACCCCGCGCGGGCTGTCCGGGGCGTACGTCAGGGCCTGCTCGCCCCGCAGCGGGTGGTGCAGGCCCGCCGTGGCCTTGAACGGCACCCCCGCGTTGCGGCAGGCGGCCATGAAGCGGGCCACGTCGGCCGCGGCGGGGATGGCCTCTGGGACCAGACCGCCCGTGCGGACCTTGGCCCGCGCGCCACCGGCCTTGAGCGCGGCCAGCAGCGGCTCGAGCTCGGCCAGGAGCGGCAGCTCGACGTAGGCCGTGAGGTCGCGCGGCAGCGCGGCCAGGGCCCGCTCGACCTCGGCGGGCGTGCTGGCCTTCAGCTCGACCGCGTCGACCACGGCCCGGCCCGCGTGCGTCGTGTTGAAGGCCGCGATGACCGCGCCGTCGGCCGTCGCGTCGGCGCCCACCAGCGCGGAGAGCCGCCAGGGGTCTCCCGCGGACAGGTGCGAGGACGCCGCCGAGGCGAGCTCGGCCAGGCGCGCCGCCGGCACGACGAACCGCCCCAGCATCCAGCTCTCGGCGCTCTTGCGGTGGGCCGCGTACTCGGCCACGGCCGCGGGCATGTCGAGCTGGGCCGGCGGGAAGAGCCCGGCATAGTCCACGATCCCCGTCAGCAGCTCTCGCAGGGCAGTCACGCGCGTCGACCTCCGGAGCCGCCAAGCATGGACGCTGCCGGCGGAAGGGTCAAGGCGCGCGGCGGGTTCCGCCTCAGCGCGGCCCGACGAGGTTCCAGCCCAGCGGATCGGGCGACGGCGCCGCGGGCGACACGAACGTGCCCGACGTGCGGTTGCCAGCCCGGTCCATGTACCAGACCACCAGCTTGCCGGAGTTGTCGTTGCGCCAGACCAGGTCGTTGGCGCAGGTGCGCCCGCCGGGACCGATGCCGTAGTCGCCGCTGGCCAGCACCTTCCAGTTGTTGTCGCCCGCGCCGGGCGGGTTGGTGAAGAAGCCCGTGCGCCGCACCAGGCTCGCGTCCATCAGCCACAGCACGATGCGGCCCGAGGTCGAGTTGTACCAGAGCAGGTCGCGCAGCTGGTCGCCGTCGTAGTCGAGGGCGGCCACCACGTCCCAGTTGGGGTGCACGGCCTGGTCGGGGCTGGGCACGAGCACGCCGGCGCGGTCGGTGCCGTTCATGATCCAGACCGCGAGCTTCTGGGTGGCGGTGCTGCGCCACAGCAGGTCGGGCCGCGCGTCGCCGTCGAGGTCGCCGGTCACGGCCAGCTGCCAGTCGAGCGGCAGGGTCGGGGCGTTGCCCAGCGGCACGGGCTCGCCCACGCGCGTGAGGCCGTTCATCAGCCAGAACTCCACCGCGCCGCTGGTGGCGTGCCGGAAGACCAGGTCGCTGCGGTGGTCGCCGTCGAAGTCGTCGACGCCCTCCAGCTCCCAGACGGCGTCCGGGGTGGGTGTGAGGGCGGCGGCGGCCCCCAGGCGGCGCACGCCCACCTGCTCCCACACCGCGTGGGTCCAGTTGGCCTGCTGGCGCCACACCAGGTCGACCTGCATGTCGCCCGTCAGGTCGCCCTTGACGTGGGGCGCCTCCGTGGCCGGGACGACGGCGTGCCAGTGCGTGTCCACGTTGTCGGCCGGGTTCGGGTCGCTGCCGCCCAGCACCGTGGCCGTCAAGGTGGCGTCGGGGCCGGTGGCGTCGAGGCAGGTCACGTCGTAGCTGACGCTGCCGCCAGCCGGGAGGTAGACCGCGTCGGTCAGCGGGCCCTGCACCGGCCCGGTGGTGCAGAACGCGCCGGCGGTGGGTGCGCAGGCCCAGCGGCAGGTGCCGGGCAGGCTGGCCACCAGGTCCACGTCGGCCGCGCGAGTGGAGTCGTGGTTCTCCACCAGCGCGCCGTAGGCCACGCCGCCCCCGAGGGCCAGCGTGCCCTGGCAGCTCACCAGGGCCACGCTCACGTCGGGCGTCCACACGGTCGGCGCCAGGTAGGCGTCGTCGAAGCGCATCGCGAAGGGCTGGGAGGAGTAGTTGAAGCAGCTCACCTTGAAGGTCGCGAAGCTGCCCACGGCGGCGGGCTGGGCCCGCGCGTTGACCCGCGACCAGCCGGCGCCGGGATAGAAGACCCAAATGATGGTGTGGCTGCCGTTGACCACGAGCGTGAGCGCGCATTCGTCGGCCGTGCCCGAGATCACCCGCACGTCGAGCGAGTAGTCGTACGAGCTGGCGGGCGCCAGCACCGGCACGAGCTGCTCGAACTCGATCACCGCGCTGGTGGGGGTGGTGACCGACTGTGCTTCCAGGCTGCCGGGCAGCGGCCAGCCGTCCCCGGGCTGGTGGGCGAAGCTGCCCCAGGTCAGGTTCCAGCCCGACACGTCCGTGTCGAAGCCGCAGTTCACGATGTGGTTGCCCGGCTCCTGGCACTCGACCAGCTGGGCCGCGGCCGGAGCCGCCAGGCAGGACAGGACGGCCAGGCAGGGCAGGAGGGATCGAAGCGGGCGCCACATCCGGGACCTCCTTGGACGCGGCCGACACGTCATCTTAGCACCGGGGAATCCCCGGAACCCGGCCAGGCCGGGTATCGTATGCCCCAGGGGGCGGTCTGCCGCCCTCTCTCGGGCGGCGCGTGGCGCCGGGCCCCGGTCACCAGACCTGCAGGAGTCATCGAAAATGAAGAGCGCATTCGTCGCGGCCGCCCTGGCGGCGGTGCTGGGGGCGGCCCCCCTGGCGTCCGCCCAGGACGCCGGACTCGACATCCCGTACCAGAAGCACGTCCTGAAGAACGGCCTGACGCTGATCGTCCACGAGGACCACAAGGCCCCCATCGTGGCGGTCAACGTCTGGTACCACGTCGGCTCCAAGAACGAGAAGCCCGGCAAGACGGGCTTCGCGCACCTCTTCGAGCACCTGATGTTCAACGGCTCGGAGAACTTCAACGACGACTACTTCAAGGTGCTGGAGAAGATCGGCGCCACCGACCTGAACGGCACCACCAACCAGGACCGCACCAACTACTTCCAGAACGTGCCGAAGCCGGCCCTCGACCTGGTGCTGTGGATGGAGTCCGACCGCATGGGCCACCTGCTGGGCGCCATCGACCAGGCCCGCCTCGACGAGCAGCGCGGGGTGGTGCAGAACGAGAAGCGCCAGGGCGAGAACGAGCCCTACGGCCGGGTCGACGAGCTGATCCAGAAGGGCACCTACCCGCCCGGCCACCCGTACTCGTGGACCGTGATCGGCGAGATGGAGGACCTGCAGGCCGCCAGCCTGGCCGACGTCAAGCAGTGGTTCCAGGACTACTACGGCGCCGCCAACGCGGTGCTGGTGGTGGCCGGCGACGTGACCTTCGAGGAGGCCAGGGCCAAGGTCGAGAAGTACTTCGGCGACATCCCGCCGGGCCCGCCGGTGTCGCGCCAGGAGGCCTGGATCGCCCAGCGCACGGGCACCCATCGCCAGACCATGCAGGACCGCGTGCCGCAGGCCCGCATCTTCAAGGTCTGGAACTCCCCCGGCTGGGGGACCGACGACAGCGCCCTGCTGGACCTGGCGGCGCGCGTCCTGGCCCGCACCGGCAAGACCTCGCGGCTCTACAAGCGCCTGGTCTACGACGACCAGTCGGCCACCCAGGTCAGCGCCGCCCAGGACGCGGCCGAGATCGGCGGGCAGTTCTACCTCGACGCCTACGTGCGCCCGGGCGGCGACGCGGCCCGGGTCGAGCAGGCCCTCGACGAGGAGCTGGCACGCTTCCTGGAGAAGGGCCCCACGGCCGAGGAACTGGAGGCCGCGCGCACGCAGGTGCTGGCCGAGTTCACGCGCGGCATCGAGCGCATCGGCGGCTTCGGCGGCAAGTCCGACGTGCTGGCCCAGAGCCAGGTCTACGGCGGCTCGCCCGAGGCCTACAAGGCCCGCCTGCGGCGCGTGCGGGAGGCCACCCCGCAGCAGGTCTGGGACGCGGCCCGGCGCTTCCTGTCGGACGGCCAGTACGTGCTGACCGTGACCCCGCTGCCGGAGCACGAGGCCGCGGCTGCCGGCGCCGACCGCCAGAAGAAGCCCGACGCGGGCCAGGCGCCCGAGCCGAGGTTCCCGGCCTTCACACGCGCCACGCTGAAGAACGGCCTGAAGGTGATCGTGGCCGAGCGCCACGCCGTGCCGGTGGTGAGCTTCAACCTGCTGGTGGACGCCGGCTACGCCTCGGACCAGGGCGGCCTGCCCGGGACGGCCAAGCTGGCGGCCGACATGCTGGACGAGGGGACGAAGACCCGCAGCGCGCTCGAGATCAGCAGCGCGCTGGTCAAGCTGGGCGCCACGCTCAGCACCGGCGCCAACCTCGACCTGACCAGCGTCACGCTCTCGGCGCTCAAGGCCAACCTGGGGCCGTCGCTCGACATCCTGGCCGACGTGGTCCAGAACCCGGCCTTCCCCGAGGCGGACTTCGAGCGCCTCAAGCGCCAGCAGCTGGCCGCCATCGAGCGCGAGAGCGCCTCGCCCTTCCCGATGGCCCTGCGCGTGCTGCCCCGGCTGATCTACGGCCCCGGCCACGCCTACGGCAACCCGCTGACCGGGTCGGGGACGCAGGCCACCGTCGGCAAGCTCACCCGAGCCGACGTGGAGAGGTGGCACGCCACCTGGTTCCGGCCCGGCAGCGCCACGCTGGTCGTGGTGGGCGACACCACCGCCGCCGAGATCGTGCCGAAGCTCGAGGCGGCCTTCACCGGCTGGAAGGCCGGCCAGGCCCCGAAGAAGAACGTGGCCGAGGTGGCGCCGCGGCCCAGGTCCGAGGTCTACCTGCTCGACCGGCCGGGCGCGATCCAGTCGGTGGTCATCGCGGGCCACGTGGCCGCGCCCAAGGCCAACCCCGACGAGCCCGCCCTCGAGGCCATGAGCGCGGTGCTCGGCACGCAGTTCATCTCGCGCCTCAACATGAACCTGCGCGAGGACAAGCACTGGTCCTACGGCGCCCAGGCCTTCTACTGGGACGCCCGCGGCCCGCGGCCCTTCCTCGCCATCGCCCCGGTGCAGTCGGACAAGACCCGGGAGTCGGCGGCCGAGATCCTGAAGGAGCTGCGCGGCATCCGCGGCGAGAAGCCCATCACGGCCGACGAGCTGCAGACGGCCAAGAACGGCCTCACGCTGACCCTGCCGGGCCAGTGGGAGACGGGCGCGGCCGTGGCCGGCTCGCTGGCCGAGATCGTGCGCTTCGGCTTCGACGACCGCTACTTCGACGGCTACGCCGGCCGCATCCGCGGCCTGACGCTCGAGCAGGTCCAGGCGGCGGGGAAGAAGGGCGTCGACCCCGACCACCTGGTCTGGATCGTGGTGGGCGACAAGGCCAAGGTCGAGGCCGGCCTGAAGGAGCTGAACCTGGGCCCGATCCGCTCGATCGACGCCGACGGCAACCTGCTGCCGTAGCCGTGACTCCGGGGCCGGCGCCGCCTGGCGCCGGTCCCCGGGCCCTCGAGAGTCCCTAGAACAGGATGCCGAACAGCTTCCGCAGCAGCTCTTCGAGCGGCATCATGGTCAGCAGCAGCGGGGCGATCGGCAGCAGGGTGGCGACCGCGAGCTGCAGCACGGCCTCCTTCGTGACGGGCACGATGCGCAGGCCCCGCACCACGTCGAAGCAGTTGGCCAGGTCGGCCAGGGACTGGACGTCGCCGCTGCCCACCAGCGCCTCGCCGGCGGGCGCGCCGCCGCGCAGCCACTTGGCGTCGAACTCGCGCACGTAGCGCTGGGCCAGCGTGCCGTACTCGCGCAGGCCGGTGCGCCTGGCCTCGGCCAGCTGGGGCGTGAACACCAGCAGCGGCCCGAAGACCGCGCACAGCAGGAAGGCCACGATGACGCCGATCTCGACCTTGAAGTCGGGCAGGCGGGCCCCGAGGAAGAAGATGCGGCTGGCCAGCTGGCCGGCCAGCAGCGCCCCGTGCGCCACCGCCAGCACGGCGAAGGCGTAGACCGTGCTGGAGAGGAAGCCCAGCCCGCCGTTGCGGTCCGGGTGGGTGGGGACCAGGCGCAGCTCGATGCGGGAGACCTGCCACAGGAAGCGCGCCCAGATGAAGACCCGGAAGTACCAGCGCAGCAGCAGGAACTGGAACACCGGCAGGCTCACGTAGCCGAGCCACAGGCCGGCCCACGAGAGCCGTGCGCCCCCGGCGGACGGCGTGCCGTACCAGGTGGCCGCGGCGAGCGCCCCGTACTGCCGCCAGACCACCAGGACGCCGACCAGGTAGACGAAGGCGATCAGCAGCACCTCGGCCAGGACGGAGTTGCGCAGGCGCACGGCCGAGGCGATGGCCGCCTCGAAGCGCGGGCGGGACTCCTCGGGGATCAGGTGGCGGTCCAGGAACTGCCGCACCACGAAGCGCATGCGCCGGTGCACCACCAGCTCGGCGGCCACCAGCAGCGGCAGCGCCACCAGGAAGCGCGCGTGGGTCTCGACGTCCCCCAGGAAGGGGACGGCCACGCCGCCGAGGAGCTGTCCCTGCAGGGCCGCGAGCGCCAGCAGCGGCAGCCAGCAGAGCAGCGTGACGGCCAGGATGCGCTGGCGCACCAGCAGCAGCGCGTCGTCGGCCAGGCGCGCGCGGCGCCACAGCTGGTAGAGCGGCCCGCCCAGCACCAGCGAGAAGTCGGGGGGGTCGCCGACCAGGCCGTCCCGGCTCATGGTGTCGCCACCTCCTGGGCCCACCCTAGCACCGTCCGCCCTCGGGAACGAAGCGGGAATGCGTCGCGGTCCGCACCCGGCTGGCCGGCCGCGACCGAACCCCCGGGAGCGCGGGCCGGTCGTCGGCGCAGGGACGGGACCCTCACGCGGCTGGCGCTGGCCGGCTCAGAACGGCCGGCGCCAGCGCAGCCCGGGGAAGCGAGCGAAATCGCCATCGGTCGTGACCCACTCGCACCCGGACTCGATCGCGAGGGCGGCCAGCCAGGCGTCCTGGACGAGGTTGCCGTGGGCCGCCGCCCTCCGGCAGAGGTCCTCGAAGATCGAGAAGTGGCGGTCGCCGGGCGCCACGACCGTGCAGTTGGGCTGCTCCAGCAGCACGCGGGTGAAGGCCAGGGCGTGCTCGAGGCGGCTGGGCGAGGCGTAGATACGGGGATGCGTGGCGACGCGGACCACGGAGCACAGCACCTGCGGCGACATGCCGTACGCCTCGTCGCCGTTCAGGAGGCCGTCGAGCCAGCCGTGATAGCGGGCGTGGTCGCGACTGTCGGCGCGGAAGGCGTAGAGCAGGACGTTGACGTCCGGCAGGATCACCCGCGACCCTCGGCGATGTCCAGGAGCGCTGCGCTGTCGTCGAGGTCGACGCCCTTCAGCGTCCCGCCCCCCTCCCGGCAGACCGGGACCTCCACTCGCCGTCGCACCGGACGTCGCTGCGGGCTGGCGAGCGCGAGGCGCAGGCCCCGCTCGATGAGCGCGGTCAGGGTTTCCCCCCGGCGCTCCGCCTCGCGCTTGGCCCGCTCCAGCAAGGTCTCATCCAGCCGCACCGTGGTCCTCATATGTCTAGACATACCACCACGGCGTCCTGCAGTCCAGGGTGTTTCGGCGCGTCCTGTCCCGGCTCAGCGCGTGAGGGTGACGGTCAGCTCGCGGTCGCCGTAGTGGGTGATGACGTCGACGCCGTCCTTGCGCTCGTTGAGGCGCACGTCCAGGCGCGCGGCCTTCGGCTCCACGGGGCGCAGCTGGGCCGGCCCCACGAAGTAGGTCTCGCCGGGAGGCGGCTCGGCCACCACGTTCATGTCCACGAAGATCTCGCGCATGTCGATGGCGCGCAGCTCCACGGTCGGCGCGCCGCCCTTCTTGGCCGGGTTGAGGATCAGGATGGCGGGCCCCACCGGGATGATCTTGCCCTCGCAACGCATCGGGTTCTTGGTCAGCACCAGGCGGGCCAGCACCCAGCTGCGCGAGCCGATCGGGTGCGTGCCGCCGTTGCGCAGCGTGTCGAAGGCCTCTTGGTCCCACTTGAAGTCCAGGAAGCGCAGCTCCAGACCGGGGGCCTCCAGGCTCTTGACGTAGTGGGGCGCGTTGGGGGGCATCTCCTGGGCGACGGCGGGGCGGCCGAAGGCCGCGAAGAGCGCCACGACGGCCAGGACGGCTCGATCGAACCTCATGTTCTTCCCTCGTTTCTCAGCCGTGGAGGGCTGGCCCGGCAGGCCTGACGGCCTGCCCATCTTGACACCCCCAGGAGCTGCCGTGAAAGGAAATCCGCCTGCACGAGCGGCCCAGGGGGACCCACCGCCCCACCCGGTGGCGCGCGGGCTGCGGCGTGGAGCGCCTGCACGGGGGCGGGTCCTCAGAACTTGTAGCCGACGCCAAGGCTCAGCCCCCAGTCGTTCCGCTGCGCCCCCGCCGTGGCGGGAGCGCTGTCGTAGCTCTCGTAGGCCTTGAGGGTCACGTAGAAGTCCGTCAGAAGCTCGCGGCGCAGGCTGGCGCTGGCCTCCACCCGGAAACGGCCCCACTGGTTGAGGCCCAGGAAGCCGAAGGCGGCGAGCTGCACGTCGGTGTGGGGGAAGTCGTAGGCGAAGCGGGCGTAGTTGAGGCCGGCCGTCAGCTCCGCGTTGGTCGTGGTCTGCCCCTCGACCGGCTGCTCGCGGTTCACGGCCAGGCCGCCGCCTCCGAGCAGCTCGTTGTGGGAGTCGCGGGCCAGCAGGTAGCCCCATCCCGCGACCACGCTCGAGCGCAGCTCGTAGCCCAGCTCCCGGTTCTGCTCCAGGGTCCCCTGGGCCAGCAGCCGGTGACGGTTCGAGAAGAGGCGCGCCCAGCTGGCGGACAGCGCGGCGCGCCGGGTGTCCTCCACGTCGGGCTGGCGCGACAGCACGGCGTCGGCGGCCAGCGCCAGCTCGTAGCGCGGGCGCCGGTAGCGCAGCTCGGCGTCGAGGTCGAGCTGCAGCAGCTCCGAGGCGCTGGTGTAGCTGGCCCCGGCGTCGATCGAGCCCCGGAAGCGGTCGAAGAAGCGGGCCTTCACGAGCTGGATGCGGGCCACGTCGCGCAGCGCCAGGCTGGTGGCGCGGTCGCTCGAAACCACCTCGAGCCGGCCCTCGCCGGCCCCCGGGCGCAGCGAGCCGAAGTGCAGGCGGCCGCCCATGGTCTCGACCTCGAAGAACTCCGGGGCGGTCACGGCGGCGACCTTCTGCCACTCGACCTTGAGCGTGCCCATGTCGTCGGTGGAGAGCTCGAGCCGGGCGCGGCTCATGGACTTGATCTCGCCCACCACGCGCGAGCCGTTCTGGAGCAGCACCACGTCGACCTTGACGGCCAGGGCGGGGAAGGCCCAGAGCAGCGCGGCCAGCACGGGCGTGGTCAGGCGGGCAAGGGGCATGAGGTCCTGGGGTGGGGTGCGCGTCTTCGAAGGAACGTCATCCCGAGCAGGCACCGCACGACGCGGTCCGCGAGGCGAGGGCCCGTCGTCATCCTGAGGAGCAGCCGTCCCGCCGGCGACGAAGGATCTCTCGGGCCGTACGACCCGAGAGATCCTTCGCTCCGGGCTCGACGTTGTCGCTCAGGATGACGGAGATCTCGATGTTGTCGCTTCAGGATGACGGGGGCCGGGTCTCGCCCGGGACCGGCTAGAAGCGGAAGTGCAGCCCGCCCGAGACCTCGAACTGGTTGGCGTACTGGGCGTCGCCCACCACGTAGCAGCCCCAGTAGGGGTCGCACCACCAGCCCTCGGCGTCGGACTTGATGTAGGTCGGGGTCCAGCGGCCCTCCAGGCGCAGGCCGAGGTTCTTGCCGGCGTTGATCTTGACGCCCAGGGCCCAGGTGGTGGAGAACTGCGTGCCGCCGTCGATCTGGCGGCTCAGGTTGCCGAGCTTGGCCGAGATCGAGCCGTAGTCGGTCGCGCCCAGCCCGCCCAGGAAGTAGGGGCGGACCGCCGAGTCGGCGTCGCCGAAGTTGTAGGCCACGTAGCCGTGGTAGTTGTTGACGCTCTGGTCGCCGATCTCCGCCGTGGACGTGCCCTTGATCTCCATCGTGCTCTTCTGCTGGTTGAAGAGCGCTCCCACCTCGACGTTGTCGTTGACCATGAAGCCCAGCCGCAGGCCCCAGGACATCGAGTCCTTCGGGCTGGCCTCGTCGAAGGTGCCGAAGCCGGGGATCAGCACGGGTCCGCCCGTCACGCCGTCGCTGGAGGTGTAGCCCACCGTCGCGCCGACCTCCACCCGGGGCTGCTGGGCGCTCGCCACCCCGGCCGCCAGGACGCCCACCGCCGCCATCCACGTCAGTTTGCGAATCACTTGGTCATTCTCCTTGTCTGTTGCCCGTGGGGTGCCCCCCTTGCGTCCCGGGCGGACCTGCGTTGCTGCTGCGAACGATCGAGAGATCGCCCTTCCTAGCGCGCCTTCGGGGCCAGCGGGTTGCCGCCGAGCGCGTTCGAGACGTCCGCGATGGCCTTCTGGGCCCGCACGGAGTTGCCGGCCTCGTCGAGCGGGGGCGAGACCACGGCGATCCCGAACTTCCCGGGCGAGACCGCGATGAGGCCGCCGCCCACGCCGCTCTTGCCGGGCAACCCGGTATGGTACAGCCACTTGCCCGAGTCGTCGTAGAGCCCGGCGGTGGCCATCACGGCCAGCACGTTGGGGACGTGCGCGGCCTGCATGACCTGCTTGCCGGTGACGGGGTTCTTGCCGCCGTTGGCCAGCGTGCCGGCCATGACGGCCAGGTCCCTGGCGTTGACGTTCACGGAGCACTGCTCGGTGTAGATGTCCGTGGCCCGCAGCGGCTCGGACTTGATGAACTCGTAGGCGTACATCAGGTAGCCGATGGCCTGGTTGCGCTGGTTGGTGTCGCTCTCGGACTTGAAGACCTCCTGGTTGACCGACAGCGGCCGGCCGGCGAACTCGGAGTAGAAGCCCAGGAGGCTCTTCCAGATCTCGTCGCGGGTGGCGCCCTTGACCATGCTCGTGGCCGTGATCGCGCCCGGGTTGACCAGCGGGTTGATCTCGGGGCCGCCCAGGGCCTTCTGGGCGAGCTCCACCGCCACGATCGAGTTGAAGCGCATGCCGGTGGCGTCCACGCCGATGGTCTTCTCGATGGCGTCGGGGCCCGATTCCTCGATGACCTTGGCCATGGTGAAGACCTTCGAGATCGACTGGATCGAGACCTCGGACTTGACGTCCCCGGCGGTGTAGACCTTGCCGTCGGCCGTCACCAGGGCGATGCCGTAGATGTTCGGGTCGACCTTGGCCAGGGCCGGGATGTAGTCGGCGTTCTTGCCCTCCTGCAGCCCCTTGTACTTGGCGTAGGCGGCGTCGAGGGCCGACTGGATCTCCGCCGGCGTCTGGGCCGGGGCCAGCGGCGCCGCGAGGGCGAGCACGGCCAGCGCCGCGGCCAGGAGCCGCGCCGTCTTCGAACGGTTCATCACTTGCCTCCCAGGGAGAGCTTGAAGTTGTACTTGGCCGAGAACTGGATGCGGAAGTCGTCCGAGGTGAAGCCGTCGCGGTAGTTCTCGCGCTTGCCCCACTGGATCTCCGGTCCGAGGAACACGTTGGGGGCGGGATAGTAGAGCACGTTGGCCAGCGCGTACTGGCCCGTCTTGAAGGCGTCGGCGGCCTGCCCGTCGCTGTTGTCGATGTCCAGGTAGGAGTAGCCCACCGTGCTGGTCCACTTGGCGTTCCAGTTGAGGTCGAGGAAGGCCACCACGCCCAGCAGCGGCAGGGCCTTGCCCACCACCGGCGTGACCGGGTTCGAGAAGTTGTTCTGGACGCCGACGTCCACCGGGGCGTCGTTCATGTAGTTCTGGATGCCCTCGCCGTAGACCACCGACATGCGCGCCACGTGCCTGCCCAGCTTGACGTTCGAGCTGGCGTGCAGGCCCCAGCCCGTGGCCTCGCCGCTCAGGTCGAAGCGGTCGCCGTTGGTGTCGTCCCACTTCATCTTGCGCACGATGCCGGAGAGCTGCAGGTGGCCCCAGCCGCCGGCCTTGCGGAAGTGGGCCGACAGGTCGGGCAGCGGGAAGCGGCCCGTCACGCCCTCGAGCTCGATGCGGCCGGCGTAGACGCCCTGGTCGGCGCTGGCGCCGGGACGCTCGAGGGCGATGGCCAGCCGCGAGTCGCCCTTCGACCAGGGGGTGAAGCGCAGCTGCACGTTGCGGAAGAAGACCATGCCGTTCGGTCCCCAGTACTCGACCGAGTTGGGGAAGACGTCGATGTCCATGAACGGGCTCCAGGTCTGCCCCGCCCCGACCTTGCCCAGCTCGCCCCAGGCGTGGCGCAGGCGGAAGGTGGTCTGGCCCGCGTCCACGCCGGTGCCGAACAGCTCGAACTCGAAGATGGTCTTGACCTCGCCGGCGCCGGTGGGGATGAAGCCCTTGACCCCCAGCCGGCTCTGGCGCACCCCGGCGAAGAAGCGCCCGTCCTCGCCGAACTGGTTCTCGTAGGCCGGCAGCTTGGTGGGCCGCAGCACGTCGAACCAGTTGGGGTCGTTCTGCTTCGACTGGTAGCCCATGTCGAGCATGGCGAAGCCGTAGACGTCGAGGCGCGGCTTGGCCTCGCCCTGGGCGGGCTCGGCGGCCGGGCTCGGGGCCGGCGCCGGCGCGGGCGCCGCCTGGGCCTCGTCTGCCAGCGCCGGCGACGCCCCTGCGGCCGCCGCGAAGGCGAGGGCCGCCAGCAGTCCTGCCGTCCGTCTCTTGTCCACGATTCCCTCCTGGGTCACTTCGGGTTGGCCCGTTCCCAGGCACGGACCCGAAGCCGGGCCTGGTCGAAGAGTCGCTCGTAGTTGCCCAGCCGCAGCTTGTGGCTGGCCTCCGGTGTCAGCCTGGCGAACAGCGGCGCGTAGAGGTCGTAGACCTTCAGGTAGCCGGCCTGGTCCTTCGGCGCGACCTCGTCGGTCCCGAACAGGAACCGGTCGGGGTAGCGGTTGATCAGGTCGGCCGCCTGCTGCACCGTCTCGGGCGTGGCCACCAGGTACTTGGCGGTCTCGTCCCACGAGATGTCGAAGTACACGTGCGACAGGCTCGGGTCGGCCAGGGCGCGCGCGACCATGCCGACCTGGTCCGCCACCGGACGCACGATCCGGCCCAGCCCACAGTGGGCCCAGACGACCGTGGCCTGTGGGTGGCGTCGCAGGAGCTGCGCCAGCTGCACCACCTGGTAGGGATCCTGGCCCGGCTTCGGGAAGGGCGTGTCGACGTCGTTGTGGAGGATCACCACCAGCCCCGCTTCGCCCGCGAAGTCGAGGATGCGGTCGAGGGCCGGGTTGGTGAGGCTGGCGGTCTCGCCGGCGATCTTGGCCGAGACGAACTCCTTGTGGATGGTGAACTCGCCGATGCCCGAGAAGACGCCCGGGAAGGTCCGCAGCACGCGCTGGATGTGGTCGACCGCGTACATGTCGGCCGGGTTGAAGCCCGTGATCATCGGGTCGAGGCGCGCCTGCTCCTCCTTCGTCAGCGACTTGTAGGCCATCGCGATGGAGGCGTCGGTGAACGAGTAGTAGTAGAGCGGCGCGTCGGTCTGCAGGTAGTAGGTCGGGGCGAAGTCGCCCGTGTTGCCGTAGGACCAGGTCTGCTGCAGGGGGATGCCGAAGAGGGTCGAGCGCCCGACCTTGGTCCCCATGATCTTCAGGAACTCGCGGACGTCGGTCCCCTGCTGGACGTAGTTGGTCAGGTGGAAGTGGGCGTCGTGGACCAGGTAGGTAGAGGCCCCCGGGCCCGCGGCCTGCGCGGCCACGAGGGCCGGCGCCGCCAGCGCCGCCACCAGCCCGGCCAGGGCCGGGAGGCGGCGTCGCGTCGTGCATGTCTCGCGCATCGCTCGTCCCTCGCTCAGAAGTTCATCTCGAGGTTGACGTGGAAGACGTCGCCGTTCCCGCCCACGGGGTAGGGGACGGCCGTGTAGCCGACCGGGCACTTGTTCAGGTGGAGCCACTCGCCGTTGACGCGGAAGCCCCGCTCCCGGGCGGGGTACCAGTTGGCGCCGGCACGGACCTCGGAGCTGTCCCCGTACCGGCCGTAGATGCCCGCCCCGCTCAGGTAGACCTGCAGGGTCTTGGGCACCAGCATGGCCGAGGACTGCACCTGGAAGCCGTGGTCGTCGATGTCGGCCAGCCCGGCCGTGCCGGGGCCCTCGTAGTCGCTCAGCCAGCGCCAGTAGTACTCCGCCTCGAGCGACAGCCCCTTGTACTTGAGGCCGCCGTCGACGCTGGCCATGCGGTACTTCACGCGCTCGACGGTGACGCCCTTCCCGAACAGCTCGGGGGTGAAGATGACGCTGCCGTCCGTCAGCCGGATCTGGCTGTTCTCGATGCCGTTGGTGCCCGGCTGGCTCTGCTTGTCCTCCGTGCTCTGGGTGTAGTGGCCGGCCAGGCGCGTGGCCAGCTTCTCGTGCCAGTCGTAGTCGCCGAAGGTGCCGTAGAGGCCGAACTCGCCGGTGCTGGGCAGCCACTGCAGCATGAGCGAGGTGGTGTCGAGGGTGTTGTCGATCTGGGAGGCGCTCACGCCCAGCGTGCTCAGGTTGTTGGCCAGCATGGCCATGTACTTGACCTTGGTGGACAGCTCGCCCTTGAGCCAGACGCCGGTGGTGTAGGAGCCGCGGAAGAACTCGTCGGAGGTCAGGCGGTCGTCGATCCCCAGCCAGTAGGGGAACTGTCCCTCGGTGCTGCGCACGCTCGGCAGGCTGGTGATGCCGGCGCCCAGGGTCACGTGCCGGTCGAAGACGTAGCTCAGGTTGCCCGCCCCGACCACCTGGGCCGGGTCGCCCTGGGAGGGGTTGGAGGACCAGACGTAGAGGTAGTAGCGCAGCTTGGGGGTCAGGAACCAGCCCGAGAAGGGCAGGAAGAACTTGTTGAGCTGGACGTCCTCGCGCAGCTTGACCGTCTGGGTGCGGCCGAAGGCGTCGGTGTAGGTCTCGTCGAGGCCCTTCTGGTTGAGGTAGCGCGCGTAGCTGAAGAGCCGCACGTACATCTGGCCCTTGTCGCCGTCGAAGATCTTGAAGCCCGCGTTGGGGACGTAGAAGGGCGCCTCCTTCCTGGGCGGGGCCTGCGGCTCCGCCTCGGTCTCCGGGGAGCGGCGCACCAGGAACTCGGCGCTGCAGCCGTCGGAGACCCACACGCCCTGGTCGTCGTAGCCCCAGGTCTTGCCCAGCAGGCAGGGCGCCTCGCCGGTCGAGCGGGCCAGCACCACCCCCCGGGACGTGTCCGCGGGGCACTGCTGGCGCTCGCCGGCCTTCGACGAGCAGGCGATGGTGGCGGCCCCCTGGGCCAGGAGGGAGGGCGCCGCGGCCAGAAGCAGCGCCAGGGCGGCGGCGAGGCCCCCGGCGGGTCCCGTGGTCGTGCTGGGTGCGGCCACTCGCGCTCGCATCGATCTCCCTCCTGGCCTCGCGGGCCGGGTACCGGCTAGTACTCGACGAACAGGCGCTGCAGCTCGGCCGGCGTGCGCGGCTTGAGCAGCGCCAGCCGCAGCAGCACGCGGGCCTTCTGCGGGTTGAGGTCGTCGGACGCGATCAGGCCGAGCTTGTCGTCGTCGACCTCGACGTTGCGGCCCACCCGGCCCGTGGCCACGCGCGTCGAGCGCACGCAGACCACCCCCTTCTTCGCCTGGGCCGCCAGGGCGTCCAGGCCCCCCTGGGTCATATTGCCATTTCCGACGCCCGCGATCACCACCCCCTTGGCCCCCGCGGCCACGGCGGCCTCGATCAGCTTGCCGTCCATGTTGGCGTGGGCCATCACGATGTCCACGCGCGGCAGGGCCGTCACGCCGTCGAGCGAGAACTCGCTGTCCAGCGTGTTGCGCCCGACCGGGCCGCGGTAGAACTCGACCTCGCCGTAGGCCACCACGCCCATCAGGCCGCGCAGCGGCGACAGGAAGGTCTGGACGGCCGTGGTGCTGGTCTTGGTGAGCGACGAGGCGCCGTGGATCCAGTCGTTGACCACCACCAGCACGCCGCGCCCGGCCGCGTCCTTGTGGGCCGCCACGGCCACGGCGTTGAAGAAGTTGAGCGGGCCGTCGGCCGAGAGGGCGGTGGAGGGCCGCATGGCGGCCGTCAGCACCACCGGCTTTCTCGACTTGACCACCAGGTTCAGGAAGTAGCCCGTCTCCTCGATGGTGTCGGTACCGTGGGTGATGACGATGCCGTCCACGTCGGGCTGGGCCAGCAGCTCGTTGATGCGGCGCGCCAGCTTGAGCCAGACCTCGTCGTTCATGTCCTGCGAGCCGATGTTCGAGATCTGCTCGCCGCGCAGGTTGGCCAGCTTCCTGGCCTGCGGCACGGCGGCCAGGAGCTGCTCGACGCCGACCTGGCCCGAGGTGTAGCCGGCCTGCACGTCGCTGGCGGCGGCGCCGGCGATGGTGCCGCCCGTGGCGAGAACGACGACGTTCGGGGCTTTCTCGGCGGCCAGGGCAGGGACGGCCAGCAAGGCGGCGACGACCGCCACCCAGGCGATACGGGACAGACGCGTCATGACGAGACCTCCTTCAGGAACGGGGCCCTCACCGCGTCACCAGCAGCAGCCAGGGGATCCCCACGACCACGAAGACGGCGAGGTTGACGGCGGTGGTCAGGGCGCCCAGCCGGTACAGCTCGCCCTGCGAGAGGAAGCCGCTGCCCGCGAAGAGCAGGTTGGCGCTCGAGCCCTGCGGCGTGTTGGCCGAGAAGAAGTTCGTGGCGAACAGCAGCAGGTAGGCGAAGGGCGCCACCGGCACGCCCAGCTTCACGCCCACGTCCAGAAAGACGCCGAAGAGGGCCAGCAGGTGGGCCGTCTGGCTGACGAACAGGTAGTGCAGCAGGACGTAGGCCACCACCAGCAGCAGGCCGGCCGCCCCGGCCGAGAAGCCCCCCAGGGCGCCAGCCAGGCGCTCGCCCACGTAGCCCATGAAGCCCAGCGAGTTGAGCTGGCCGCTCAAGGTGAAGAGCACGGCGAACCAGATGAAGGTGGCCAGCACGTCGCCTTCCTTGGCGATGTCGCCCAGGGTCAGCACGCCGGTGGCCAGCAGCACGCCCAGGCCCAGAAAGGCCACGGCCGTGGAGTCGAGCCCGAGGCTGGCGGCCGAGGCCCACAGCGCCACCATGCCCACGAAGGTGGCCGCCACGACCTTCTCGTGGGCCTTGAGCGGGCCGAGCGCCTGCAGGGCCTCGCGGGCGGCGCGCGGAGCTTCCGGAGTGGAGGTGACCTCGGGCGCGAGGAGCTTGTAGAGCAGCAGCGGCAGCAGGGCCATGGCGGCCAGCGTGGGGACGCACGAGGCCAGGAGCCACGAGCCGAAGCCGATCTCGAGCCCGTAGCCGCGGGCGATCTCGGCCCCCAGCGGGTTGGCGGCCATGGCGGTGAACCACAGGGCCGACGAGACCGTCAGGCTGGCCATGCCCGAGAACATCAGGAAGGCCCCCAGCCGGCGGCGTCCCTCGGCCCCCGGCCGCGCCCCCGCCGCCTCGGCCACGGAGAGCACCAGCGGGTAGAGCACGCCCGAGCGCGCGGTGTTGCTCGGGAAGGCCGGCGCGATCACGCCGTCGACCAGGAAGACGCTGTAGGAGAGCCCCAGCGTCGAGCGCCCGAAGAGGCTCACCACCAGGTGGCCGAGGCGCTCGCCCAGGCCGCACTTGACCACGGCGCGGGCCACCAGGAAGGCCACCACGATCAGCAGGATCGTGCCGTTGGCGAAGCCCGAGTAGGCCTGGGCGGGGGACAGCGTGCCGCTCAGGACCGCCGCGGCCAGGGCCAGCACCGACGAGGTCAGGATCGGCAGGGCCCCCAGCACCACCGCCGCGATGGCCGAGACGAACAGCGCGAACAGGTGCCAGGCGGGGCGCGTCAGGCCCTCGGGCACGGGGGCCAGCCAGAGGCCCGCCAGGAGCGCCAGCGTGGCGCCGCGGGCCCGCCAGGGCCCGCCGGGAGAGGCGCCCTCGCTCACGACCGCGGCCCTCCCCGGCGCACCTGCCCGGTCAGCCTGACGGCGCGGCCCTGGATGCGGCCTTGCTCGCCCGGGACGACGTACTGCCAGACCAGCGAGTACTGGCCCTCGAGGCCGGCGTAGCGTCCCGTGCCGCCGGTGATCTCGCCCACCCAGCGCTTGCCGGCCTGCAGGGGCTCGCCCTTCAGCCGGCTGAAGATGCGGTCGCCGTCCGCGTCGGTCCAGACGGCGCGCCCGACGCACAGCCCCTGGCCGTCGTCGAAGCCCACGGCCTCGCCGCGGAAGCCCCGGCTCAGGCCGGAGCCGGCCGACAGCACGACGGCCCCGGAGACCTCCACCACCACGGCCTCGGAGACGTCGCCGGCGGCGATGGCGTGGCGCGTCCCCGTGGCCGACCAGCTGCCCTCGATCGGCCGCCAGGGCTCCTCGGCGCGAACGGGCAGCCCGCCTGCCAGCGACAGGGCCAGCCCGCCCGCCGCGAGGACCCGCGCGACGCTCACGCCGGGCGTCCCTGCCCGGTCATGGCCGCCGGGTCGAGCACCTCGGCGATCTGCGCCTCGGTCAGGATCTTCTTCTCGCGCAGCAGCTCCAGGATGCCGCGCCCCGTCTGCATGGCCTCGGCCGCCAGCTCGGTGGCCTTGTCGTAGCCGATCACGGGGTTGAGGGCCGTGACGGTGCCGATGCTGTAGTCCACGTAGTGGCGCATGACGTCCACGTTGGCCGTGATGCCTTCCACGCAGTGCACGCGCAGGGTGCGGGCCGCGTTCACGAAGAGCGTCTGGGCCTCGAAGACGCAGGCCGCGATGACCGGCTCGAAGACGTTGAGCTGGAGCTGCCCGCCCTCGGCCGCCATCGTCACCGTCAGGTCGCTGCCGATGACGCGGAAGCAGACCATGTTGACGACCTCGGGGATGACCGGGTTGACCTTGCCGGGCATGATCGAGGAGCCGGGCTGCTTGGCCGGCAGGTTGATCTCGCGCAGGCCGCAGCGCGGCCCCGAGGAGAGCAGGCGCAGGTCGTTGCAGACCTTGGAGAGCTTGATGGCCAGGCTCTTCATGCAGGAGGAGTAGAGGACGAAGGCCTGGGTGTCCTGGGTGGCCTCGATCAGGTTGCCGGCCAGGTGGATCGGCAGCCTCGTGATGCGCGCCAGGTGGTCCGTGCACTTCTGCGCGTAGCCGGCCGGGGCGTTGAGGCCCGTGCCGATGGCCGTGGCGCCCATGTTGACCTCGCACAGCACGTTCTGGATGCGCTCGAGCGCCAGCACCTCGCCCGCCAGCGTCTCCGCGAAGGCCTCGAACTCCTGGCCCAGCGTCATGGGCACGGCGTCCTGGAGCTGGGTGCGGCCCATCTTCAGGTGCGAGGCGAACTCGCGGCCCTTGGCCCGGAAGGCGCCGATCAGCTCCTTCATGGCGGCCACCAGCTCGACGTTGCCGAGGGCCATGCCCACGTGCAGCGCGCTGGGGTAGGCGTCGTTGGTGGACTGCGAGCCGTTGACGTGGTCGTGCGGGCTGCAGAACTGGTACTCGCCCTTGCGGTGGCCCATCAGCTCGAGGGCCCGGTTGGCGATCACCTCGTTGGCGTTCATGTTGGTGGACGTGCCCGCGCCGCCCTGGAAGACGTCGAGCAGGAACTGGTCGTGCAGCTTCCCGGCCACGATCTCGGCGCAGGCGCCCTCGATGCCCTTCAGGATTTCCGGCGAGAACTGGCCGCACTCCACGTTGGCGCGGGCGGCGGCCAGCTTGACCATGGCGAAGGCCTTGATCACGTTCGGGTACAGCCGCAGCGGCACGCCGGAGATGTGGAAGTTCTCCAGCGCCCGGGCGGTCTGGACGCCGTAGTAAGCCTCCGCCGGGACGGCCTTCTCGCCCAGCAGGTCGTGCTCGATGCGCGTGGCGGTGGTCATGGCGTCTCCTTCGGGCCTAGTGGACCGAGTTGCCGGGCTCCCGCAGGTAGCCCAGCATCTCGGCCTCGAGGCGCAGCTTCAGGGCGGCGTACTCGCGCTTCATCTCGGGGGAGGCCTCTCCCAGGCGCGCCAGGGCGGCCACGCACGACTCGTAGTCGTGGCACAGCTCGCGGAAGGTCTCGTCGCGCTCGAAGCGCCGGGCCACGCGGTCGCGGAGGGAAGGGAACTGCTCGCTGACGAGCTGGAGACAGGTGGTCATGGGGACTCCCTCGAGGGCCACGATGACCGCCCGGGGCGGCGCGCCGGAAGTAACAGCCGCGTAAGTTACCGTTTCAGCGCCGGCCCGGCAGCGCAGGGGACCACGACGTCATCCTGAGTCGCCGCCGTCCGAGTCGGCGACGAAGGATCTCTCGGGTTGTACGACTCGAGAGACCCTTCGCTCCCGGCCCGACGGCGTCGCTCAGGGTGACGGACGACATGACGGCGTCGCTCAGGGTGACGGACGACATGACGGCGTCGCCCAGGGTGACGGACGGCGAGACGGCCTCGGGACGGCGCGTCCAGCTCGACGACTAGGGCGTGGCGGCCGGCCTCCGGAAGCGGGACTCGTCGAGGGCGGGGTTGACCTCCACGCTGTCGACGGCGATGCGCAGGCGTCGCACGCGGCCCTGCAGGCCGGTCTCGATCGAGCGCGGGAAGGCCACGCCCGCGGACTTCTGGTAGTCCCCGAAGAGGGTCTCCACCGCCACCTCGTGACCGCGCCAGCGCCGGGCCGCCTCCGAGCGCACCAGCTGCCCCGTGGCGGCGTCGATCCAGAGCTTCCGCACGGTGCCCGACTTCAGCGTGACCTTCAGCTCGTGGGCCGGCCCTCCGGGCAGCTGGCTCGTTCCGACCAGCTCGACGCGGTGGCCCTTGGCCTGCCAGTCCACCAGCGGGCCCTCGAAGTCGGCCTGCTCGGCCGAGAGGGCAGCCCCTTCGGGCGACAGGGGCTCGACGTCCAGGCTGCCGTCGAGGGGCGAGACCTTCCAGCCGGAGCTCCCGTCCCAGGCGTAGACGCCCGTGGTCCCCTGGAAGACGAACTCGGTGCGGATGCGGCCGGGGCGGGCCACCTCGCGCCGCACGATGGCGGTGCGGCCGGGCCCGGCGGTGGCCAGGCCGGTCATGCGCAGCGTGTGGACCGCCGCCAGCGCCTCGCGCCCGCCGCGAGCGGCGAGGTTCTTCGCGACGATCTCGTCCACCGTCTGGGCCGGCGTGGCGAGGGCCGCCAGCAGCGCGGCCGCCCCGAGAAGGGTTCGCACGATGGCGGGGCTCACTGGGCACCTCCCGGCCGGTTGAGCGGCTGCGGCGGCTGGGGTGGCCGCGGCGGCGTGGGTGGACGCGGGGGCACGGGCCGCACGCTGCCGTCGGGCCAGTCCGTGGGCCCCGTCCCCCAGCCGTACCAGAGCGGCAGCCCCTCGCTGGCCTCCTCGGCCTGGGCTTCGGCCTCCCGGGCCTTGGCTTCCGCCTCGGCCGCGCGGGCCTCGGCCTCGCGCGCGGCGGCCTGGGCCTGCGCGCGCTCGTGACGGCGCTGCTGGTCGGCCGCGTCCTCCTGCTTGAGGCGGGCCTGCTCGGCCGGCGTGATCCACTCGCCGCCGTAGAGCACGTAGCCCTTGGCCTTGTAGCCCTCCTCCTCGCTGACCCAGCGCCCGTCCACCTGGACGTTGCCCAGGCCCGCGTTGGCGCGCGGGTCGCCGGGCGAGGCGGAGAGCGCCCGGTGGTAGGCCTCGCGGGCCTGCGTGCCGAGCCCCTGGGCCGTGGCCCAGTCGCCCAGGGCCACCCAGCCGCTCGCGTCCCCGGCGCCCAGCTTGCCGGCGCGCTCCTCGTACTCCTGGAGGGCCGAGCGCCCCTCCTCGACGCGCAGCACGCTCGCGACCGGGACGCCGATCTTGCCGGCCCCCACCTCGACCTCGATGGTGGTGGCGCTGCGGCCGACGACCTTGCCGGAGAGCTTGCCGCCGCTCTTCAGGTAGACCTCGTCGGCGGAGACGGCCCCGGCCGCGAGGCCGACGACGAGCCACACCATGAGTCTGTTCATCGGGCACCCCCCGTGCGCCGCGCGGCCGCGCCGGTCTCTCGCAAGACCAGCGTCAGCAGCACGGCCAGCCCCACTCCGTAGAGCAGGGGCTCGAAGGCAGTCTGGTAGTGCTCCAGCGACATCGCGCCGGCCCCGCCGGACACGCTCCTGAGGATCCAGCCGAAGACCGGACCCAGCAGGGCGCTGAAGGTGAAGTTGAGGAAGTTGACCACTCCGGTGGCCGTGCCGCCCAGCTCGGGCGGGTTGGCCTCCTTGATGACAGTGTAGGGCAGCATGGCCGCCCCGGAGGCCACGCCCGCCACGATTCCCAGCAGGTAGGGCGGCAGCACCTCGGCCGGTCCGTACAGGATGAAGGCCAGGCAGCCCAGCAGCACCAGGCCGCCCCCCGCGATGACCGGCTTGCGGCGCCCCAGCCGGTCCGACACGAGCCCGAGCAGAGGACAACCGATCATCCAGCCCAGCGGCACCGTGGCCGAGCGCATCACGGCCGAGGCGTACTCGTAGCCGCGCGCCTCCTGCAGGTAGCGCACGCCCCAGATCATGTCGAAGATGGTGGTGGGGATGAACAGCAGGCCCGCGATCATCCCGCACAGCAGCGACTGGGGGTTGCGCAGCACCGTGCCCAGCGCCCGCAGGGCCTCGCCCAGCCAGTCGCGACCGTGCTGCCTTTCTTCCTGGGCCGGCAGCATCGCGTAGAGCGCGCCGCCGATCGCCAGGCCGGCCAAGCCCATGAAGATCCAGAAGCGGCTCCAGGGGACCCCGGCGCCCATCACGGGCCCGACCACGAACTGGCCGGCCGAGCCGCCGGCCATGCCGAACATCTGCGTGGCCCCGATCAGAGTGGCCGCGCGCGAGGCGGGGAAGCCGGTGGAGGCGATGTAGACCGCCCCCACCAGCGCGAAGACGCCACCGGCCCCCTGCAGCAGGCGCCCCAGGCTGGCGAGCTGCTGGTCGCCCGAGGCGAAGAGGAGCGCGCCCAGCCCGACCGCGGCGGCGCCCAGGGGAACGACGCGGCGCGGACCCAGCCGGTCCATGGCCACGCCGGCCACCAGGCTGAAGGGCGAGTAGCCCCAGTAGAAGAGGCCCACCATCGACGCCACGCCCATGGCGCTCAGGCCGAAGGCCTCGGTGAGCTGCGGCATCATGACGGCCGGCGCCGAGCGCAGCGTGTACTGGTAGAAGTAATAGACGGCCGTGACCAGCCACGCCACGCCCGCCGCCTTGGCGCCGTTGCTCACCGGGCCTCCTTCACGAAGCCGGAACGCGCAGGCTCAGCAGAGCACCAGCGAGACGGCCAGCCCGCCCTCGGAGGTCTCCTTGTACTTGGAGTTCATCTCCTTGGCGGTCAGGGCCATGGCCTCGACGGTGGTGTCGAAGTCCACGCGCCGGGCGGCCGGGATCTCGTTGCTCGCGATCATGAAGCCCGTCCAGGCCTTGACGGCGCCGTAGGCGCAGCGCTCGATGCAGGGCACCTGCACGAAGCCGGCCACCGGGTCGCAGGTCAGGCCGAGGTGGTGCTCGAGGGCCGACTCGGCGGCGTTGGCGACGACCTGGTGGTCGAAGTCGTGGGCCTGGGCGATGAGGGCCGCCCCCATCGCCGAGGCCACGCCGATCTCGGCCTGGCAGCCGCCCTCGGCCCCGGCCAGGGTGGCGTTGTGCTTGCACAGGTAGCCGATGCCGGCCGCCGCCAGCAGGCCGGCGCGGATCTTCTCCTGGGGCAGCTTGCGGCCGCCCTCGCCGAGCACGTAGACGAGGGCCGGGATGACCCCGGCCGACCCGCCCGTGGGCGCCGTCACGACCAGGTGGCCGCGGGCGTTCTCCTCGGAGCCCGCCAGGGCATAGGCCGAGACCACGCCCACGCCGCGCTGGCCCACGAACGTGTCGTCCATGGCGCGCCTGTAGACCTCGCCGGCCTTGGTCCTGAGCTTGATCGGGCCGGGCAGCGTGGCGGGCGGCGCCGCCAGCCCCGACTTGACGATGTTGACCATGGCCGTGGCGATCTTGTCGAGGAAGGCATTGACCTCGGCCTCGCTCCGACCCGAGACCGCGACCTCGTTGGCCATCAGCACCTGGGCGATCGAGAGCTTGTTCGCCGCCGCGTGGGCCTGCAGCTCCTTCATGGTGGCGTAGGGGTACTTCGGCGCGCCCTTCTTCGGCGGCTCGTAGCCCTTCCACTCGATGAAGCCGCCACCGACCGAGTAGTACTCCTGCTCGAGCAGCACCGCCTCGCCGCCCATGAGCTTGCACGTCATGGTGTTCGGGTGCGGGAAGTCGCCCTTCGGCGCGTCGTAGACGACGTCCTTCAGCGAGACCGGGAAGGACTTGTCGCCGAGCTTCACGGTGAAGGTCTGGTCGGGCTTGGCGGCCAGCTCGTCCAGGAAGGCCGGCTCGACCGTGGCCGGCTCCTTGCCCACGATGCCGGCCAGGGCGGCGCGCTCGGTGCCGTGGCCCTTGCCGGTGGCGCTCAGGCTGCCGAACAGGTGGACCTTGAGGGCCGTGGCCTTGGCCAGCGTCGCCGGGGGCAGCTTCGTGCAGCGCTGGTAGAAGTCGTAGGTGATGCGCATCGGGCCGATGGTGTGGGAGCTGGAGGGCCCCGGGCCGACCTTGTAGAACTCGTCGACCACGGTCATGACCGGGCCCTTGGACTTCTTGACCACGTCCAGCGCGGGCGACAGCCCCTGGACCGGCGTCGACGGCGGCGCCGCGGCGGCCGCGGCCTGCTGCGCCGGCGAAAGGGGCGACCCCGTGATGACCACGGCCGAGCCGATGACGGCGCTGCGCATCATGAACGTGCGGCGGTCGACGCCCGGCGGCAGTTCGGTCGGGACCAGCTCCGCCTCCGTCGGCAGGGGAGGCGCTGCGATGGCGTGCTTGGGCTCCATGATCGCTCCAGTCTGCGGGCCGGGCGCCGACGGGCGCTCCGGGAGTTGCTCCAACCCCCCGTCATCCTGAGCGACGCCGTCCGGCCGGAAGCGAAGGACCTGCCGGTCTGGCTCGTCGTCGTCGAGCCGCTCTCGACGACGCGTGACGATCGGCTGTCGTCTTCGAGGCGCCTTCGGCGACGCTGGACGATCGGCTGTCGTCTTCGAGTCGCCTTCGGCGACGCTGGACGATCAGGTCCTTCGTCGCCGGGCCGGGCGGTGCTCCTCAGGATGACGTACGGGGCGTACGATGGACCCGGAGGACCTCGCCAGGGAAGTAACAGGCGGGTAAGTTACCGTTGCAGGCCGCCGTTCAGAACCTCACGACCACCCCGCCGGTCAGCTCGAGCTGGTGCAGCCACGACTGGCAGAAGCCGAACGGGTCGCAGTAGTCCGAGCCCGAGTCGTTCAGGAACGTGGGGGCGTAGCGGGCCTGCAGGCGGGCCCCGAACCGCCGCGCCGGGAGCCACTGGAGGCCCGCGCCCAGGTTCAGAGCCAGCTTGGTCTCGCCCTCCAGGTCGGGGCCGCTGAGGAAGGCCGCCCCGAGCCCCGCGCTGACGAACGGCCGGAGGCGGGCCTGGGCCCGGCCGAACCGCCAGACCAGGCTGGCCTGGAGCTGGTCCAGGTCCACCTCGAACATCTCGGCCTGGCCGCGCGCGGTGCCGATGGAGAGCGCGCTCTCCTGGCGCGTCCACGAGACCTCGGCCCCCAGGCGGGGCGAGAAGTGCCAGCCGGCGCTGGCGCCCCAGGTGAAGCCGCCGTCGAGCCGGAGCTTCGTGATGCCTGCGGCCTGCGGGTCGAGGCCGCCCGGCGTGGCGAAGCCGCCCAGGAGGGCGGCCTCGAAGGCCTGGCCCCAGGCGGGGGCCGCAGTGAGGAGGAACAGGGCCGTCGCGAGGGAGCGCATCACTTCTTCCCCAGCTCGGGCAGGATCACGACGAAGCCCTGGAAGGTGCGCGGCCCCGCGCCGTGGCCGACCAGCGTGCGCCCGTCGGCCGACACGTCCGTGACGAAGCCCGTGTTGACCCAGCCCTCGAACGCGTCGGGCACGCCGTGGCTGCGCAGGTAGTCGCGCAGCACGAACGGCTCGCCGTCGAACCAGACCGCCGACTCGGCGTCGAGGCCGAAGGAGAGCGAGCCGCCGATCACGCGGCCGTCGTCGCTGACGGCCTCCATCAGCACCTGGTAGAACGGAACCGGCACCGCCCAGGCCGGCAGCCGCAGCGTCGAGCAGGTCAGGCCGCCGGAGGCGGTCCAGGTCCAGCCCGTGGGAGTGGGGTCGTTCGGGTTGCAGTTGGTGCCCACGATGATCGAGCCGTCGCGGTTGGCGCCGAAGGCCTCGCCCACGAAGCCGGCCGGGCCGCGGATCAGCTCGCCCCGGCCGTCCACCCACTTGGCCCCCTGCCGAAACCCGGTCGGGTGCGTGTCCCAGCCGATCACGACGCGGCCGTCGCCGGAGACGCCGTTGGCGCGCGTCGAGCCCCCGGACAGCGTGCCCAGGTCGACCATGCCGGTCTGCTCTTCCCAGCGGAAGGCGCGGGCGTAGCCGCAGCCGTCCCAGGCCAGGCCCACGATCACGCTGGCGTCGGCGCTGGCGCCGAACGTGCTGCTGACCAGCAGGTCGCACGGCCGCTGGGCGCCGACCGAGCCCAGCAATCGCCAGTTCCTGCCGCCCTGCCAGATCGCGGCCTGCTCGAAGCCGCGCGGGTCGAGGGCGTTGCCGACGATGGTCCTGCCGTTGGCGCCCACCGCCACGGCCTGGGTCCCGCCGATCTCCGTGACGCCCGAGGTCGGCATCCAGTGGAAGCCGCCGCCGCTGTAGAGGCCGCCCACGGTCACGAAGCCGTTCGCTCCCTCGCCGCGCGGCAACGCCTCGGGCGGGAGGTAGATCAGCAGCGGCGTGCCGTCCGGGACGGCCGCCCGTGCGCTGCCGAGCCAGCCCAGCGCCGCGAGCACGACCAGCGCCCGCCGGGCAGTGGCTGCCTTCATCGAGGTTCCTCCCCGAGCCGATCGGCTCGTCGGGGCGAGGGTGCACCCGGCTGCGCCGGCGGGGAAGTAACAGGCGGGTAAGTTACCTGCGCGCGCCGCTCAGCAGACGACGCGAGGGAACGCGCTCCGGATATGGCCCTTGTGGAAGAGCAGCTCGCCGCGCCTCAGCGCATCAGCATCACGATCACGGGTCCCCAGGCCGTCAACAGGATGTTGCCGATGGCGTAGGGCACGGTGTAGCCCAGCACCGGCAGCTTGCTGCCGGCCTCGTCCTGGATGGCCCGCAGCGCGGCCGTGGTGGTCCCCGCGCCCGCGCAGGCCCCCAGCAGCAGCACGGGGTTCATCTTCAGCACCCAGCGTCCGAAGGCCACGGCGCACAGGTGCGGCGTGACGGCCACGATCAGGCCCACCAGCAGCAGGCCGGGGCCGGTGGCGCGCAGGCCCGAGACGAAGCTGGGCCCGGCCCCCAGCCCCACGCAGCCGATGAAGACGGCCAGGCCGATCGTGTCGAAGATCCACAGCGCCGGCTCGGGGATGCGTCCGAAGGTGGGCCGCACGGAGCGCAGCCAGCCGAAGACCAGGCCCATGATCAGGGCGCCGCCGCTGGCGGTCAGGCTGAGCGGCAGGTCGCCCACCTGCAGCGTCAGGGCCCCGATCAGCCCTCCGATCAGGATGCCGAGGCCCACGAAGACCACGTCGGTCTCGCTCGACGGGCGCTCGACGTAGCCCAGCGCGCGGCCGGCGCGCTCGACGTCGGCCTGGGCCCCGGCCAGCCGCAGCAGGTCGCCGCGGTTGACCACGGTCCCGGCCGCGAAGGGCACCTCCTCGCCGCCGCGCACCAGCTTCATCAGCACGACGCCGCGGCCGTGCTCTTCGGCCAGCTCGGCTAGCGGGCGCTCGGCCGCCTCGCGGCGCGTCACCACCACGTCGAGCGCGGCCATGGGGAAGTCGAGCAGCTCGCGGTCCTCGACCTCCTCGCCGAAGGGGGCCGAATCCGCCAGCAGCACGTGTCGGCGGGCGGCGATCACGGCCACGTCGCCTTTCTGCAGCGGCGTCTCGGGCGCGGCCTCGAGCAGCTCGCCCCCGCGCCGCAGCCGCTGCACGAAGACCCGCGCCGGCGCGAACGAGCGCTCGACCTCGGCGACGGCGCGCCCGGCGAAGGCGGCCGACAGGCGGTAGGCCCGCACGTCCCACTCGCGGTAGGCGGATCGCGATCCCGCCTCGCTCGTCGAGGCGGCGGCCGCCTCGCCCTCCAGGCGCCGGCACTCGGCCTTCAGGTCGAGTCCCATCAGCCGCGGGGCCAGGCTGGAGAGGAACCAGACCACGGCGGTCGTGCCGACCATGTAGCTGACCGCGTAGGCCACGGGGATGTTGTTGAGCAGGCGCGTGCGCTCGGCCTCGTCGAGCGGCAGCCGCGCGATGGTGCTGCCGGCGGTGCCGATGACCGTGGACTCGGTGAAGGCCCCGGCCAGGAGCCCCGCGGCCGTGCCGCAGTCGTAGCCCATGACCTTCGCGGCCAGCAGGGTGGTCAGCAGGCTGGCCAGGCACAGCACCAGCGTGAGCAGCGCCTGCGAAAGGGCGTTCTTCTTCAACCCGCGGAAGAACTGGGGGCCGACCTTGTAGCCGGTGGCGAACAGGAACAGGTCGAAGAAGACCAGCTTGACCAGCGGGTCCACGCGCACGTCGAGCTGGCCCACCAGCACGCCGGCCAGCAGCGTGCCGACCACGTTGCCCAGCTTGAAGGCCCCCAGCCG
>JBDIBD010000002.1:0-42647 GCA_039812725.1 Vicinamibacteria bacterium | reverse complement strand
CGCCGAGGCCGAGCTGACCGCCCGCGAGGCGGCCTGCTTCTCGGGCGACGCCTGGGCCTGCGGCAGCGCGGGCGCGGCGCTGGACGACGGCAAGGGCGTCCCGGAGGACGACGCCCGGGCGCGCGCCCTGTTCGAGCGCGGCTGCCGGCTGGGCAACGGCTTCTCCTGCGGCCGCGAGGGCTGGTTCTACGTCACGGGCACCGGCGTCCCCCGCGACGACGCGCGCGGCCTGCGGCTCTACCAGCGCGCCTGCGAGCTGGAGGAGGAGTTCAGCTGCGCCCGCCTGGGGGAGTGGTACCTGGCCGGCCAGCGCGTGCCGCGCGACCCGGCCCGGGCGCGCGAGTATCTGAAGAAGGGCTGCGACGGCGGCGACGAGAAGGGCTGCCAGGCCCTGCGCTCGCTGGGAGGGGCGCCGTGAAGCGCCGCGGCGACACGCGCGTCCCCGGCCTGGTCCGGGCCGCGGCGGGCTGCGGCGGCCTGTTGTTCGCCCTGTTCGCCGTGGCGCCGACCTGGGCGCTGCTGGTGCGGCCGGCCACGGAGCTGGGACGCGCCCTGGCCTGGTCGGCGGAACGCTGCGAGGTGCTCTACTCCGGCATCGAGCGCCGGGGCGACAAGTACCGCCCCCTGGTGGCGTTTGCCTGGCAGGCCGGCGGCCGCGAGCGCATCTCGGCCCGCTTCGAGGTGCTGCCGAACGAGTACAAGACCGAGGAGCAGGCTCGCGCCCAGTCGGCGCCCTACGTGGCGGGTCAAGCGGCCGAGTGCTACCTCGACCCGACCCGCGCCCAGGCCGTGCTGAAGCGCCGCACCAACGCCCAGCTCTTCCTGGGCCTGGTGCCACTGCTCTTCCTGCTCCCCGCCGCGCTGTTCCTCTGGCTCGCCACCCGGCCCGCGGGGCAGCTGCCGGGCGCCGCCGGCGGCGGCTCGGGCTGGCTGCCCGGGAGACGGCGGCCCGCGGACGTGCGCGAGTCCGGCGGGCCCGTCACGCTGGTCCCGGCCAGCACCCCGCTGGGCCGCTTCCTGCTGCTCACCGCGGTGATGCTGGTCTGGAACGGCGTGACGGGGGCCTTCATCGCGGCCGGGTGGAGCGAGGTCTCGCTGGCGGAGGTCGGCCCCGGCCTGCTGTGCTTCGCCCCCTTCCCGCTGGTGGGCCTGGCTCTGCTCGGCTCGACGGTGCACCGCTTCCTCGCGCTCTTCGGGCCGCGCCCCTTCCTGACCCTCAGCCGGCCCGCGCTGCGCCCGGGCGAGGCGGTGACCGTCGGCTGGGAGCTGCGCCGCCTGGGCTGGCGCGCGCGCTCCGTGGAGGTCACGCTGCTCGGCCGGGAGAGCGCCCCGACCGGCTCGGAGTCGACGGCCAGCCACGTCTTCCTCGAGCGGCGGCTCGAGCCCGTGCCCGGGGCGACGTCCACCTCGGGCCGGGCCGTGATCCAGCTCCCGGCCGGGTTGATGCACAGCTTCGAGGCCGGCAGCTTCAAGCTCGAGTGGCTGGTGCGCGTGCGGGCCGAGGTGCTGCTGGCCCCCGACCTCGACGAGGAGTTCCCCCTGACCGTGCTGCCCGAGAGGCCCCGGCCATGAGCATGATGACCGTGACGGTCGACGCGCCCGCGGCCGCCTACCGGCCCGGCGACGAGGTGACCGGCCAGGCCAGCTGGGACCTGCCGGGTCCGCCGGCGCGGGTCGAGCTGCGCCTGGCCTGGACGGCCCGGGGCGGGGACCAGAGCGAGAGCGGGATCGGCGCCAGCGTCGCGGTCGACGGCGCGCGCTCGCGCGACGCGCGCAGCTTCACGCTCACGGTGCCCGACGGGCCGTGCTCGTACCACGGGCGCGGCTTCGACCTGCACTGGCGGGTCGAGGTCGTCTCCGAGCCGGGCGGCTGGGCGGCGGAAGCCCCGATCGTGATCGGCCCGGCGGCGGCTGCCACGCCCTGCCCTGCGCAGGTCCTGGGGTGACGGGCGTCACGCTCCCGGCCCGCCGGTAACCCCTCGCCCCCCTCCGCGTCTCTACCCCGTAGACCGGTCTCGGCCTGCCGGCGGAGGTGATTGACGATGCGGGACTTGTGCGGGGGGAATTGGCGTCAGCTGCTGCGCGGCCTGGGGCTCGCGGCGCTGCTGGGCGCGGCCGGCTCGGCCGGGGCGGCCCAGATCCACGTGACCACGGGCAGCGACGGCGCCCCGGCCGACGACGGCCAGTGCACGCTGCGCGAGGCCGTGCTGGTGGCGCGCGAGTTCGCGCCCAACGACGACTGCGGCCCGGTCAGCGGCGGCGACGACGAGATCGTCTTCGACGTCTCGACGGTCAACCTGACCGCCGGCAACATGCAGTTCAGCACCAACGTCAAGCTGACCGGCCCGGTCACGATCAACGGCGCCGGGAACGCCGGCGAGCGCCTGTTCATCTTCGCCAGCCTGGGCCACCTGACGCTCGACCACGTCACGTTCAGCGGCTTCGACGCGACCACCTCGACCGGCGGCGTGATCGACGCCAGCCTGGGCGACCTGACCGTGCTCAACTGCAGCTTCGACAACAACAAGACCCAGGCCTACGGCGGCGCGATCTACTTCAGCGGCGACACCCTGACCATCACCGACTCGACCTTCAGCAACAACCAGGCCGGGCAGGACGGCGGCGCGCTCTACTTCAACCCCGACGTGGCGGTGGTCATCGCCAACACGACCTTCACCGGCAACACGGCCGACCGCGACGGCGGCGCCGTCTACGTCTCCGGGACCGGCGCGCTGGCGACCGTGACGATGACCACCCTGGCCTTCACGGGCAACACGGCCCTGGGCGACGGCACCAGCGAGGTGCGCGGCGGCGGGGCGGTCTTCAACGGCGGCGGCGACACCAGCACGTCCCTGATCCTGGTCGAGGCCTCGACCTTCAGCGGCAACACGGCCCCCAACGGGCGCGGCGGCGCGCTGATCAACGCCCCCACGGCGGCGCTCTCGTGGCCCGACACGGTCAACACGCCGGCCGACCTGCACAAGGGCGGGCTCTACAACTGCCTGTTCTTCCAGAACAGCGCCTCGGGGACCGGCGGCGTGGGCAACGTCAACGGCCTGGGCGGCGCGATCTACAACGGCGGCATCCTCACCGTGCTGGGCTCGACCTTCGACCAGAACCGCAGCTTCACCTCGAGCGGCGGCGCCATCGCGCACCTGCACGGCTTCGGGCTGGAGCACGACCGCCTGCGCGTGGCCAACTCGACCTTCTCGGGCAACCAGGCCCTGAACGACGGCGGCGCCATCGCCAACTTCGACGTCAACGCCAAGGTGCTGCTGCTCAACAGCACGCTCTCGGGCAACACCGCCGTCAACTCGGGCGGCGCGCTCTCCAACGCCAACGCCGCCGCCGACGCCGTCCAGGTCGGCAACTCGATCCTGGCCAACAGCGTGGCGGGCTCCAACTGCGGCGGCCTGGCGCTGGCCGACCTGGGCGGCAACCTGCAGTTCCCGGGCAGCTCGTGCGGCGCCTCGATCCAGACGGCCGACCCGCAGCTCCTGCCCCTGGTCCCCAACGCGCCGCCCATCCAGCCCACCATGGCGCTGGGGGCGAGCAGCGCCGCCCTGGGACTGGGCGTGCCGTCGATCTGCTCGGCCGCGCCGATCTTCGACCTCGACCAGCGCCTGCTGCCCCGCCCGCAGGGACCGGGCAACTGCGACGCCGGCGCCTTCGAGTCGCCGGCCCCGCCGCCGCAGCCGGGCTACGGCTCGAGCCCGAGCCCGGGCAGCGCCCTGGCCGCGATCGCGACCACCGTCAACGTGCTCGGGACCTCCACCTTCTCGGTCTCCGAGACCGGCAACGCCCAGCTCAACGTGACCTCGGTGTCGATCACCGGCGGCCCCGAGCTGAGCATCGCCCCGGGCTCGTTCTCGATCCCCGACGGCGGCGGGCCGGTGACGGTCACCGTCTCGTGCCAGTCGTCCTCCAGCGGGACCTTCAACGGCACCGTGACCGTGCAGCACAACGCGCCCGGCAGCCCGGCCCAGTACACGGTCCAGTGCACGGTCGACCCGGCGCCCGCCCCGGGCTACGGCTCGGTGCCGAGCCCCGGCCAGTCGCTGCTGCCGATCACCACCACCACGAACGTCACGGGCAGCAGCTCGTTCCTGGTCCAGGAGACCGGCAACGCCACGCTGAACGTGACCAGCGTGACGATGTCGCCCGGCGACCCCGTGCAGCTGGCCGTGCTGCCCGGCTCGTTCTCGATCCCCGACGGCGGCCTGCCGCAGACCGTCACCGTGACCTGCCTCTCGCCCTCGAGCGGCACCTTCAACGGCACGGTGCAGGTGATCCACAACGCGGCCGGCAGCCCCGCGACCTACCCGGTGAGCTGCACGGTCAACAACGCTCCCGCTCCTGGCTACGGCTCCAGCCCGTCGCCCGGCCAGACCCTGACGGTCAACACGGTCACGAACGCCACGGGCAGCGCCACGCTGACGGTCTCCGAGACCGGCAACGCCACCCTGAACGTGACCAGCGTGGCCCTCCTGGCCGGCAGCGCCCCCGAGCTGAGCGTCTCGCAGGCCCCCTTCAGCATCCCCGACGGCGGCGCGCCGGTGAACGTGACGGTCGCGTGCATGTCGGCCTCGACCGGAACCTTTGGCGGCACCCTGCGCGTGCAGCACAACGCTGCCGGCAGCCCGGCCGACTACCCGGTGACCTGCAACGTCGGGCCCGCCAGCGCCCCGGGCTACGGCTCGAACCCGGCTCCCGGCACGCCCCTGGCGGCCATCAGCGCCACCCCGGGGACGCCGGCCACGCGCACGTTCACCGTCTCGGAGACCGGCAACGCCACGCTGGTGGTCAGCAGCGTGACCGTCTCCGGCGGCCCCGCGCTCACGGTGGGCCCGGGCTCGTTCAGCATCCCCGACGGCAGCCCGGCCGTGACCGTCACGGTGCAGTGCCAGTCGGCGAGCGTGGGGGTCTACAGCGGCACCGTCACGGTGACGCACAACGCGGCGGGCAGCCCCGCCAGCTACCCGGTGAGCTGCACGGTGCACCCGGTCGGGACCCACGGCGACCTCAACCAGGACGGCACGCCCGACCTGGTCTACCGCAGCCAGACCACCGGGGCCATGTCCGTCTGGATCATGTCCGGGATCAACATCGTGCAGCAGACCACCACCACCCCGGCCAGCCTGGCCGACCTGGGCTGGCAGCTGCAGGGCACCGCCGACATGAACGGTGACGGCCACACCGACCTGATCTGGCGCCACGCCCTGTCGGGCAAGAACGTGGTCTGGTACATGAACCAGACCACGCGCACCGGCGGCGTGTTCCTCAACCCCGACACCCTGGCCGACACCAACTGGCAGATCGCCGGCACCGGGCAGTTCGACGGCGACGGCAAGTGGGACCTGCTCTGGCGCAACTCGGTCTCGGGCCGCAACGTGGTCTGGACCATGGACGGCGTGAACCGCCTGACGGGCCAGTTCACGACGCCGGACACCCAGCCCCCCGACTGGCAGGTGGCGGGCACCGGCGACTTCAACGGCGACCAGAAGACCGACATCCTCTGGCAGCGCAGCAGCGACGGCTTCATGACGGTCTGGTACATGGACGGCACGCTGCGCATCGGCCAGGCCGACATCACGCCGCAGCTGGCGGCCTCGGCCCAGCCCTGGTGGCGCGTCTCCGCGGTCGAGGACTTCGACGGCAACGGCCGCCCCGACCTGGTCTTCCGCAACAGCACCAGCGGCCGCATCGCGATCTGGTTCATGGACGCCACCGGCGTGACGCGGCAGAGCGGGGCCTTCAGCTCGCCCCAGAACCTGCCGCCGCTCGACCTGAAGCTGGTCGGCCCGCGCTAGGCGCGTGGCCGTGGCGGGGCGGGAGCCGCGAGGCTCCCGCCCCGTTCCTGTTTCCGGCGTAAGCTCGTGGCTCACGCATGGGAGAGAAGCGTCATCTGTCGTTCGCCAGGAGCGGCCACTTCCTGCTCGAGTCGGGGCACCACGGCGAGCTGTGGTTGGACCTCGAGCTGCTCTGCCACGACGTGTCCTCGGCCTGGCGCCAGGCCGACGAGCTGGCGGCCCGGCTGCAGGACCTCGGGGCGGAGGTGGTCTGCGGGCCGCTGGTCGAAGGGGCCTTCGTCGCGCTGCGCGTGGCCGAGCGGCTGGGCCTGCCGTTCGTCTACAGTCAGCCCGAGCGGCGGCCGGGAGCCAGCGGCCTGTTCCCGGTGAGCTACCGTCTGCCGGGGCCGCTCCGGGCGCGCGTGCGCGGGCGTCGCGTGCTGGTCGTCAACGACGTGATCAACGCCGGTTCGGCCGTGCGCGGGACGCTCGAGGACCTGCGGGCCTGTGGCGCGGAGCCGCTGGCGCTCGGCACGCTGGTGGTGCTCGGGACGGCCGCCGCCCGCCTGGCCCAGGAGCAGGGCCTGGCCCTCGAGACGCTCGAGCAGGTGCCCAACCGGCTCTGGACGCCGGGCGAGTGCCCGCTGTGCCGGGACGGGCTGCCGCTCACGGGCGGCGAGGAGGGACGATGACCGCGAGCGGGTTCCGACGGCTGGCGCTGAAGCTGCCCGAGAGCAGCGAGGTCGGGCACATGGGGCACCCGGACTTCCGCGTGGGCGGGCGGATCTTCGCCACCCTGGGCTACCCGGACGAGGGCTCGGCGATGGTCAAGCTGACCCCCGACCAGCAGTGGGCCTTCCTCGAGGCCGAGCCCGACGTCTTCGCGCCCGTGGAGGGCGGCTGGGGTCGGCGCGGCGCCACGCACGTGCGGCTGAAGGCGGCCCGGGTCCGCAGCGTGAAGCTGGCCCTGACCCTGGCCTGGCGCAACCTCGCGCCACGCCGGCTGGCGGCGCAGGTGCAGGTCTGGTGAGAAAGGCGCGACGCCCTCGACGCCCCGCCGCCATCCTGGGCGACCTCGTCCTGGCTGGGAGCGAAGGATCTCTCGAGTCGTAAGAGCCCGAGAGATCCTTCGTCGCCGGCTTGGACGGCGGCTCCTCAGGATGACGATGGCGGTTCCTGGCCTCGCCGCCCGCGCCGTTGCGGTCCGGCCTCGGGGTGACGAAGCGGGGCTGCCCCCGCCTCAGATCGTGTCGACGCAGGACTGCATGAAGCCGCAGCGCAGGCAGACGCCCTTGCAGTGGCCCAGGTCGCGCCAGGGGCCGCCGCACATGGCGCAGCGCGGCTCGCGGGACTCGCTCTCGAGCCGCAGCGGCGGGCGTGGCTCCGCGGGCGGGGCGGCGCCGTGGCCGCGCCGGTTCGAGCCCGGGGGCGGGCAGGCCACGCTCAGGCCTCCGCCGGCAGGCGCTCGTCCAGCCAGCGCGCGATGACCTCGATCTCTTCCAGGCAGAGCTGGTGCTCCATGGGGAACTCGTGCCACTCGGCCGGGCGGCCGTTCACCGCCAGCGCGTCGTGCACGGCCTGGCCGCCCTGCACCGGCACCATGGGGTCGTAGGTGCCGTGGCAGACGAGGGCCGGCGTCGACCGGTTGGCCGGGCTGGCCTCGGCCGCACGCGTCTCGGGCAGCAGCTCGTAGGCCGACAGCACCATGATGCCCGCCAGCGTCTCCGGGTAGCGCAGCCCCACGTGCAGGGCCATGGCGCCGCCCTGGCTGAAGCCGGCCAGCACGACCCGGCCGGGCGGCACGCCGCGCTCCGCCTCGCGCGCCAGCAGGGCCTCGACGTGGCGCTGCGAGTCGCGGATGCCGCGCTCGTCGTCGTCGCGCGGCCCGCCCAGCGTGCGGATGTCGTACCAGGCCGGCATGATCAGCCCCATGTTGATCGACACGGGCCGGCGCGGGGCGTGGGGGAAGACGAAGCGCGTGCGCGGCCGGCGCAGCAGCGGCACCACGTCCTCGAAGTCGTGGCCCGAGGCGCCCAGGCCGTGCATCCACAGCACCACGCCGTCGGCGCCGGTCTCCGGTCCGATCTCCACGCACGGCAGCAGCTCCATCACCCCTCCAGGGCGCGCTCGAAGAGCGCCTCGCAGGGCCGGACCTCCGGCCCCTTCTCGGTGCAGACGGCGAAGTCGACCTTGGGCCCGCCCAGCAGCGCCAGCCCGGCGAAGCGCCCCTGGCGGTCGAGCACGTAGAAGCGCACGTTGAAGCGCGGGCGGCCACGCTCGTCCAGCAGGCGCTTCTCGCGCGTGCGGGCGGCGATGCGCCGCAGGGCCTCGAGGCCCGCGTCCTTCGGGCTCTTCCCGCGCCGCAGCTCCTCGACGATCAGGAACGAGGACAGGCCGGCCAGGTTGGCCTCGCCCCGGCCCGTGGAGCCGGCCGCGCCCACCTCGCCGTCGACGTACAGGCCGGCCCCGAGGATGGGCGAGTCGCCCACGCGCCCGGGGATCTTGAAGGCCAGCCCGCTGGTGGTGGTGACGCCGGCCAGCTCGCCCTTCGGCGAGAGCGCGCTCAGGTGGATCGTGCCCAGGTAGTGCTCGGGCCGCAGCCGGCCCTCCGCCAGCATGGACTGGCGGGCGCGCTCGGCGGCCTGGCCGCGCTGGTGCGGGTCGAGCCAGTGCTCCGGGTCGATGCGGCGCTTCCAGTCCAGCCACTTGGCGCGCGAGTTGGGCGTGTTGAGGTCGTCCTCGACCGCGAAACCGAGCCGCCGCGCGAAGGCCTGGGCGTCGCGGCCCACCAGCAGGTGGTGGTCGGTCTGCTCGGCCACGGCCCGCGCCACCAGCGAGGGGCTGCGGACGCCCTCGAGGCAGGCCACGCCGCCGGCCCGGCCCGAGGGTCCGTGCATCACCGAGGCGTCGAGCTGCACGACGCCGTCGGCGTTGGGCAGGCCGCCGTAGCCCACGCCCTCTTCCGCCGGGTCGAGCTCGACGATGTTGACGCCGGCCAGGGCCGCGTCGAGCGGGTCTTCGCCCTTCACCAGGCGGGCGAAGGCCTCCTCGACCGCCGTGCGCGGCCCGCCGTTCCTGTACTGGTGGCCGTTGGTCGAGGCCACCACCACGGGGGCGGTCGTCCCGGCGGCCCCGGCCGGCGCCGACCATGCGGGGCGCGCCGCAGCCGCGGCGACTCCGGCGGCGGCTCCGGCCTTCACGAACTGTCGGCGACTGACGCGAGGGGACATGCGGGCCTCCCGTCCGGACGGAGGGTCCGGGAGGCCCCAGTCTACTCCGCGCTACATCCCGCTCTCGTCGGCCGAGGGACCGTACACCGACGGCACGGGCACGTCGTTCAGGCGCAGGTAGACGCCCAGCTGCGCCCGGTGGTGCACCAGGTGGCTGAAGACGAAGCTGCGCAGCACCGCGCCCTTGGGCATCGTGAAGTAGACCTGGTCGCCGCCCTTCAGCGTCCAGGGCTTGGCCAGCTCGGCGTCCTGGACCTTCCCGAAGGCCGCGCGCGCCTCAGCCAGGAAGCGGTCGAAGGCCGCCACGATCTCGGCCGGCGACTCCAGGTTCAGCGACTCGTGCGGCTTCTGGCCCCGGGGAGCCATGTCGAACTCGTCCCGCAGCAGCGTCATCGTGGCCCACTCCGGGATTTCCGCCAGGTGGCTGGCCAGGCGGCCCATGGTCATGGACTTCTCGTGCGGCTTCCAGGCGTGCTTTCCGGCCGGCACGCGCTCCAGGGTGCGGCGCGTGGCGACGGCCTCGTGCTCGAGCTCCTGCAGCAACATCTGCATCTGTGTCATGGTTCCTCCTCGCGGGCGGCGCCCGTGGCCCCTCTGATCGCTGGAGCGGCAGCTTAGGCGAAGAAAGGGCGAAGAGTCAAGGCGCGGGGAGGCCGCGGGAATTCCGCGGCTGTCGCGGCGTTGGTGGAGAGCATGAGCACGAGCACCAGGCCGCTGGCCCGCTACGCCCACTGGCTGCACACGCGCTGGCCGGCCGGCACGGTCGAGAGGCTGCCCGTGGTGCGCGCCGACGGCTCGACCGGCGTGCCGGGGCTCTACGTGGTGGGTGACCTGACCGGCGTGCCGCTGCTCAAGCTCGCGGCCGACGGCGGCGCGCGGGCGGTGCGGGCCCTCCTGGCCGACCCGGCCTTCGCCCGCCGGACGCCGCGCGACGGGGTGCTCGACCTGGTGATCGTGGGCGCGGGCGTGTCGGGCATGGCGGCCGCCCTCGAGGCCCAGCAGGCCGGCCTGCGCTTCGAGCTGCTCGAGGCCACCCAGCCCTTCTCGACGGTGGTCAACTTCCCCAAGGGCAAGCCGATCTACACCTACCCGACCGGCATGACGCCGGCCGGCCCGCTCCAGTTCGGCCCGCGCTCCACGGTGCGCGAGGGGCTGCTCGAGGAGCTGCGCGAGCAGACCCTGGGCCAGGGGATCGAGCCGCGCGCGGCCCACGCCCGGCGCGTGACGCGGCGCGAGGGGCTGCTGGAGGTCGAGCTGGAGGGCGGCCAGGCGCTGCGCGCCTGGCGCGTGATCGTGGCCATCGGCCGCTCGGGCAGCTTTCGGCGGCTGGGCGTGCCGGGCGAGGAGCTCGACAAGGTCACGAACCGCCTGCACGACCCCCAGGACTACGCCGGCCGGGACGTGCTGGTGGTGGGCGGCGGCGACTCGGCCGTCGAGGCCGCGATCGGCCTGGCGGGCTGCGGGGCGCGCGTGACGCTCTCGTACCGCAAGGACGAGCTGGCGCGCCCCAAGCCCGACAACCTGGCGAGGCTCGCGGCGCTGCAGGCCGACCCCCTGGCCCAGGTCGGCGTCGAGCACCCCAGCTCCGAGCGCGTCACGACCGCCTCGGGGGACTTCATCGAGCGCCCGCACCCGCCGGGCTCGATCCGGCTGCTGCTGGGCAGCCGGGTGACCGCCATCCGCGAGGCCGACGTCAGCCTGGCGACGCGCGACGGCGCCGAGCTGAGCCTGCCCAACCAGGCCGTCTTCACGATGATCGGCCGCGAGGCCCCGCTGGCCTTCTTCCGCGAGTCGGGCGTGGCCATCGCGGGCGAGACGACCGCCCGCGGCTGGGCCGCGTTGTCGGCCTTCGTGCTGTTCTGCACCTGGCTCTACCACTGGAAGTCGAGCAAGCCGGTTCCGTTCCTCGGACCGCTGCCGGGTTGGCTGAACCCCGACCCCGCGCGCCTGTTCGCCGGGCTGGCGGCGGCCGGGGGTGGCCTGGCGGCGGCGCTGGCCGACCCAGCCACGCTGCTCGGCACGCTGCGGATCTCGGCCTCGGGCCCGGCCTTCTACTACACGCTGGCCTACTCGCTGGTGGTGGTCGTCTTCGGCCTGCGGCGCATGCGCGACCGGCGCACGCCGTACGTCCGGCTGCAGACGCTCACGCTGATGTCGATCCAGTGCCTACCGCTCTTCCTCCTGCCCGAGCTCCTGTTGCCCTGGCTGGGCCACAACGGCTGGTTCGACGGCGGGGCCGGGCGCGGCCTGGCCGACGCGCTGTTCCCGGCCGTGACCTACGGCCACGGGCGCGAGTACTGGCGCGCCTACGGGCTGGTGCTGGCCTGGCCGCTGTTCGTCTACAACTGGTTCACCGCCCAGCCGCTGTGGGGCTGGCTGGCCCTGGGCGCCCTGCAGACGTTCGTGCTCGTGCCGGCGCTGGTCTACTTCTTCGGCAAGGGCGCCTACTGCGGCTGGATCTGCTCGTGCGGCGCGCTGGCCGAGACCCTCGGCGACCGCCAGCGCCACAAGATGCCCCATGGCCCTTCCTGGAACCGCGTCAACCTGCTGGGGCAGGCGATCCTCGCGGCGGTCGTGGTCCTCATGCTGCTGCGCGTGGCCGGCTGGGTCTGGCCGCGCGGGCTGGCCGCGCGCGCCTTCGGCCTGGGCTTCGCGGGCTACGCCTGGTTCGTGGACCTGTTCCTGGCCGGCATCCTGGGCTACGGGCTGTACTTCTGGTACTCGGGCCGGGCCTGGTGCCGCTTCGCCTGCCCGCTGGCCGCGCTGATGCACGTCTACGCGCGCTTCTCCCGCTTCCGCATCCTGGCCGAGAAGCAGAAGTGCATCTCGTGCAACGTCTGCACCAGCGTCTGCCACCAGGGCATCGACGTCATGGGCTTCGCCAACAAGGGCCTGCCCATGGCCGACCCCGAGTGCGTGCGCTGCTCGGCCTGCGTGCAGCAGTGCCCCACGGGCGTGCTGTCGTTCGGCCAGGTCGACCCGCGCAGCGGCGCGCTGCTGGGGCGCGACCCCGAGTGGCTCGAGGCCTCAGCGGTGCGGCTGGTCGAGCTGCGCCGGCGGCGGAGCTGAGGTCGGCGGCCCATCCCACCAGTAGTTCGAGACGATCCCGGCGCGGATGCGGGCCGAGAGCACCTCGAAGGCCGCCGGGCCCAGCAGCTGCTCGAGCCGCACCAGGATCGGCGCCCGGCGCCCGTCGCGCACGAAGTCGGCCAGGTCGGCGCTGACGAACGGAAAAGGCGTCCAGGCGAAGTAGGCCGCCACGATCCCGTCGCGCGCCAGGGGCGCGCACTCCGCCTTGAAGCCGTAGAAGGTCAGGAAGGGCGTCTCGTTGACGCGCATCTGCATCCGGCCCCAGAAGAGGCTGGCCGCCAGCAGGCCGGCGGTCCAGGCGGCGCGGCGGGGCTCCCGGCGCCATTCCCCGTCGGCCAGCCAGGCGAAGGCGGGCAGGGCCAAGAGCGGCAGGACCGGCAGCAGGTAGCGCGGCCCGTAACAGTTCTCCCCGCGCCAGTTGACGAACTGCGACGAGACCAGCAGCAGCGCCAGGCTGCCCGCCAGCACGAACAGGTACTGGGCCCGGTGGCGCCGCAGGAAGCCCCGTGCCGCGAAGAGCGCGAAGAGAAGCAGCGGAAAGTGCAGGAACACGCCGCCCTGCGGGCTGGCCAGGTAGCCGGCCAGGCCGGTGAGGAGGTTCCCGGAGAACGGGTGGCGCTCGCGCTGCCACTGCGTGTAGCCCGTGTCGAAGGCGGAGCCGAACTTGAAGCGCTGCACCCACAGCAGCGCCAGGAGGCCGAGGGCCAGCGGCAGCAGGCAGAAGAGACCGTGCTCGCGCAGGAACGCGCGCCAGGCCGCACGCTCGGTCAGCCGGCCCCGCGCCTCGCCCGGCCGCGTGAGCCAGAGAAAGGCCACCACCAGCGGGGCGTAGAGCACGTAGACGACCTTCACCTGCACGAGCGCGGCCAGCCAGAGGGCCGCCGCCAGCGGGTGCGCGCGCGGGCGCGGCCCGGTTTCCGCGACGTGGCGGAAGAGGTGGTAGTGCAGCGCCAGCAGGAAGGCCGCCTGGTAGACCTCGGAGGAGTGGGCGCGCAGGTAGTTCCACCAGAACGTGCCGAAGCAGGCCAGCAGCACGAACAGCAGGCGCGCGCCGACGGCCGGGCCGGGCCCGGGACGGAAGAGCCCCAGCAGCGCGTAGAGGTAGGCCGCCGAGAGGGCCGCGAAGGCCAGGTTGGTCAGGTTGAGCGCCAGCGTGCGCGGCCGGTAGCCGTAGTGCGGCCCGAGCTCGCCCGTGAGCCGCGACTGCGCCCACAGCGCCGGGACGTAGACCAGGCTGTTCAGCAGGCCGTACTTGGGAAACCAGCGGTCGCTGGCCTGGTTGTAGAAGTAGTACTGCCCGCGCTCGCCGAAGACCGAGGCGAAGGCCGGGTCGACGCCGAGGCGGCCGGTCTCCAGCAGGTGGCGCGTCTCCATGCGGATGGCCACGGGGTCGCCGGGGTACTCGTCGCGGGGCCAGCTCAGGCAGCAGGCCAGCGTCACGCACAGCACCGTCAGCAGGCCGCCGGCCGGGCCGCCCAGCGCGGGGCGCCTCACGGCTTCAGGACCACCGCGGCCAGGCCGGCCGGGTCGCCGCACAGCACGGAACCCACCTGCGGCTGGCCCGGCTCGCGCAGCCAGACCACCGGCGCCGGCGAGGCCGAGGGCGGCACCGCCCCGGCCAGGATGGCCTTCCCCAACTGGCGCCGGGCGGCCAGGGCCCACAGCTCCGAGCTGGGCAGCGGCAGGCTCGACGAGGCGCGCCCCGTGAAGTAGCTGGCGAAGATCCAGCGGTCGAGCACCAGCGTCTCCGGGGCGGTGCGCTGGCGCACGCAGTCGTAGAGGGCCAGGCGCTCCGGCTCGACCGGGGAGCGCGTCAGGTTCAGCCAGTCCCGCGCGTTGGCCAGCGTGCCCAGCGCCAGCACGGGCAGCACCAGGCGCGGCCGGCGTCGCGCCAGCTCCAGCAGCGCCACGGCGGGGAAGACCGCCAGCAGCACGGCGGCGTCCGCCAGGAAGCGGCTGGGCGTGAAGGGCGCCCAGTCGCGTCGCAGCCACAGGGCCGCGGCCAGCCGCACGCCCCAGTCGCCGATCACGAACAGCGCGAGCAGCAGGCCCAGGACCTGCAGGTAGAGCGGGTGCAGCCGCCAGCGTCCGCGCGCCAGGCGCCAACCCACCAGGCCCGCCGCCGAGAACGCCAGCCCGAGGCCGAGCAGGGCGCGCACGGGCGGGACGGCGGGCTCCACGTAGCTGTCGAGGCCCGTCAGCGGGGCCAGCGGGATGCGCCGGGCGTGGTCGATCAACGGCCCGGCCCCGAGCAGGGCCCCGAACGCCAGGCCCAGGCCGAGCCGTCGCGCCACCAGCGCGTCGCGGCGCAGGGTCAGCGAGATCAGCCAGGCCGCGCCGAAGACCAACCCGAGCGTCACCAGACCGTGGTGGTGCGAGTGCGCCACGGCCCCGGTCAGCAGCGCGATGCCGACGACCGGCCAGGCTCCGGCCTCGGCCGGCCGCAGGGCCAGGGACAGCAGCGCCAGCATCAGCGCCATGGCCAGCGCGCTCGGCAGCCCGCCCCAGCGGGCGTAGTCGAGTCCGCCGTAGACCGCCCACAGGCCGTAGGCCGCGGCGGCCTGCAGGGCCAGCTCGCGCGAGCCGCTGGCGCGGCTGACCGCAGCGAAGGCCAACGCGGTGGTCAGCAGCGTCGCCAGCACCTGGGCGGCCCCGAAGACCAGCGGCAGGGCCACGCCGCTCAGCCGGCTGGCCCAGGCCAGCAGCAGGTGCGTGGCGATGGGGTAGTGCAGCGGGATGTCCTCGTAGGGCCGCCAGTCGTGGACGGCGCGGCCCAGCACCCGGGCCTTTTCGGCCAGCAGCAGGTGGAAGTACGGGTCCCAGCCGAGCGGCAGCGGGTTGAGCAGCAGCGGCACGACGCGCAGCGCCAGGCAGGCCAGGAGCAGCACGAGCAGCAGACGCCCCTCGCGGCTGAGGCCCGCGGGCCGCAGCCGGCCGCGCGCGGTGCGGGCCAGAGCCAGGGCCCCGATCGCGCCCAGGCCGGCGCCCGCGGTGGTGAAGAGCCCGAGGTCGGTCTCGGCCGCCAGGCGCAGCAGCAGAAGGCCCCCCGCCAGGCCCACGGCCAGCCCCTCGGCGGCCTCTTCCGCGCCCTGCGGCCGGCCCGCGAGGGCGAACCAGAGCAGCGTCCCGGGCAGCGCGAAGGCGAGCAGCGTGACGAGCGTGGCGGCCAGGTCCATGGGGGGCGCGCCGGGATGATACAGGCGCCGGGCCGGCGGATCAGCGCTTCTTGTGGACTGGTGGCTCCGGCTTGGCGGGCGGCTTGGGCGGGCTCGCCAGGAACTCGAGCGCGTCGGGGCTGGCCAGCCAGACGTCGCGCATGTCCTGGCGATAGGTCCAGGCCTCGTCCTTGCCGCCGAAGTGGAGGCGGCCGGGCGTCAGCTTGGGCCGCCGGATCTTCGGCGCGAGCAGAGCCTCGACAACCAGCGGCGACCGGGAGGCCGCCTTGCGAAGAGCATCCTCGGCTTCCTCGCGCCGGCCCAGGCGCCAGAGCGCCAGGCCGTGGCCGAAGGCGGTGTCGACCAGCGCGTCGCCCGGATAGCGCTGGGCGACCTCCAGGGCCCGGGCGTCATGGCCGTGGCGCAGGTAGTGGTTGACGAGCCAGCAACGGTGGCCGTGGTTGTCGTTGCGGTTGAGGCGCAGCAGCTCCTCGTAGACCGGCACGGCCTGGCTGCCGTCCTTGGCGTCGTCCAGCACGAACGCCAGGCGGGACAGCAGTCGCAAGGCCGGCCTGTTCTCCCAGGCGGCCCAGGGGACCTCCGCGGGCTGGGCGCGCTGCGCGAGGCTGGCGCGGACGATCGCCGCCGCCCGTTCCAGCAGCGGGTGGAGCAGGGTGTCCGCGCGGGAGGGGGCGATCACGTCGACGAAGGGGTCGACGACCAGCGCCAGGTCGTCGAGCACGTCGAGGCTGTCGAAGACCTCGGGGTGCTCCCGCAGGACCGTGAGCCACGCCTCCGGCTCATCCACCAGGGACGCGGGCAGGTCCACGTCGAACGAGACCAGGCCGGGCTTGAGCTCCGGCCAGACCTTGCGCCAGGCCTTCTCCGCGGCGCGCACGCCGCGCGGCGGGGTCCCGAAGACCACGCTGGGAGCATCGGGGTCGAGCGCATAGGGCCGCACGGGGCGGCCCAGGCCGGCGTGCAGGGTGGACTCCAGGTGGGCGAACAGGGGCGGCTCGTCGGCGAACATCTCGGCCGCCGCCGCCTCGGGGTCGCTGGCCGCCTGCTCCAGCATCTTGACCGCCTCGGCCATGTCCTCTTCCTGGCCGCGCCGGCGCAGGGCGGTCAGCCAGAAGCGCGCACGCTGGGCCGCCAGCGCCAGGTCGTCCGCGGCCAGCAGCGTCGCGACCTCCAGCGGCCCCAGCCGTGGGTCGTCCGGGTCGGCGGCGCGGAGGCGCTCCAGCAGGTCGAAGGCCCGATCCGTCTCGCGCAGGGCCAGGGCGCGCGGGATCATGTGGCGCAGCGGCACGGCCTTCAGGCGTTCCGGCAGCCGCCCGAGCAGGCTGTCGGCTAGAGCTTCCAGCGCGTCCGGTCCGCGCACGTCGCCGGTCAGGTCCAGATAGACGTCCAAGACCTCCTCGTAGCGTTCGTCGATCTGCGCCTTGCCCCCGAAACGGGACCGCAAGGCCCCCAGGGCCGTCTCGCCCTGGCCGCGTTCCCGCAGGGCCAGGGCCACCGCCCCCAGAGGGAGCGGCGGCAGGCCGGGGTCACCGACGTAGCGCGCCAGCTCCTGGTCCGTAGCGAACTCGATCAGGGCCGGCCAGACGGCGTGAGGCGGCAGGGAAGGGAAGACGGGCGCGACCTGGCCGCAGCAGCGCTTGAACTTCTCTTCCGATCCACAGGGGCAGGGCTCGTTGCGGCCCGGCGCCGGGCGGGGTCGGGGCTGGTACCCGTTCGAGGGCAGCGGCACGGCGTTCCAGATGCTGGTGGCGATGGCGTTGATGCCTGCCTTCCGCCCGCGTTCGGAGTTGGCTTCCGCCGCAAGGGCGGGCAAGGCCTTGGGGGCTTCGTTTCGCAGCCACTCGCGCAAGGCCTCGAAGTCCTCGAGGCGCATCGCTTCGGCAGTTGCCCGGCCGATCAGCCGGACCAAGGCCATCTGCTCCTGTTCCGTCGGTTCGTCCATGTCGCCTCAGGGCCCGGCGGGCTCGCCCAGGGCCGTGTAGAAGCCCAGCCTCTCGAGGTCGGCCTCCATCATGCGCGTGGCCTGCCGCACGCGGATGCGGCCGGCCTTCTCGACCAGCGCGCCCGACTCGTCGAGGAAGGCCTTCAGCCAGCCGGCCACGGCCCGCACCGCCACCGGCGGCAGGGCCGCCCGGGCCGGGTCGATGGTCACGCGCCCGTCGGGGCCCACGCGCAGCTCGCGCAGCAGGTCGAAGTCCTGCACCAGGCGCTTGTGCGTGCGGCGCAGCAGCGCCACGGTCATGACCGCGCCCAGCAGGTCGCGGGCCTGCTCGGCCACGAACGAGACCGCCCAGGCCAGCAGGGCGCCGTCCACCCGGGCCTGTCCCGCGCCCGGGGCCGGCCGCTGCAGCTCGCGCACGGCGGAGGTCACGCGCTCGTGCTGGCGCTGCACGTGGGCCTCGGCCGCGGCCTGGTCGTCGCCGCGCTGCTGCGGGTGCGGCCAGCCGCTCTCGATCTTGCGGATCACGTGGCCGCCGCGCGTGATCACGGTGGTGACCGTGAAGTCCGGGCGGTTCTCGGCCTCGGTCTGCACCGTGACGCTGTCGCCGCGCACGTCGAGCCGCGTCAGCAGGCCGCCCGGCGGGTGCGCCGGGGCCGCCTCCTCGGCGACGGGGGCCGCGCCGGCCTCGGCCACGCTGAGGGCCGCCAGCGCCGCCGGGTCGAGGCGGTTCTGGGTGATCTCGTAGTGCCCCGACGTCATCGCCAGCAACAGGTCGATCGGCTCCTCGCCGGGCGTGTCGGGCTCGCTGCCGGCCGCCACCAGCTCGCCGCCCAGGAAGGCCGCCCAGCGCTCCAGGCCCGGGGCCGTGACGGTCAGCCGGCCCGAGAGGCGCACGGTCTCGCAGAACTTCACCAGCGGCAGCGTGCCGCGCGCGCCGATCTCGCCTGCCAGGGCGTCGTGGCGGCGCTCCTCGGCAAAAGGCGCCGTGCGGCCGGCCAGCCGCAGCACGGCCCGCACCTTGGCCAGCAGCCGGGCGGGGGAGAAGGGCTTGTTGACGAAGTCGTCGGCGCCGGCCTCCATCGTGGCCACGATCTCGTCGGTGGCGTTCACGGCGGAGAGGAAGAGGAAGGGCACCTGGCGCAGGCCGTCGAGGCGCTTGACCTCCTGGAAGAAGGCGTGCCCGTCCATGTCGGGCATCATCACGTCGCACAGGATCAGGTCGGGCCGCAGCTCGGGCAGCAGGCGCAGCGCCTCGGGGGCCTGGCCGAAGGTGAACAGCTCGAACTCGTCGCCGGGCAGGGTGTGGACGAGCATCGAGCGGATGGCCTCCTCGTCGTCCACGATCACGATCCGTCGGCGGTTGCTCATGCTCGGGGCAAGTTGGGGCGGATCATGGCTTTGGCCGGACACGGGTGTCAAACGGACGAGGCCGCGACCGCCCAACGGGCGCCCGGCCGTCCGCGGCGCCCTTGACGCGGCCGGCGCCTGGCTCCAACATGGAGGAAAAGTGGAGGAGCGGGTGGCGACCCTGAACGTGAAGAACCTGTCGGACGCGCTCTACCGGAAGCTCCAGAAGCGCGCCCGCGAGCGCCGGCGCTCCGTGGCCCAGGAGGTCATCGTGATCCTGGAGGAGGCCGTCGATCGCCAGGAGCCGCTCTCGATCCTCGAGCTGCGGGGCCTGGGCAAGGAGGCCTGGCGCCAGGTCGAAGCCGCCGCCCACGTCGAGGCCGAGCGCCGGGCATGGGACTGAGGGAGGACCTGGGCCGGGGGCCCACGGCCCTCGACACGGCAGTCTTCATCTACTACATCGAGGAGCACGAGACCTTCCTGCCGCTGGTGGCCCCGATCTTCGACGAGGTGGCGGCGGGCCGCCGCGAGGCCGTCACGTCGAGCCTGACCTTGCTCGAGGTCCTGGTGGTCCCTTACCGGGCCGGGAACGTCGCGCTGGCCGAGCGCTACGAGGCCTGTCTCTCGAGGAGCCGGGGCCTGCGACTCGTCGAGATCGGACGGCCCCAGCTGCGGATCGCGGCCCAGCTGCGCGCGCTGCACGCCTCGGTGCGCACCCCGGATGCGCTGCAGCTCGCGGCTGCGCTGTCGGCGGGGTGCTCCGCCTTCGTCACCAACGACCGGGACCTCCCCTCCGTGCCGGGGCTGCGGGTCCTGCAGCTGCGCGACTACCTCCGGTCTCCGGAGCCGCGCCGTCCGCGCCGTCCGGCGGGCCGCCCTCGATAGATATTCAAAACCTACTCACTTGTGGTATCCTCCCCGGCCGGAGGTGAGAGTGCGGGCCTGGAGCCGGATGGCCGTGGTCGGGATGGCGTTGGCGGGCGGTGCGGCCGGGGAGGCCGCGCCGGGCGAGCCGGCGGGCGGGCTGCGCCTGTGCGTGGTGGAGCAGGTCGGCGGCGCCCCGGTGGCCGGCGTGACCGTGGCCTGGGAGGGCGGCGCCCAGGAGCTGGGGCCCGAGGGTTGCGGCAGCGTGGTCCTGCCCGGGGCCGGCGCGCGGGTGCAGGTCAGCGCCCCGGAGCACCTGGCGGTCGAGCTTCAGGCCCCGGCGCGCGGCCTGCTGCAGGTCTCGCTGGTGCGCGAGAGGCGCTTCGAGGAATCGGTCGAGGTCAGCGCGACGGCCTCCGCCCCGGAGCAGCCGGCCCTGGTGCCGCTGCGGCCGGTCGAGGTGGTGACCGCCGCCGGCGCGGGCGAGAACGTCTTCCGCGTGCTGCAGACGCTGCCGGGAGTGACCGCGCCCGAGGAGTTCAGCGGCCGCCTCTCGGTGCGCGGCGGCGAGCCCGACCAGAACCTGACGGTGCTCGACGGGGTCGAGATCTACAACCCCTACCGGCTGTTCGGCCTGGTGAGCGCCTTCAACCCCGACACGATCGAGCGCTTCGAGCTGACCGCCGGGGCCTTTAGCGCCCGCTACGGCGACCGGCTCTCGTCGCTCCTGGTGGTCGAGAACCGCGACGGCGACGCCAGCCGCAGGGCCGGCGGGTCGGCCGCGCTGAGCCTGACCGACACGAACCTGGTGCTCGAGGGCCGCCTGCCCGGCCGGAAGCCGGGCTCGTGGCTGGTGACGGGCCGCCGCACCTACTACGACGTGGTGGCCAGCGCCTTCACCGAGGACGACCTGCCCGGCTTCTCCGACGCGCAGGCCCGGCTGTCCTACGAGCCCGCTCCGGGTCACACGCTGTCGCTCTTCGCCCTGGCCGGCCGCGAGAGCACCGACGCGACTTTCGAGGGCGACCGCCCGACCGACCAGGGCGACTTCGTGACCTCGGCGCGCAACGAGCTGGTCTCGCTCTCGTGGCGCGCGCCGCTGGGGCAGCGCGGCACGGCCCGCACGCTGCTCTCGGCCTACCGCAACACGGAGGGGCTGGACGTGGTGGCCTCCCTGCGCGACGAGACCCGGCGCTCCAACGCCCCGGGCCAGGACGACGGCTTCTCGCAGGCCGCGGTGGACTTCACCCGCGAGCTGGAGGTCACGGACCTGGCCCTGCGCCAGGAGCTGTTCTGGAGCCTGGGGCGCGGCACCACCCTCGACGCGGGGGCCGAGCTGCACGGCCTGCAGACGCGCGTGCGCTGGCTGATCGCCGGCGACCGCAACAGCTCGGCCGCCAACGGCTCCAGCGTGCGCGGCGGCTCGGGCCTGCCCGACGACCTCGACTCGTCGCGCGACGACGCGCGCGCCGGGGCCTGGCTGCAGCTGCGGCGGCAGGTGGGACGCCTGGGCCTCGAGCCGGGCCTGCGCCTCGACTGGAGCGGCGTCAACGGCCGCACGGTGCTCTCGCCGCGGCTGGTGGCCAGCCTGGCGCTGCGCGACGACACGCGCCTGCGCCTGGCCGGCGGGCTCTACACCCAGAGCCCGGGCTACGAGAAGCTGATCCAGTCGGACTACTTCGTGGACCTCTCGTCTCCGGGCCGCCTGGACCTGGCCCCGGCCCGCTCGTGGCAGGCGCTGATGGGGCTCGAGCGCGACCTGCCGGGCGGGCTGTTCGCGCGCGCCGAGGCCTACTACAAGAGCTTCGACGACCTGACCGTGGGCCGACTCGAGACGGAGGCCGAGCGCCTGGCGCGGCTGGCCACCTACGACTTCCCGGCCGAGCTGCAGGACGAGCTGCCCACCGAGGCGCGCGTCACGAGCTTCCCGGTCAGCGACGGGCGCGGCCAGGCCTACGGTCTCGACGTCTACCTGGCCCGCCCGCCGGCCAGCGGCCGGCGCCTGTCGGGCTGGGTCTCGTACACCCTGGGGAAGGCCGAGCGCGAGCTGTACGGCCGCACGCTGCCCTTCGACTACGACCGCCGCCACGCGCTGAGCGTGGTGGGCGTCTGGCAGGCCTCGCGCAAGCTCGAGCTGGCGGCCACCGCCCGCTACGGCAGCGGCTTCCCGTACACGCCCGTGGCGCGCGTGCGCGTCTCCGACGTGGCCGACGCGCAGGACGGCGACCGCGACGCCAACGTCGAGGAGCGCGTCCCCGAGCGCGACTCCTCGGGGCTGCTGGTCTACCTGGCCGACCGCGGCGGGGCCGACAACCTGAACACCACGCGCCTGCCGACGACGATGCGGCTGGACCTGCGCCTGACCTTCCGGCCGCGCGGCCCGGCCGGGCGCTGGTCGATCTACCTCGACGTCATCAACGCCACGAACCGCGACAACGCCGGCACGTACGACACGAAGCTGGCCTACGACCCGGCCTCGGACCGCCCGCGCGTGGTCGAGGAGCCCGCCGGCGGCCTGCCGTTCCTGCCCAGCCTGGGCGTGCGCTTCCGTTTCTGATGGCCGACGGCCTGCCGGTCGTCCTGGTGACGGGCGCCACCGGCTACGTGGGCGGGCGCCTGGTGCCGCGCCTGCTGGAGGCGGGCTACGCCGTGCGTTGCCTGGCGCGCGCGCCCGAGAAGCTGCGCGACCGGCCCTGGAGCGGCGACCCGCGCGTGGAGCTGCGGCGCGGGACGCTGGAGGACGAGGCCGGCCTGACCGAGGCCCTGCGCGGCTGCCAGGCGGCGTACTACCTGGTGCACTCGATGGTCTCGGCCGGGCAGGAGTACGCCGACGAGGACCGGCGCCTGGCCAGCCGTTTCGCCACGGCGGCGGCCAGCGCCGGCCTGCCGCGCATCGTCTACCTGGGCGGCCTGGGGGAGCTGGGCGACGGGCTCTCGGAGCACCTGGCCTCGCGCCGCGAGGTCGAGCGGGTGCTGGCCTCGGGCCCCACGCCCGTGACGGTCCTGCGGGCGGCCATGATCATCGGCTCGGGCTCGGCCTCGTTCGAGATCCTGCGCTACCTGGTCGAGCGCCTGCCGGTGATGGTCACGCCGCGCTGGGTCTCGACCGAGTGCCAGCCCATCGCCATCCGCAACGTGCTGGGCTACCTGGTGGACTGCCTGCGCGTCCCGGAGACGGCCGGCCGCACGCTCGACATCGGCGGCGCCGACGTGCTCACGTACCGCGAGCTGATGCACACCATGGCCCGCGAGCGCGGCCTGCGCCGCCGGCTGATCCTGCCGGTGCCGGTGCTGACGCCGCGCCTCAGCTCGCTCTGGATCCACCTGGTCACGCCCCTCGGCCGCCAGATCGCCCGGCCGCTGGCCGAGGGGCTGCGCAACCGCGTGGTCTGCCGCGACGACGCCGCCCAGCGCCTGGCGCCGCAGCCGCTGCTGACGGCCCGCGAGGCCATCCGGGCCGCCCTCGACGCGGTGGCCCACGAGCGGGTCGAGACCATCTGGTCCGGGGCCGGCCCGATCCCGGGCGACCCGGACTGGGCCGGCGGCACCTGCTTCGTCGACCGCCGCGAGGCGCTCTGCGAGGCCACCCCCGCGCAGGTCTTCCGGGCCGTCTGCCGCATCGGCGGCGGCCACGGCTGGTACGCGGCCGACGGGCTGTGGCGGCTGCGGGGCGCCCTCGACCGGCTGGTGGGCGGCCCGGGCCTGCGGCGCGGCCGGCGCGACCCCGAGAACGTCTCGTTCGGCGAGGCCCTCGACTTCTGGCGCGTGACGGGCCTCGAGCGCGACCGCCGGCTCGCGCTGCGGGCCGAGATGAAGCTGCCGGGCGAGGCCCTGCTGGAGTTCGAGCTCGAGCCGCTGGCCGACCCGCCCGCCCGCACGCGCCTGGTCCAGACCGCGCGCTTCCTGCCCCGCGGCCTGGCCGGGCTGGCCTACTGGTACGCCGTGCTGCCGCTGCACGGCCTGGTCTTCCGGGAGATGCTGGAGGGCATCCGCCGGGCCGCGCTCCGGCCCGCCCGGAACTGAAGTATCCTTCGGGCTTCCCGTGGGAAAAGGAGAACGAGCCCTCATGAAGCAGATGCTTGCGCGCGCCCTGGTCTTCGGTGCGCTGGCCGTGTCCCTCCCGGCGCTGGCCGCCCCGCCCGCCGCGGACAAGAAGAAGCCCGCTGCGCCCCAGGCGCCGGCCGGCGCCCTGGCGCTGGTCGACGGAGTGGCCATCACCGAGAAGCAGGTCGAGGAGCGCGCGGCGGGCGAGCTGGCCCAGATCCGGGCCCGCGAGTACGAGGTGCGCGAGCGCACGCTGCAGGCGCTGATCGACGACCAGCTGATCGCGCGCGCGGCCGCCGGCCGCAGCCTGAGCACCAGCGAGTACCTGCGGGCGGAGATCGACTCCAAGGTCCAGCCGGTCACCGAGGAGGAGAAGAAGGCCTTCTTCGAGGCCAACAAGGCCCGCATCGGCAACCGCACCGAGGCCGAGGTCATGCCGCAGATCGAGGACTACCTGCGCCGCGGCCGCAGCGACGAGCGCCGCAACGCGCTGCTGCGCGAGCTGCGCGCCGCGTCCAAGGTGCAGGTCCTGCTCGACCCGCCGCGCAAGGAGGTGGCCGCCACCGGTCCGGCCAAGGGCCCGGCCGACGCCCCGGTCACGATCGTGGAGTTCTCCGACTTCCAGTGCCCCTTCTGCTCGCGCGTGCTCGACACGGTGAAGCAGGTCGAGGAGCGCTACAAGGGCCAGGTGCGGGTGGTCTTCCGCAACTTCCCGCTCAACATCCACCCCAACGCCCCCAAGGCCGCCGAGGCCGGCGCCTGCGCCAACGAGCAGGGCAAGTTCTGGGAGCTGCACGACAAGATGTTCGCCAACCAGGGCGGACTGGCGGTGGAGGCCCTCAAGCGCATGGCCGGCGAGGCCGGCCTGCAGTCCGAGAAGTTCGACGAGTGCCTCGACTCGGGCCGCCACGCCGAGACCTGGCGCAAGGACATGGAGGAGGGCACGGCGGCCGGCGTGACCGGCACCCCGGCCTTCTTCGTCAACGGCCGCTTCGTCAACGGCGCCCAGCCCTTCGACGCCTTCTCGCGCCTGATCGACGACGAGCTGCAGCGCAAGGGCCTGCCGGTCCCGGCCGAGCCCAAGCCGGCCGCCGAGGCCACGAAGTAGCGCCGCGCGCGGCAGGGCCGGCTGGCTTGACGGCCAGCCCGCCCTGCCGCTATTCTTCCGTTCCCGCCGCTCGGGCGCTTAACTCAGCGGTAGAGTGCCACCTTCACACGGTGGAAGTCGCAGGTTCGAATCCTGCAGCGCCCACCAGCCCTCGACGACGCGCGGCCGCGCGCTCCCCGGTGCCGTTGCGGTCCGCCCGCCCCGCGGGGCTCAGGTCGACGAGCTCCCGTAGCGGTCTGAGATCACCTTCGCGATGGCCTCGCGCGCGCGGGGTGCCTCGAGCCCTTCGGCGCTCCTGAGGGCTCCACCCAGCTCCGCGTCGCCCAGGACACGCTCCGCCCAGCGATGGAAGTCGCCTCGGTCCAGGTGGCCCTCGAACACGTCGTCGGGCAGGTCGGGCAGGAGCTCGGCCAGTTCGGCGAGCGTCCGCGCCCGCTGTCCCATTTCCCGTCCCTGACGGGTGAAGACGAACTCGCGCCCGGGCGGCACGGGGACGTCGCGGTACTTCTGCCGGTGCCGAACGTGGTCCGTCCTGCGCCCCGCGATCCGGAACCTCGTCAGGCACTCGCCGGATTCCTGGGCCCCCGGAAGGAGCATGGCCTCGTCGACGGCCAGGCTCGCGAGCGAGGCCAGCCACTCGGAGGTCGTCCCGACGGGCGGGGCCAGCGCGCGCAGGGCCAACGCCTGGCGCTGGTCCGCGACCTTGGTCACGACGACGGCGTCGGCGGCGCCCAGGACCTCCGCCGAGAGGTCGGCGATCCGGTAGGTCACGAGCACGTGGCCGCCGAGCTCCGGGTCGAACAGCTCGGGGTCTTCCAGCCTCCCGAGGAAGTAGTGGGCCTCGTCGACCACGATCCGGTGAGGCAGCCCGGTCTCGCGCCTGAGCCGGTTGGCGAGTCCCAGGACGCGCCGCACGACGCCCGGCTTGCTCGCGCCCGCCGCGCCCGACATGTCCACGACCAGGCTGAGGTGGGGGCGGCGGAGGATGCGCTCGACGCCGGAGAGCGAAGCGTCTTCGCTCGCGATCGGATGGACGATCACGCCGGGCAGGGCCTCGAGACAGGCGTAGTCCCCCTCGGGGTCCAGGATGCACACGGAGTACCGCTGGAGGATCAGCTCCTCGCAGATGAGCCCCGTGATCCAGGACTTCCCCGAGCGCGGGTCGCCTCCGATCAGGACGTTGCGTCCGCGCAGGGCGAGGTCCAGCGGTGCGCCGTCCGTGCGGGTCCCGAGCCGGATCCAGCGCCGCCGGCCCAGACCCAGCGGCATCCTCCGCGCCGGCACGAGCCCGCGCACGAAGCGGGCGACCGCGCCCGGGCCGTTCCCGGGGATCACGATCTCCGCCGCCTCCCGCAGCGAGGCGCTGCCCGACGACACGGCCGCCCCGAACTCGCAGGCCTCGAGCAGCGCGTGGTCGTTCTCGGCGTCGCCGATCGCGAGGGCGTTGTGGCCCGAGACCGAGAGCCGCCACAGCGCCTCCTGAAGCCCGCTGCCCTTCGTGACGCCGCTCGGAAGCACCATGAGCCGGTCGCGATTGAAGCTGATCCCGAGCGGGGCGCCGAGGCCGCGGATCGCGTCGAGGACGCGCGGCGCCGAGTCGGCCGCCGCCTCGACCACGCAGCGGCCGCTCCGATGCCGGACCCCGTTGCGCCTCAGGCTCTCGAGGAACGCGGGCTGCGGGGGGCGGGCGAGGACCGTGGGCGCGGGCTGGCCGGCGAGGCGCAGCACGGCTCCGTTCTCGGCGACGACCGCGTCGAACAGGGGCGTGGCCGGCAGCAACGGGTCGAGATCGTCGAGGATGCGGCCGGTCGCGAGGACCACCAGGAGCCCGGCGCCCCGGGCTTCCCGGAGGGCCTCCGCAGCCTCCCGGTCGAGCGCGTCGTCCTCGGCGATCGTTCCGTCGAAATCCACGGCCAGGATCCGCAGGCTCACGGCGGCCTCCTCGCGGCGTCGCGACAAGACTACACCGCCCACCCGCGCGCCCCGGAGGAGCCCATCCCGGTGCCCGCGTTTCGTCAGGGGCAGCCTGCGTGGTACACCTCTACGCGTGCCTGGGCCGAGGGTCGAGGGAGGTGCGGCGTGCCTGAGACGAGCCTCCTCCTGGACGCGCATGCGCGGACCATCGAGGAGGCTCTCTCCGCGCTGGGCTCGGATCCGAAGCAGGGCCTGAGCGAAGCGGAGGCGCGCTCGCGCCTCTCTCGCTACGGTCGCAACGAGCTCGCGGCGGAGAAGCCGGTTCCTGCCTGGCGCCGGTTCCTCGCGCAGTTCCAGGACGCCCTCGTCGTCCTGCTGCTCGTCGCCACGGCCATCTCCTTCGGCCTGTGGGCCTTCGAGCGCGAGACCCCGCTGCCGTACGAGGCCCTGGCGATCCTCGCGGTCGTGCTCCTCAACGCCGCCATGGGCCATCTCCAGGAGTCCCGGGCGGAGGCGGCGGTGGCCGCGCTGCGCCGCCTGACGGCCGCTCAGGCCCGCGTGCTGCGGGGCGGAAGGCGGCAGGGCGTCCTCGCGGCGACCGTCGTTCCCGGCGACGTCGTGATCGTCGAGGAGGGCGACACCGTCCCGGCCGACGCGCGGCTCATCCGCACGGCCGCGCTCCAGACGGCCGAGAGCGCGCTCACCGGAGAGAGCCTCCCGGTCTCCAAGGACACCCGCACGGTCGCGGCCGAGGCCGTCCTCGGCGACCGGAACGACATGATCTACAGCGGGACGGCGGTGGCCTGCGGCCGTGGCCGGGCCCTGGTCGTGGCGACCGGCATGCGGACCGAGATGGGCAGGATCGCCGGCCTCCTGGGGCGGACGCAGGCCGAGGTCACGCCCCTGCAGAAGGAGCTCGACCGGGTCGGAAAGCGGCTCGGCGCGCTGGTCGTCTCCATCGCGGTCGTCATGATCGTCACGATCGTCGTGGTCGAGAAGGTGTCGGGTCTGGCCGCGCTCTTCGAGGTCCTGATCCTGGGCGTGGCGCTGGCCGTGGCGGCGGTGCCCGAAGGCCTTCCGGCCGTCGTGACCGCCGTCCTCTCGCTGGGCGTGCAGCGCGCCGCCCGGCGCCAGGCCATCGTCCGCCATCTCTCCGCGGTCGAGACCCTCGGCTCTGCGACCGTGATCGCCTCGGACAAGACCGGCACCCTGACCAGGAACGAGATGACGGTCCGGGTGGTGGTCACCGCCAGCGGCCGCGTCCGCTTCGGTGGCTCGGGCTACCGGCCCGAAGGGGAAGTGGCCCGGGAGGGCGGGGGCGCCATCGAGGGGCCCTTCGCGGTGGAGCTGGTCCGCGCCCTCTCCGCCGCCGACCGCGCCAACAACGCCGTGCTCCAGGAGCGCGACGGCCACTGGGCCGTCCAGGGCGATCCGACCGAGGGCGCCCTGATCGTGGCCGCGCGCAAGGCGGGGCTGGAGAGCGCCGCTCTCGAGGCCCGCTTCGCGCGGCTCGCGGAAGTCCCCTTCTCCTCCGATCGGAAGCTCATGAGCACCGTCCACAGCGACGCGCAGCGGCTGGAGCGGGTGCTGGCGCTCACCAAGGGAGCGCCCGACGTCCTGCTCGCCCGCTGCACGCGGGAGCTGGTGGGCGAGCAGCCGCGGCCCCTCGACGCGGCGCGACGCCGGGAGATCCTGCGGGTCAACGAGGACCTGGCGGGCGAGGCCCTGCGCACCCTGGCGGTGGCCTACAGGTCGATACCGAAGGAGGCCTTCGATCCCGAGGACGCCGGCGAGGAGCTGGAGGAGGACCTCGTCTTCCTCGGCCTGATCGGCATGCTCGACCCGCCCCGCCCGGAGGCGGCCGCGGCCGTGGCGCGGACCCGGGCCGCCGGCATCCGCCCGATCATGATCACCGGCGACCATCCGGTCACCGCCAGCGTGATCGCGAAGGAGCTCGGGATCGCCGCCGACGGCCGGTCCCTGAGCGGGCCGGAGATCGAGCGCCTGGGCGACGACGACCTCGACCACGCGGCGCGCGAGGTCTCCGTCTACGCACGCGTGACGCCCGAGCACAAGCTGCGGATCGTGCGGGCCCTGCGCCGGGGAGGCGCCGTGGTGGCCATGACCGGAGACGGGGTCAACGACGCCCCGGCCCTGAAGACGGCGGACATCGGCATCGCCATGGGCGTCACGGGCACCGACGTCTCGAAGGAAGCGGCGGACATGGTCCTGGCGGACGACAACTTCGCGACCATCGTGGCGGCCGTGGAGGAGGGCCGCGGCATCTACGAGAACATCCGCAAGTTCCTGCGCTACCTGCTCTCCTCGAACATCGGTGAAGTGCTGACCATGTTCTTCGGCGTGGTGTTCGCGCCAGCCCTCGGCCTCTCCGCCGAGGCCGGCGCGGTCGTGCTGCCGCTCCTGGCGACGCAGCTCCTGTGGATCAACCTCGCCACGGACGGCGCCCCGGCGCTGGCCCTCGGAGTGGATCCGATCGACTCCGCGCTGATGGAGCGGCCGCCTCGCCCGCGCGCGGAGCGGGTGATCACGCCGACCATGTGGGCGGGGATCGGGTTCGTGGGGGTGATCAGCGCCGTGGGCACCCTGCTCGTGCTCGACGCGTCGCTCCCCGGAGGCCTGATCGAGGGCGCCGGAGGACTGCGCTACGCCCAGACCCGAGCCTTCACCACCCTGGTGTTCTTCTCCATGTTCACGGTCTTCGCCGGCCGATCCGAGGACCGCAGCGCGTTCGCCGGGCTGTTCGCCAACAAGTGGCTGTGGGGCGCGGTCGCCCTGGCGCTGGCGCTCCAGGCGGGCGTCGTCTACGCGCCGTTCCTGCAGCAGGCGTTCTCGACCGTGGCCCTGGACCTCCGCGACTGGCTGGTCTGCGCGGCCACCGGCAGCTCCGTGCTGTGGCTGACCGAGGTGGTCAAGGCCCTCCGGCGCGCGTGGCCTCACGGCGGGCCGGGGCCCCGCTGACAGGGCGGAACGACGGCGCTCGCCTGGAGGAGGCTGCGTGCGCGGGCCCTACGGCTCGAGAGATCCTTCGCTCCCCAGCCGGACGGTGTCGCTCAGGATGACGGTGCCGGGGACGGTGTCGCTCGGGACGACGCGGCGCGTCAGTGCTGCTGGCAGGGCTCGCGCGGCTCGGTGCCGGCCACGAAGGCCTCCGAGAACACCTTCGGGCAGCCGGGCCCGGCCAGCAGGCCCGTCTCCTTGTCGATGTCCATGAAGACCACGTTCTCGGCGGGGGCCGGGAAGGCCCGCGAGGGGACGCCGGCCAGGGCGCCCTTCATGAACTGGAGCCAGATCGGCAGCGCGGCCCGGGCGCCCGACAGCCCGAGCGGGGTGTTGTCGTCGAGGCCCACCCACACCACGCACAGCAGGTCCGGGGTGAAGCCGGCGAACCAGGCGTCGCGCAGGTCGTTGGTGGTGCCGGTCTTGCCGGCCGCGTCGGCCTGGAAGCCGGCCGCGCGCGAGCTGGCGGCCGTGCCCTCGTTCATCACCGAGCGCATCATGTTGAGCACCAGGTAGGCGCTCTCCTCGTGCACCACGCGCTGCGGCGGCCGGGCGCGGTGCTGCTCGAGGGTCCGGCCGCGGTCGTCGCTGACCGACAGCACCGTCACCGGCTCGACCTTGAGGCCCTGGTTGGCCAGGATGTTGTAGGCCGTGGCCATCTCCAGCGGCGTGGCCTCGAAGGAGCCCAGCGCCACGGCGGGGTAGGGGGCGATCTGCGAGCCCATGCCCAGGCGCTTCGACCACAACTCGGCCACCTTGTCGTAGCCCACCATCTCGGCCACCTTGACCGTGGCCACGTTCAGGCTGTGGGCCAGGGCGAAGCGCAGGGTCACGTTGCCGAAGTACTTGTCCTCGTAGTTCTCGGGGATGTACTCCTTGTCCTCGTAGAAGAAGACGCTGGGGGCGTCCTCGACCACCGTGGCCGGGGTGATGGGCGGCTGGCCGGGATCGTCGAAGGTGGCCTCGAAGGCCGTCAGGTAGACGAAGGGCTTGAAGGTGCTGCCGGGCTGGCGCCGGGCCTGGGTGACGCGGTTGTACTGGCTGCTCTCGTACGAGCGGCCGCCGACCAGCGCCACCACGTTGCCCGTGGCCGGCTCGAGCGCGATGAGGCTGGCCTGGATGGGCCCGGCCGGCTTCTTGCGCAGGGACTTCTCGAGGGCCGTCACGCCCTCCTCGACCGCGCGCTGGGCCACGGACTGCAGGCGCAGGTCCAGCGAGGTCTGGATGGCCAGGTTCTGGGTGGTCAGGTCGCGCGGGTCGTAGCGCTGGGCCAGCTGCTGCCGCACCAGGTCCACGAGGTAGGGCGCCTCGGCCCGGTCGAGGCTGGCCTGCTCGACCTTGATGGGCTGGGCGATGGCCGCCTCGGCCGTGGCCGGCTCGATGAACTCGGCCTCGCGCATGGCGCGCAGCACGGTGTCGCGGCGCTCCTTGGCGCGCTTGGCGTGGCGGTAGGGGTTGTAGGGGTTGGGCGACTGGATCATGCCGGCCAAGAGGGCCGACTCGCTGAGGGTCAGGTTGCCCACGTCCTTGTGGAAGTACAGCCGGGCCGCCTCGCCCACGCCGTTGATGCTGAACGAGCCCACCTGGCCCAGGTAGATCTCGTTGAGGTACAGCTCGAGGATGTCCTTCTTCTGCGCGCGGCGCTCCAGCACCAGCGCCAGCAGGGCCTCCTGGACCTTGCGCTTGACCGTGCGCTCGGGGGTCAGGAAGAAGTTCTTGACCAGCTGCTGCGTGATGGTGCTGCCGCCCTGCAGGTAGCTGTCGGCCCGCAGGTTGCGCAGCATGGCCCCCAGGATGCGGAAGGGGTCGAGGCCGGGGTGGCTGAAGAAGCGCCGGTCCTCGATGGCCAGCACGGCCTTGACCAGGTGGTCGGGCAGCTCCTCGTACTTGACCACCCGGCGCTTCTCGCGGCTCTCGTCGAACAGGTAGGTGATCAGCTCGGGCTCGAGGGACTGGCCGGCGTAGGGGCGCTTGCTGCGCAGGCCCGTGAGCTGCTTGACGCGGCCCTTCTCGAAGACCACGGCCAGCGGCTCCTCGGCGCCCTTCTCGCCGCCGGGCAGCGGGCGCGGGAACAGGGTCACCACGCCCTCGGCGGCCATGAACTCGCCGGGCGCGCCCGGCAGGTCGCCCTTCTGCTCGTACTTCAGGCCGTTGAGGCTGCGCACCAGCGCCTCGGGCTCGAGCAGCAGGCCGGGCCGCAGGGCCAGCGGCCGGGCGTAGACCCGCGAGGGGACCATCCAGCGCTCGCCCTGCAGGCGCCGGTCCACCATCGCGCCGAACTTCAGGTAGTAGTAGACGAGCGCGGAGGTGCCGACCACCACCGGCAGGGTCAGCAGCGACAGCAGGATCAGGACCACGCGCAGGCGCCGCGGCGAGTAGGTCTGGCGGGGCGAGATCGTCAAGGTCCGGCCAGTATAAGGGGCGCGAGCGCGTGCCGCGAAGCGGGCGCTGCCGGTATGATCCGGGGTCATGCGTGCCTCCCTCGCCCCGCTCTTCCTGATCGTCCTGACGACCGCCGCCGCGGCCCCGGCCCAGGAGCTGCCGCTGCAGACCGAGCCCGCCACGATCACGCCCCTCGGCCAGGTCCGGCTGGAGATCGGGGCCGGGAGCCTGGGCCACGTCGAGAACTTCCAGACCGGCCTGCCGCGCACGACCTGGGCCGGGCCGCTGCTGCGCGCGGCCTACGCGCCGGCCGACTCGGTCGAGCTGGGCCTGGAGTGGGTCACGCGCGTGGGCCAGGTCGACGATGCGGTCTACGGCTCCACCTCCGACTGGGGCGACATCACCCTGCGCGCCAAGTGGCGCTTCGCCGGCCAGCACGGCGGGCGCCCGGCCTTCGCCGTGCGGCTGGCCGCCAGCCTGCCCGAGACCGAGGCCACCGCGGGGCTCGGGCCCAACACCATCCGCACCTCGGTCGACCTCCTGGCCAGCCGCTCGGCCGGCGGCTTGTGGTGGCACGCCAACCTGGGCCTGGGCATCCACGACCGCCCGTTCCCGAGCTCGGGCAAGCCGCCCGAGCAGTCGGACTTCCTCAACTACGGCCTGGCCCTGGCGCGGCGCGTGGGGGCGGACGTGAACGTGGTGGCCGAGGTGGCCGGCCGGGCGGGCGAGGGCGACCCCGGCGCCGAGTCGCGCGGCGAGGCGCGGCTGGGGCTGCGCTACGGCCAGCGCAAGTGGCGCGGCGCGGCGGCCCTGCGCCACGGCCTCTACAGCTCGACCGGCACCTGGGGCTTCGAGGCCGGGCTGGTCGTGATGCTCCGACCGGGCCAGGCGGCGCCGACGGGTCCTTGATCAAGGAACACGTCCTTGCTACGGTAAGGACATGTCGCGAGTGACGAGCAAGCTCCAGGTCACGATCCCCAAGGCGGTCGCCGACCGCTACGAGATCGAGCCGGGCACCGACGTGGCGTTCGAGCCCGCCGGCGACGTGATCCGGGTGGTGCCGGCGCGCCGGCCGAGGCGGGACCTGCGCGAGCGCGTCCGGCTGTTCGAGCGGGCGCTGGCCCGCCAGCGGGAGCGCGAGGCCGCCCGGCCGGTGCCGGAGGCCTCCGGGCGGGGCTGGACCCGCGAGGAGCTGTACGACCGTGGCCGCGCTCGTTGACACGAACGTCCTCGTCTACGTGTTCGATCCCCGGGCGCCGGCCAAGCAGCGGCGGGCCTCCGAGCTGCTGCTGACGGGCCTGAAGGCCGACGACGTCCGCCTTCCGCACCAGGCCGTGCTGGAGTTCGTCGCGGCGGTGTCGAGGCCCACGCCGGCCGGTCCGCCGCTGCTCGAGGCGGGCCAGGCCCGCCGCGAGGCCGAGGAGCTCCTGGCCGCCTTCGAAGTGCTCTACCCGAACGAGGCCGTCGTGCGGACCGCCCTGCGCGGCGCCGCCATGTACGAGCTTCCGTGGTGGGACGCCCACCTGTGGGCCTACGCGGAGGTCTACGGCTTGTCCGAGCTCTGGTCCGAGGACTTCCAGCACGACCGTCTCTACGGCACGGTCCGGGTCGTGAACCCGTTCCTGTGAGCGCCGGGGGACGGGCGGCGGCTCAGCGCGGCGACGCGGGCTGGGCCAGGTGGTGGTCCATGTGGCGCCGCTGGCTGGCGTAGGGACTGACGGGTAGCGGCGCGCGGGCGGTCGGCGACCAGGCCGGTCCCGCCAGGCCCGCGGCGCGCGCCGCCTCCACCTCGTCCGGCCAGCGCGGCAGGCCGCACGAAAGGCACTCCAGGCCCTGCGGCCCGACCCAGTAGTCGTCCTCGATGCGCAAGCCCAGGCCCTCGCTGGCCACGTAGAATCCCGGTTCGACGGTCAGGGCCTGGTCGGCCTCGAGCGGCTGCTGCCAGCTCCAGGGCATGTCGCTGCCGTGCACGTCGCGGCCCAGGTAGTGCCCGAGCCGGTACGGGTTGAACGCGTCGAGGCTCTGCGACGAGCCGTCGGCGGCGGCGGCCCGCAACGGGCTGGCGCGGAACAGCTCGACCGACCAGGCCTGCATGGCCTCGAGGCTGTCGACGCCCGTGTGGGCCCGCCCGGCCACCAGCTCCTGCGTCTCGACCGCCAGGCGGTAGAGCTCGCGCTGGCGGGCGGAGAAGTGGGCCGACACCGGGAAGGTGCGGGTCAGGTCGGAGGCCCAGCCGGCCATCGACGCGCCGATGTCGACCACCACCAGGTCGCCCTCCCGCAGCACGCCCGAGTCCCCGGAATAGTGGGCGTCCACGGCGTGGGCGCCGGCCGCCACGATGTGCGCGAAGGCCGTCCCCTCGGCCCCCTCGCGCCGGAAGACCTCGTCGACCATGGCCTTCAGGTCGCGCTCGCTCATCCCGGCGCGGGCCTGCCGCATCACCTGGAGCTGGGCCGCGGCGCTGACGCGCACCGCCTCGCGTACGGCTTGCTGGCGGGTCAGGGGCACCGCCGCGGCTGGGCCGGACCCGCTACCGCCGCAGGCCGCGGCCAGGGCGGCGAGGGCCGCCGTCGCGAACCGGCCGAGCTGGCGAAGGGCTGGGCTGCGACGCATCCTTGAGCATGCTACGCCCCGTGGCCCCGGGCGGCGCAGGAGTTGGCGTGCGGATTGCACTCACTTCGAGCAGATCCCCCCGGCTGGGGGAGGGCTGGCGCGCCGCGCCGCCGCAACCTGCGACGCGATCCAGCCCACGGCGCCGAAGGCGCTGATGGACATGGACATCCAACCCAGCTCGCGCCGCCTCGCCCGCTTCGCGGGCAGCCGTGACGCCGCGCATCCTGCGGCTCTTCACGCGGCCGGCGGCGCACCGATGCAATCCTTGCGGAGCCGCCGTGCCCTTGCGCGGGTGTGCTCCGCCTCCCGAGGTCGCTCATGACCACGTCAGTCGACAGCGTCGTCAGCGAGGCCTGCCGGGCGGTCGGATACGACTCGACCCGGCTCATGGACGTGGCCCGCGAGGTGCAGTCGCGCCTCGGCTGCGTCAGCCCCGAGGCCATCGACGCCATCCACCGCCAGCTCGCCGTGCCGCGGCTCACCGTGCAGAGCCTGGTGTCCTTCTACTCCTTCTTCTCCGAGTCGCCGCGCGGCAAGGTCGTCATCCGGCTGTGCGACGACGTGGTCGACCGGCTCTCGGGCTACGAGCGCGTGGCGCGGGCCTTCTCGGAGGAGCTGGGCGTGCCGATGGGTGGCACCACCCCCGACGGCGCCATCGGCCTGCAGCGCACCGCCTGCATCGGCATGAGCGACCAGGCCCCGGCCGCGCTCGTGAACGACGTGGTGGTGACCGACCTGTCGAGCGACCGGGCCCGCGAGGTGGTGGCCGAGCTGCGACAGCACATGACCCCGGAGCGCCTGGTGAAGAAGCTGGGCGACGGCAACAACGCCCACCCGCTGGTGCGCGCGATGGTGCGCAACCACGTCCGCCAGGCGGGCCCGATCGTGCTCTCCGAGCCGCACCGCGGCGAGGCCATCCACAAGACGGCCGGGCTGAGCCCGACCGAGGTCATCCGCTCGGTCAAGACCGCGCGCCTGCGCGGCCGGGGCGGGGCCGGCTTCCCGACCGGCATCAAGTGGGAGATGGCCCGCGGCGCCGCGGGCGAGCGCAAGTTCGTGGTCTGCAACGCCGACGAGGGCGAGCCCGGGACCTTCAAGGACCGCGTGCTGCTGACCGAGCTGCCCGACCGGGTCTTCGCCGGCATGACCATCGCCGGCTACGCCATCGGGGCCCGCGAGGGGATCCTCTACCTGCGCGGCGAGTACGCCTACCTGCGGCGCTTCCTGGAGGACGTGCTGGCCCGCCGCCGGGCCGACGGCCTGCTGGGCCGGCGCATCGCCGCGCGCCAGGCCTTCGACTTCGACATCCGCATCCAGATGGGCGCGGGGGCCTACGTCTGCGGAGAGGAGTCGTCGCTGATCAGCTCCTGCGAGGGACAGCGCGGCGACCCGCGCAACCGGCCGCCCTTCCCCGTGCAGCGCGGCTACCTGGGCTGCCCGACGGTGGTCAACAACGTCGAGACCCTGGCCTGCGTGACGCGCATCCTCGACGCCGGCCCGGGGGCCTTCTCGGAGGTCGGCTCGAAGCAGAGCGCCGGCAGCAAGCTGCTCAGCATCGCGGGCGACGTGGGCCGCGCCGGCGTCTACGAGGTCCCCTTCGGCACGCGGCTGCGCGACATCCTGGCGCTGGCCGAGGGGCGCGACGCCGCGGCCGTGCAACTGGGCGGCCCCAGCGGCCGCATGCTCGGTCCGGCCGACTTCGACCGGATCCTCTGCTACGACGACCTGGCCACCGGCGGCGCCCTGGCGGTCTTCGGCCCCGGCCGCAACCCGGTCGAGATCGCCCACATGTACATGGAGTTCTTCGAGGACGAGAGCTGCGGCTACTGCACCCCTTGCCGGGTCGGCAACGTGCTGCTGCGGCGCGGCCTCGAGCGCGTGCTGTCCGGCCGCGGCGAGCCTTCCGACCTCAAGCAGTTCGAGGCCATCGGCCGGACCATGAAGCTGGCCAGCCGCTGCGGCCTGGGCCAGACCTCGTCCAACCCGGTGCTGACCTCGCTGCAGAGCTTCCGGCCCCTGTACGACTCGCTGGTGCGCGAGCACCCCCTCAAGTACCGCCGGTCCTTCGACCTGGAGGGCGCCACGGCCGAGGCGACCCTGATTCGCGCGGGAGGCCCCCGATGAGCGACACCCTGAAGATCACGCTGGACGGCCGGGAGGTCGAGGCCCGCCCGGGCCAGACCATCATCGAGGCCGCCGACGCCGCGGGGGTCTACATCCCGCGGCTGTGCCACAAGCCGGGGCTCGAGCCCTTCGGCGGCTGCCGGGTGTGCACCGTCAAGGCCAACGGCCGCACGGTCTCGGCCTGCACCTTCCCGGTCAGCCCCGAAATGGTGGTCGAGAACGACACGGCCGAGCTGCAGGAGCACCGCCGGGTGCTGCTCGAGATGCTGTTCGTCGAGGGCAACCACTTCTGCATGTCGTGCGAGAAGAGCGGCAACTGCGAGCTGCAGGCCCTGGGCTACCGCTTCGGCATCGCGGCCCCGCGCTTCGAGCAGCAGTTCCCGCGCCGCGACGTGGACGCCTCGCACCCCGACATCCTGATCGACCACCACCGCTGCGTGCTGTGCGGCCGCTGCGTGCGCACCTCGCGCGACCTCGACAAGAAGGCCGTCTTCGGCTTCGTGGGGCGCGGGCCGGGCAAGCGCATCGCGGTCAGCTCGGGGGCCCGGCTGCGCGACACCAGCGCCGACGTCACCGACCAGGCCCTGGACGCCTGCCCCGTGGGGGCCCTGCTGCGCAAGCGCGTGGGCTTCGCCGTGCCCGTGGGGCGGCGCCTGTACGACCACGACCCGATCGGCTCGCCGGCGGCGGCCAAGGAGGAACGGCCATGAGCAAGCCCCGCGTCGCCACCACCTCGCTGTGCGGCTGCTTCGGCTGCCACATGTCCCTGCTCGACATCGACGAGCGCATCCTGCAGCTGGCCGAGATCGTGGAGTTCGACAAGTCCCCGATCAACGACCACAAGGACTTCACGCAGCGCTGCACGGTGGGCCTGATCGAGGGCGGCTGCGCCAACGCCGAGAACGTGCACGTGCTGCGCAGCTTCCGGCGCAACTGCGACGTGCTGGTCTCGGTCGGCGACTGCGCCACCTGCGGCGGCATCCCGGCCCTGCGCAACATGGTGCCGCTGCGGGAGTGCCTGGAGGAGGCCTACCTGAAGGGTCCCTCGGTGCACAACCCCGAGGGGCGCATCCCCGACGACCCCGAGATCCCGCTGCTGCTCGACAAGGTCTACCCGGCCCACGAGGTGGTCAAGATCGACTACCACCTGCCCGGCTGCCCGCCCAGCGCGGACACGCTCTGGGCGGCCCTCAACGCGCTCCTGGGCGGCCGCACCGTCGAGCTGCCCTACGAGCTGATCAAGTACGACTGAGGTAGAAGATGGCCACTGAAGCCAGGCGCATCGTCATCGAGCCCGTGACCCGCGTGGAGGGCCACGGCAAGGTCACCATCCTGCTCGACGAGCAGGGGCGCGTCTCCCAGGCCCGGCTGCACATCGTCGAGTTCCGCGGCTTCGAGCGCTTCATCCAGGGCCGGCCCTTCTGGGAGCTGCCCGTGGCGGTGCAGCGGCTGTGCGGCATCTGCCCGGTCAGCCACCACCTGTGCGCGGCCAAGGCCGTCGACCGCATCGTGGGCGGCGAGCAGCTCACCCCCACGGCCGAGAAGATGCGCCGCCTGATGCACTACGGGCAGTTCTTCCAGTCCCACGCCCTGCACTTCTTCCACCTGGCCTCGCCCGACCTGCTGTTCGGCTTCGGCTCCGACGTCGGCCAGCGCCACGTGCTGGGCGTGGCCGCGAAGCACCCCGAGCTGGCCAAGCAGGGCATCCTGATGCGCAAGTACGGCCAGGAGATCATCAAGGCCACGGCCGGCAAGAAGGTGCACGGCACCGGCGCCATCCCCGGCGGCATCAACAAGAACCTCAGCCTGGCCGAGCGCGACGCGCTGCTCGCGGACCTGCCGCAGATGCGCGAGTGGGCCCTGGCGGCGGTCAAGATCGCGCGCGAGTACACCCTGGCCCACCTCGAGCTGCTGGGAGGCTTCGGCTCCTTCCCCTCCAACCACGTCACGCTGGTGCGCAAGGACGGGGCCATGGACCTCTACGACGGCGAGCTGCGCGCGGTCGACGCCGAGGGGCGCGTGATCTTCGACCACGTCGACCCCCAGCGCTACCTCGACTACATCGCGGAGGACGTGCGGCCCTGGTCGTACATGAAGTTCCCCTTCATCCGCTCGCTGGGCCCGGATCGGGGCTGGTACCGCGTGGGACCCCTCTCGCGCGTCAGCGCCTGCGACTTCATCGACACGCCGCTGGCCGAGACCGAGCGCCAGGAGTTCAAGAAGCTCTCGGGCGGCAAGCCCAGCGCCGTGACCATGGCCTACCACTGGGCGCGCATGATCGAGCTGCTGCACTCGATCGAGAAGATCGACCAGCTGCTGCACGACGGCGACCTGCAGGGCACCGAGCTGGTGGTCAAGGGCCAGCGCCGGGGCGAGGCCGTGGCCATCGTCGAGGCCCCGCGCGGCACGCTCTTCCACCACTACCGCGTGGACCAGAACGACCAGGTCACGATGGCCAACCTGATCGTCTCGACCACCAGCAACAACGAGCCCATGAACCGCGCCGTCGAGGGCGTGGCGCGCCAGTTCCTGGACGGCCAGGAGATCACCGAGGGGCTGCTCAACCACATCGAGGTCGCCATCCGGGCCTACGACCCGTGCCTGTCGTGCGCCACCCACGCGCTGGGGAAGATGCCGCTGGTGGCCGAGCTGGTGGACGCCGGCGGGACCGTGGTCCACCGCAGGGAGCGGGCATGACCGCACGCGCGCTGGTCTACGGCTACGGCAACCCGGGCCGCCTCGACGACGGCCTGGGGCCCGCCCTGGTGCGCGAGCTGGCGGCGCGCGGCCTGGGGGCCGAGGCCGACCTGGAGACCGCCTACCAGCTGCAGGTCGAGGACGCGGCCCTGGTGGGGGGGCACGAGCTGGTGATCTTCGCCGACGCCGCCGCGGCGGGCCCGGAGCCCTTCGAGCTGCGGCCGCTCGAGCCGCGCGGCCGGCCCGAGTTCAGCACCCACTCGCTCGCGCCCGGGGCGGTGCTGGCCCTGGCCCGCGAGCACTTCGGCGGCCCCGCGCAGGCCTTCGTGCTGGGCCTGCGCGGCTACGAGTTCGACGACTACGGCGAGCGTCTGTCGCCCGGCGCCCGCCGCAACCTGGCGGCGGCGGCCGACCACGTCTGCCGGCTGCTGTGCGACGGCCGCCTGGCCGCGGAGGCCCAGGCGGGACCCGGAGGTGAAGCGCATGTCCGACCGTAAGCCGCTCATCCTGTACGTGGACGACGATCCGGACTACATCGAGGCCATGCGCATCGTGCTCGAGTCGGGGGGCTACGAGATGGCGGCGGCGGCCTCGGCCGAGGAAGGGCTGCGGGTCTACCAGGCGCGCCGTCCCGACTTCGTGATCGTGGACCTGATGATGGAGGAGGTCGACTCGGGCACGGCCTTCGTCAAGGAGCTGCGCCTGCTGGGCAACACGGCCCCGATCTACATGCTGAGCTCGGTGGGCGAGAGCATGAGCCTCTCGGCCGACCACGTGGCCCTGGGGCTGTCGGGGATCTTCCAGAAGCCCATCGACCGCCCCTCGCTGCTGCGCGTGATCAAGGCCCGGCTGGGCCGCTGACGGCCGCGCCGGCCGGAGGGCGGTGGCGCCGACCCGCTCACTCCTGAGTTCGGACAGCAACGGTGCGGTCGGCGAGGCCAAGGACGCTGCCGTCATCCTGAGGCGCCGCCGTCCGAGTCGGCGACGAAGGATCTCTCGGGCCTTGCGACGCGGCGGGTCCTTCGCTCCCCAGCTGGACGGCGTCGCTCAGGACGACGGTCTCCTGGCAGGGCGGATGCGGTCGCGGGGCCGTCGTCCTGTGTCGGGCCACAGCGGTGGTCCATCCCTTGTCAGGCAGATCAGCCTGTACTACAGTGTCTTACATGGCGGGAACGATCACGATCCGGGTGGACGCAGAGACCGAGCGTCTGCTGAAGAGGGTGGTCAAGCTGTCGGGCCGCACGCGCAGCGAGATCACCCGAGAGGCGCTGCGGCGCCAGCTCAGCCTCGAGCTCTTCGAGCAGTTGCGGCGGCGGGTGGCGCCCTTCGCCGAGGCGCAGGGCCTGCTCACGGACGAGGACGTCTTCAAGGCGCTGTCTTGAGGGTCTTCCTCGACACGAGCGTGCTGGTGGCGGCCTTCGCCACGCGCGGACTCTGTGCCGACGTCCTGCGCACGGTCCTGGCGGAGCACGAGCTGTTCGTCGGTGAGACCGTCCTGGCGGAGCTGAGTCGAGTCCTCGAGGAGAAGATCGGCACGCCCAAGGCTCAGGCCCGCGACGTCGTCGCCTTCGTGCGGCAGCACGCCGTGGTGGCGGCAGAGACGCCCATCCCGGCGATCGACGTTCGGGACGCCAACGACCTGCCGATCCTGGCCGGGGCCATCCAGAGCCGCGCGGAGGTGCTCGTGACAGGTGACAAGGACCTCCTCGTCCTGGACCGAGTCGAATCCCTTCGGATTCTTGATCCGCGTGGGTTCTGGGACCTGATCACGGGGCGCTGAGCCGACTCGCGCATCGGCGCCTCAGCGAGGGCCGGTCGATGGGTCAGGCCCCGGGCGCGGCCTCCGCCGGGGGCCGCGCCGGGAAGCGCAGGTGGAAGGCGGCCCAGGCCCCGGGCTCCGACTCGGCCCAGGCCCGGCCGCCGTGCAGCTCGGCGATGGTGCGCACGGTGAAGAGGCCGATGCCGCTGCCGCGCTTGGCGTGGGTGCTGGCGTCGCGCACGCGGTAGAACTTGTCGAACAGCTTCTCGGCCGCCTCCGGCGGGAAGCCCGGCCCCTCGTTCCACAGCCCGAGCGTCACCCAGCCGTCCTCCTGCCGCACGCTCAGCCGGGCCTGGCCGTCCTCGCGCCCGTACTTGGCGGCGTTGGTGAGGAAGTTGTCGAGCGCGATGCGCAGCAGCCCCGGGTCGGCCACCACCGGCAGGCTCTCCGGGCAGGCGATCGTCAGCTCGATGCGGCGGGAGCGGAAGAAGACCGCGGTGTGGTCGACGGACACGGCCACGACCTCGGTGGCCAGGTCGATCGGCGCCTTCGTGGCCACCAGCTCCCCGCGCTCGAGGCGCGAGAGGTCGAGGTAGTCGCGCACCATGTCCTGCAGCTCCTCGCAGTTGCGCTGGATGCGCACCAGCAGGCCGCCCACCTTCTCGGGCAGCGTGCCCAGGTAGCCGTCGAGGAGCGTGCCGATCAGGGTCTGCATGGCGGCCAGCGGGGCCTTCAGCTCGTGGGTCACGAAGGCCAGGGTCTGCATGTAGTTGCGGTTGGACAGCTCGAGCTGCTGGTTGGCGGCGGTCAGCTCCTCGTTGCGGGCCCGCAGCTCCTGGTCGCGCCGCCTGATGGCCTGGCGCATGTCGGAGTACGAGTGGGCCAGGCTCTCGAGCTCGGCGTAGCTGCGCGGCAGGTCGAGGGAGTGGTCCCAGTCGCCCTGGGCCAGGGCCGCGGCCGAGTCGCGCAGGGCCCCGAGCGGGCGCGTGATGCGGTTGACGATCACGAGCGCCGCGCCCACCGCCAGCACGGCCACCAGGCCGACGGGCAGGAGGAAGCGCGCCACCATCTGCCGGCGCTGCTCGTCGTAGGGCGCGCGCGGGATGCCCACGTACAGCATGCCCACCACGCGGCCCGAGGGGTCGCGCAGCGGGCTGTAGGCGCTCAGGTACCAGCGGTCCACCACCAGGGCCTCGCCCACGTAGCGCTGGCCCTGCTCCAGCACGGCCTGGCGCACGGCCTCGGAGACGCGCGTGCCCACGGCCCGCGCGCCCTGGGGGCCGGGCACGTTGGTGGCCACGCGCACGTCGCCGCCGAAGAGCGTGACCGTGCCGCCGCGCTGCCCGACCGCTTCCCCCTGGCTGAAGACCGCGTCGCGCAGCTGGTCCACCAGGGCCTCGTCGTAGTTGAGCAGGCGGCCGCCGTAGAGCAGCGCCGCCACCAGCCCGCCCGCGCCCGTCAGCGGCACGGCCAGCCACCAGGCCAGGCCCGCGCGCTGGGCCGGCTGCCCGTCGCCGTCGGTCACCACCGCCGCCTGCCGCAGGGCGGGG
>JBDIBD010000001.1:0-87524 GCA_039812725.1 Vicinamibacteria bacterium | reverse complement strand
CACCTGCGCCGCCCTGTCGTAGCCGGCGTCGACGTGGCGCGCCACGCCCATGCCCGGGTCGCTGGTCAGCACGCGCTGCAGGCGGCGCGCGGCCTCGTCGCTGCCGTCGGCCACGATCACCATGCCGGCGTGGATCGAGTAGCCCATGCCCACGCCGCCGCCGTGGTGCACCGAGACCCAGGTGGCGCCGCCCACGGCGTTGATGAGCGCGTTCAGGATGGGCCAGTCGGCCACCGCGTCGGAGCCGTCCTTCATCCCCTCGGTCTCGCGGTTGGGCGAGGCCACCGAGCCGGCGTCGAGGTGGTCGCGGCCGATCACGATCGGGGCCTTCACCCGGCCGCTGCGCACGAGCTCGTTGAACCGCAGGCCCATCTTCGCGCGCTCGCCGTAGCCCAGCCAGCAGATGCGCGCCGGCAGGCCCTGGAAGGCCACGCGCTCGCGAGCCAGCGTGATCCAGCGCCGCAGGGCGGCGTCCTCGGGGAAGGTCTCCAGCACGGCCTCGTCGGTGACCGCCAGGTCGGCCGGGTCGCCCGAGAGCACGGCCCAGCGGAAGGGGCCCTTGCCCTCGCAGAACAGCGGCCGGATGTAGGCCGGCACGAAGCCGGGGAAGTCGAAGGCGTTCTTCACGCCCGCCTTCTGGGCCTCGGCGCGGATGTTGTTGCCGTAGTCGAAGGTCACCGCGCCGCGCTTCTGCAGGTCGAGCATGGCCTGCACGTGCTCGCCCATGCTGCGGCGCGCCTCGGCCATGTAGCGGGCCGGGTCGCTCTTGCGCAGCTCCAGGGCGGCGTCGTAGGCCATGCGGTTGGGGACGTAGCCGTTGAGCGGGTCGTGGGCGCTGGTCTGGTCGGTCAGCAGGTCGGGGACCACGCCGCGCCGCAGCAGCTCCGGCAGCACGTCGGCGGCGTTGCCCAGCAGGCCGACCGAGAGCGCGCGTCCCTCGGCCTGGGCCCGCTTCAGCTGCGCCAGCGCGTCGTCGAGGCTCTCGCTCGTCACGTCGAGGTAGCGCGTCTCGAGCCGGCGCTGCATGCGGTGGCGGTCGACCTCGACGGCCAGGAGGGCGCCCTCGTTCATGGTGGCCGCCAGCGGCTGGGCGCCGCCCATGCCGCCCAGGCCGGCCGTCACCACCAGGCGCCCGCGCAGCGAGCCGCCGAAGTGCTGGCGGGCGGCCTCGGCGAAGGTCTCGTAGGTGCCCTGCAGGATGCCCTGGGTGCCGATGTAGATCCACGAGCCGGCCGTCATCTGGCCGTACATCATCAGGCCCTTGCGGTCGAGCTCGTAGAAGTGCTCCCAGTTGGCCCAGGCCGGCACCAGCATCGAGTTCGAGATCAGCACGCGCGGCGCGTCGGCGTGGCTCTTGAAGACCGCCACGGGCTTGCCGGACTGCACCAGCAGGGTCTCGTCGTCGCGCAGGTCGCGCAGGCACTCGACGATGGCGTCGAAGCACTCCCAGTTGCGGGCGGCCTTGCCGATGCCGCCGTAGACCACCAGGTCCTGCGGGCGCTCGGCCACGTCGGGGTCGAGGTTGTTCATCAGCATGCGCAGCGCCGCCTCGGTCTGCCAGGAGCGGCAGGTGAGCTCGGTGCCGCGCGGGGCGCGGATGGTGCGGGTCATGGGCGTGCCTTCCGGGAGAGGGGACCGCGAGGGGTCACATCAGGTACCGCTGGCGGCGCGTGGAACGGTCGCGGGCCAGGTCGTAGCTCGACTCGGGGGGGCGCGAGACGGAGCGCCGCCCGTGGGGGGCCTCGGCCGCCGCGTCCTGCCGCCGTCGGCCGGCGCGGCGGGCCAGCCAGCGCTCGACCCCCAGCAGGCCGACCAGCAGGCCCGCCAGGAAGGCCAGCCCCAGCACGGAGCGCTGTGCGCCGGCGGCGTAGCCCACGGCCGCGCCCAGCCCGAAGACCGAGAGCAGCAGCAGCCACAGCGCGCGCGGGCGGCGGGAGAGAGCGGGCCGCACTTCAGGCCACCTCGACGCCGGCGCCGGCGGCCGCGGCCAGCAGCTCGCCCTTCCGCAGCAGCTCGGCCGCGGCCTCGATCTCGGGGGCGAGGAAACGGTCCTGGTCGTAGGCGGCCACGTGGCGGCGCACGAGGGCGTGCACGGCCTCGAGCGCCGCGCTGCTGCGCACCGGGCGGCGGAACTCGATCGCCTGGGCCGCGGCCAGCAGCTCGACCGCCAGCACCCGGCGCGCGTTCGCCACCACGCGGGCGGCCTTGTGGGCCGCGGTGACGCCCATCGAGACGTGGTCTTCCTTGTTGGCCGAGGTCGGGATCGAGTCCACGCTGGCCGGGTGGGCCAGCACCTTGTTCTCCGAGACCAGGGCCGCCGCGGTCACGTGCGACATCATGAAGCCCGACTGCAGCCCGCCCTGCGGGGTCAGGAAGGCCGGCAGCCCCGACAGGGCCGGGTTGACCAGCCGTTCGGTGCGGCGCTCGCTCAGGCTGGCCAGCTCGGACACCGCGATGGCCAGCATGTCGGCCGCCAGCGCCACCGGCTCGCCGTGGAAGTTGCCGCCCGAGATCAGCACGCCCTCGTCGGCGAAGACCATCGGGTTGTCGGTGGCCGCGTTCATCTCGATCGTGACCACGCGCAGGACGTAGTCGAGCGCGTCGCGCACGGCCCCGTGCACCTGCGGGATGCAGCGCAGGCTGTAGGCGTCCTGCACCCTGCCGCAGCCGCGGTGCGACTCGCGGATGGCGCTGCCGGCCAGGATGGCGCGCAGGTTGGCGGCCGCCGCGACCTGCCCCGGGTGCGGCCGGGCGGCGTGGATGCGCGGGTCGAAGGCCACGTCGGTGCCGTGCAGGGCGTCGAGCGAGAGGGCCGCCACGAGGTCGGCCTGGCGCGCCAGCCGGAGGGCCTCGGCCAGGGCCAGGCCGGCCACGGCCGTCATAAGCTGGGTGCCGTTGATCAGCGCCAGGCCTTCCTTGGCCTCGAGCACGATCGGCGCCAGGCCCAGGTCGGCCAGGGCCCGGGCGGCCGGGACGACCTCGCCGCGCCACAGGCAGTGGCCTTCTCCCACCAGCGCCAGCGCCAGGTGGGCCAGCGGGGCCAGGTCGCCGCTCGCGCCCACGGAGCCCTGGGCCGGCACGCGCGGCAGCAGGCCGGCGTTGAGCAGCGCCAGCAGTCGCTCGAGGGTCTCGGGGCGCACGCCGCTGAAGCCCTTGGCCAGCACGTTGGCCCGCAGCAGCATCAGCGCGCGGGTCTCCGGGGCCCCCAGCGCCTCGCCCACCCCCGCGGCATGCGAGCGCACGAGGTTGAGCTGCAGTTGGCGCAACTGGTCGCCGGGGATGACCACGTCGGAGAAGTTGCCGAAGCCGGTGGTGATGCCGTAGACCACGGCCCCGCGGGCCACCGCCTGGTCCACCACGGCCCGGGAGCGGGCCACGGCCTCGCGAGCGCGCGGGTCCAGCGCCACCGGTCGGCCGGCCTGCGCCACGGCCTCCAGGTCGGCCAGGCTCAGGCTCTCCCCGTCCAGGCGCAACTCGTTCAAAGCATGGGTCATGGGCGGCACCGTCGGCGCCTGGGGACTATAGCACGCCCGGCCGGGAGGCTTGACGCGCCTCGAGGGCCGTGTAGCATTGGGCTTTCGCACGTCCGGGGGAGGGACATGGCCGATCTCCAGCTGAAGGCCGTCCAGTTGCGCGGGAAGCTTCGGCGCTTCGTCCAGTCGACCGTCCTGAGGCAGGACAACGAGGCCCTCCTGGCCCGCCGCCAGGGCGAGTGCAACCGTTGCGGGGCCTGCTGCAAGATCCTCTTCCAGTGCCCTTTCCTCGGCACCGACGCCGAGGGGCAGTACACCTGCCGCATCTACGAGTACCGTTTCGCGCAGTGCCGGCTGTTCCCCCTGCACGCCGCCGACCTGCGCGAGGTCGAGCAGTGCAGCTACACCTTCGAGACCGCGCCGGTGGTCGTCCCCGAGCCGGCCGCGCTGGGCTAGCCGCAGAGCCGCCCGCCATCCCAACCCGTCGAGGAGGCGTCCGCCCGGCCCCGGGCGACGCGTGTGAAGAGCCATGCCGAACATCGTGGTGACCGGCGCCCAGTGGGGCGACGAGGGCAAGGGCAAGATCGTCGACCTGCTGGCCCGCCGCATCCAGGTGGTGGCGCGCTACAACGGCGGCCACAACGCCGGCCACACCGTCATCATCGACGGCCAGCGCTACGTGCTGCACCTGGTCCCTTCCGGCATCCTGCACGACGGCGTGCTGTGCGCCATGGGCAACGGCATGGTCATCGACCCCTGGGCGCTCGAGAAGGAGATGGGCGAGCTGCGCGGGCTGGGGGTCGAGATCTCCGACAACCTCGTGATCTCGGACCGGGCCCACCTGATCCTGCCGCACCACCGCGCCCTCGAGCTCCTGGCCGAGCAGGAGCGCGGCGACCGCCGCATCGGCACCACCCAGCGCGGCATCGGCCCCTGCTACGAGGACAAGGCCGCCCGGCGCGGCCTGCGCCTGGGTGACCTGCGCCAGCCCGCCACGCTGCCGGCCAAGCTCGAGGACGCGCGCCGCCACTACGAGCAGGTCTGCCGCGGGGCCGGCCAGCCGCCCTCGGTCGACTGGGACCGGCTGGTGGCCGACCTGGCCGGCTTCGGCGAGCGCCTCGGGCCGATGATCCAGGACGTGGCCCTGGTGCTGAGCCGCCAGATCGCGCACGGCTTCTCGGTGCTGTTCGAGGGCGCCCAGGCCACCCTGCTCGACGTGGACTTCGGCACCTACCCGTTCGTGACCTCGTCCTCGGCCGGCGCCGCGGGGGCCTGCTCCGGCACGGGTGTGGCGCCCACGCGCCTCGACGGCGTGCTGGGCATCGTCAAGGCCTACACCACCCGCGTCGGCGCCGGGCCGCTGCCGACCGAGATCGGCGGCGAGGCCGAGGAGCGCCTGCGGCAGAAGGGCAAGGAGTTCGGCGCCACCACGGGCCGGCCCCGGCGCTGCGGCTGGTTCGACGCGGTCGTGGCGCGCTACTCGGTGGCGGTCAACGGCTTCGACACGCTGGCCCTGATGAAGCTCGACGTGCTGGACGAGCTGGCCGAGATCCCGGTCTGCACCGCCTACAGCTGGCGCGGCCAGGAGCTGCGCGACTTCCCGGGCGACCCGCTGGTGCTGGCCGAGTGCCGGCCGGTCTACGAGGTCGTGCCCGGCTGGCAGTCGTCCACCGCGGGCGTGCGCGAGTGGAAGGACCTGCCGCCGGCCGCCCAGCGCTACGTCGAGCGGCTGAGCCAGCTGGCCGGCTGCGAGATCGGCCTGATCTCGACCGGCCCCGACCGCCACGACACGATCCTGCGCTCGAACAGTGCCGTGGCGCGCTGGTTCGAGGAGTAGGGGCGCCGTCCTCCGGGGCGCCTTCCGGGAGGGCGCCGCACGAGCCTGAACGCCGCGCGGCGGGCGCTGCTAGACTTCCGCCCGCCAACCTTCCAAGGAGCCCCCATGACCCGCCGCGCGCTCGTCGTCCCCGCGCTCCTGCTGCTCCTGGCGCCGGCCGTTCCGGCGCAGCAGCCGACGCCGTCGAAGTCCGGCATCCAGGCGGTCAGCCCGGAGAAGGTCCGCGACATCCGGCGCCTGCTCGACCTGACCGGTGCCGGCAACCTCGGCGCCCAGGTGATGGACCAGATGCTGGTGTCCTTCAAGCAGTCGAACCCGGCCGTGCCGGCCAAGTTCTGGGACGACCTGCGCGGCGAGATGAACGTGGGCCAGCTGACCGAGCTGGTCGTCCCGATCTACGACCGCCACCTCAGCCACGACGACGTCCGGCAGCTGATCGCCTTCTACGAGAGCCCGGTGGGGCGCAAGCTCATCGCGGCCCAGCCGCAGATCGTGGCCGAGTCGATGAAGGCCGGGCAGGAGTGGGGCCAGGCCGCGGCCCAGCGCATCCTGCAGCGCATGAAGGAGCAGGGCTACGGGCCGAAGTAGGGGGCGGGCCGGGCTTCGCGGCCGAGCCCAAGGCCGGCCGAGTGTATCGTTGCGTCCATGGTGCACCCTCCCTCCATCGCCCACCACTCCGCTTCCGCCCGGTTCGCGCTTGTCCTCGTTCTCGCCCTGGGAGGCGGCTGTCGCCGGACCGCGCCGGCCGTGGACCCCTCCCAAGGCTCGGCTGCCCCGCAGACCGAGGAGCAGTGGGTGGTGGGCGAGGTCGCGGCCCGCATGGCCGCGTGGAGAGGGGAGCCCCGACCCACCGTCGCACCCCTGACGTCACCCAGCCCCGGAGCGGGCCCAGCGTACGAGGTGGGTCCCAGTGGCGGGAGGGCGTCCAAGGTCGAGGTCGGCGAATACCTGTGGTCGCCGCAGAACTTCGCGCCCCTCGCACAGTCGGGGCCGTCGAGCGGCGGGGCGTGCACCAGCCCCGGCATCCTCGAGCGCCTGTTGACGCCCAGCGTGGAGACGCTGACCAGCCTGGACCGCGAGCTTTCGGAGGCGCTGGCCGAACGGCCCCGGGACGCATGCCTTCACGAGGCGGCAGCGGCCCTGATCGGGGCGTTCCAGCTGCGCGAGGTCCCGTCCGTGTTCGCCGACGCGCGTCCCGGCCTCAACCGGATGGCCGCTCACCTGGCCCTGGCCCGGGCCTACAGGGGCGACGCGGCGCCGGGCCCTGAGGGGCGCGTGGCCGACCTCATGCTCCGCACGATCGCCTTGCGCCACGACGGCTTCCGCGAGCTGCTGCCGGCCTTGGCCGAGCAGGCCAGCGGGTCCGAGCGGACGTGGCTGCGGGCCCTCCTCCTCCACACGGTTCAGGACTGGCGTGTCCTGCCCGACCCGAGCTCGGCCACTCTCGCCGAGCAGATCGCCTACCTCATGGCGGTCGGCAACACGCGGGATGCCAGCCACGTGAACGACGCCCTCGACCGGGTGGCCCGGAGCCCGCGGGCCGACTGGGCCCGCCTCGCCTTCCAACGCGACTACAACGTGGAGACCTGTGGCCGGTTCGGAGCGATCGGCGTGCAGGTGGAGCAGGCCGAGCTGGCAGAGGCCTACCACCTCTCCACGGGACAGCAGCTCGGCAGCGACCCCAGCCAGGCCCTCAACTCGGAGACCGACAGCCGCCGGCGAGTGCTGGATTGGCCGCTGTGGGCCGGCTTCGAGCAACGCAGCCTCCTCGCCCTGGCCGACGCGCAGCACGAGTGCCTGGAGGTCAAGTACGGTCTGCGCGACGAGGCCCGCGAGTTCCGCGCGACCATGGCCCGTCGCTTCGGCGGGCTGCGGCTCTTCCCGTTCTTCGCCCATCGCGCGGCGCAGAACTCACAGGAGGACAAACCGGCGCTGGCAGCCGCGGCGGCGGTCGTCGCCGCTCGTCCTTCCGAGGTGACCTGGGCGAACTGGTCCGGCCTCTACGCGAGAAACTTCGGCACGCCGCCCCCGCTCCCGCACGAGCGGTCCTATTTCTCCCCGCTGCTGCCCCGGGGGACCGCGTTCGGCTACAACACGCGCCTGTTGGACCGGCGCAAGTACGTGTCCCGGGATCTCGCCGTGCTCGAGGCCACCCGGGGTCACGCCTACCACGCGCTGGTCCGCCGCATGTACGCCAAGGCGCGCTACGGCGAGCCGCCCCCGCTGGCGGCGCTCGTGGAGCTGTTCGGGCCCGTGGCGGAGTACGACCAGGACGCGCTCTGGTGGCTGGCGGACGTGGCCGAGAAGTCCGACCCGGCCGCGTTCAAGCTCTGGGCCGGCCGCATGTGCGACATGAGCGTGGACGACTGCGAGCGCCTGGCCGAGTACCTGGCCGACCACGGAGAGCCCGAGCAGGCCGCGAAGATCTACGAGCGCTGGCTGGCGGAGGGGCGGGACCGGGTCCACATCTCGAACCACGTGCGCTGGCTGGTGAACTACTATCTGGAGCACGGCCGACGCGAAAGGGCCCTGGAACTGGCCCGGGACGCGGCGGCGGTCGGCTCCCACGCCGGGCTCGCGACCTATGCGGAGACCCTCGAGAAGGTGGGCCGCCTCGCGGAGGCCGAGCGAGTGGCCCGCCACCTGGCGGAGCGCTACGACAACCAGGGGCCTTGGGTCGAGCTCCTGATCCGTCACCAGGACCGCGGGGACTATCGCAAGGCCCTCGCCGATCTGCGTGCCGCGGCCTTTCCGCGCGGCGCCCAGCCCGCGCGACGGGAGGAACTGCAGAGTGGGACGGCTCCGGGGGCGCGCGTCGTCGAGGTCGGGACGCACAACCCGCTCCAGAGGGGCGACGTCATCCTCGCGGTGGACGGCGTACGCGTGGAGAACCTCGAGCAGCTGAGGATCCAGCGTCGGCTCGCGAGCGATCCCCAGGCGCGGCTGCTGATCCGCCGGGGGACGGCCGTCCTGGAGGTGACGCTGCAGCGTTCCGGCCTGGGCGAGACCGGTTTCGAGTCGGACTAGGCGCCGGCCCGTCGGCCGGCCTCGCTGGCCTCACCAGGTGAGGCGAGGGCTGGACCTTCGTTGCAGGGGCGGGAAGTGGGCCTCGCTCCACCGCTCCGGTGCGTCAGATCGGGTGCCCGGGTCCCAGTACCGGCGCGCCGCGAGGCATGCGTTCGCCGCCTGACGCGCGACGTCGGCGTCGCGGGGCCCACCACGACGCCCGGGGCCACCGACGCGCTCAGCCCGCTTTCGGCCGCGTGCTACCATCCCTCGGGGCGTTAACTCAGTTGGTTAGAGTGTCTGCCTTTTAAGCAGTCTTCCGTGGGTAGAGGAATGCATGGTCGCCCGGCCTAATCAATGCGTTACGGACTTGCCTTAATCGCTAGGGTCAGATTAGGGTCAGATTAGGGTCAGTGCCAGGCCGTCCAAGGGTGTTTCAGAGCCATCCAGTAGCCGGCTGGCTAGCTCGTTGGGGACCTGGTCCACGCGGTCTCTGAAACGGCTGCGGTCCTTGGGCGTGATCGGCTTGCTGTGGTTCCATTTCTACTGAGCAACTGAGCCTGCGCCCGGGCACGCGCACCAGAGCGGCATCAACGGGCGGCCGTGAGACGGAGGGCAACAGCGCTGGCCGCACGAGGCTTACAGTGTGTGTTAGGCTCACCCAACGCGGTCGGACACCGATGCCCGCGCGCAACGGGAGACATCCATGCGACTGACTCCCAACAGCCGGGCGTGGCCCAAGCCGCGGGTTCCCTTCTACGAAACGACGATCATGGCTCCCTGGAGTGCCCTCCTAATCGTCATGCTCGCCTGTGGCATGCCCCTGGGCGGTCAGACCCAAACGGGCACAGTCACTGGAAGGATCCTCGACCCTGGCGGTGAACCCGTCTCCGGTGCAGAGGTCACTGTCGGTTGGCTGAGCGCCACTACCGACAGTGCGGGCCGGTTCACTCTGGATCGAGTCGCCCCGGGAGAGTACCAACCTCTGGTCGCCCCGCCTTCGGGCCGGCCGCTTGCCGGGGATTTCTTCGCCGGGCAGCCGCTTCGGAACATCGAGAAGGTCCAGGTCCTTGCGGGCAAGGTCACACGAATCGATCGCCGCCTGACTCCCGGAGGAACGATAGAGGTCCAGGTGCTCAAGGGAGGGATAGTTGCCTCTCCGAACGAGGTCATCCCTCCTTCCTTGAGCGCGCCCGGAGCGACCTACTTTCCTCAGCCGAAATACGATCACGGCCGCTTCGTCTTCTCTGGGATCCCAGTCGGGGAAGAGTACGTCGTGGAGTTGGCCCCCCTGGGGCACGCGTCCGTTCGGAGCGGCCCGCTGGCGGTAGCTGCTGCGGGCGCCACCTCGGTCACGACGCTAAGCTACGACCCCGGCAGCGCGACGAACGTCACGGGTACCTTCAGGGAAGCGTCAGGGGCGGCTCTCGCGAACAGATTCGTCTTCCTAGTTACGGTCGACGGACGAACTGTCGCCACGGCGAAGACCGATGCTGGCGGAGAGTTCGTCGTGGCAGGTCCGGCCCCGGGTACCTATAGGTTGGTCGCCGTGGGCACTCCGACCCTCGCGACCGTCACGGTAGTCTCCGGCACGAGCACTCACGTCGAACTCGTATGGCCACAGTAGGCTTGGGCCTTGCGCTTGCGGCACTGTCCCTTGGGGGCGTCGCCGCACCACCACCACCACCACCACCGTGGCCCTGGTGGGCTCGCCGGCCGGGAGTTTGATCTGTTCCAAAGGAGCTGTGCATTGGACACGCCGACCACGACACAAGTACTAGCTAGGCTCCACGCGCTCGAAGGAGAGGCGCGCTGGCGCCGGCGCCGGGAGATCATCCTGGGGGCTATCTGTGCGGCGCTCGTGACGGTGGCTGCCACCACGTCGCTTGGTCGAGAAGAGACTCTTAGAGCGCGAAACCTGACCCTGCAAGACAGCGCCGGGAGGCCCCGGATCGTCCTCGACATCGTCGACACCATCGTCACTACCGGGCATGGTCAAGCAGCGTCGTTGCAGGAGCCCTGCCCGAGGCTGAGGTTCCTCGACACCCGCGGTCAGGAGCAGCTCGTCCTTGAGCTTGACCCGACAAATGAGGCGAGCATTCGGATTGGCACGGAGAGCGGCGGACCGTCGATTCGACTTGCCGCGTCCCAGAGCGCCAGCACGCTAAACATGTTCACGCCAGCACATACGGTTGCGCTGGCGACAAGTGTCGGCGGCACCGAGCTTCGTCTCGGCGACAGCAGCGGACCATCCAGCTATCTGGTCCAGGAGGGTGGCGCCCGTCCGGCGCTCCGGATGTACGACGGCAGGGCGCCCTTTGTTACCCTCGGCGCGCAGACCCCTCGTGGGCCATCCGAGCCAGTGCTTCAGCTTTTCGGGGAAGGTGGAACTCTCCGTGCGAGGCTGCCATGAGTGCGGTGCATGGGCCGACTCATCGGCGTGCTGGCCGGTGGCTAGGAATGGCAGCCGTTGTAGTGCTGGGACTTACTCCTGAGTTTGCGTTCGGTGTGACGGGGATGACGCTGTCTGGGACCGCCGCTACCTCTGCCGGAGTCCCGCAAGCACGTGTTCGGGTCTCGGCAGTCGGTCTGGACCACGAGTCCTCTGTGGTCACGACCACCGACGCTTTGGGTCGGTTCAGTCTTCGAGGCGTGCCCGCAGGTCGGCATCTGCTGTTCGCCGAGAACACCAGCGGCCAGACCGACATCGACATCGGGCCGGGCAGCTCGGAGGTAGAGGTCGTCGTGACGCAAGGCCGCAACATCGTGGGCATCATGCTCGTGGTGCCCGACCAGATGGACTTCGCGAGCCTCCTGCTGAAGCCTCCAGCGAAATCGAGCTCTCTGGAGCTCCCGCGTGCGGCGACGGTTCGAGATGCCTGTGCGATCCCTCCGCCTCCGAACCTCTCGACCTATGCCACGCATCGAACACCTGACGAGGAGGTAGCGAACAGCACCGTTATCGACTGCGGGAACGCCCACGGAGGCCAAGTGGTCGCGGGCTGCACACGTCCACGCGTGCGAAGCGATGCGCAGGGTTGCATCACCGCGACTCGCACGATCCCGCCACGTCTAGCAGCCCTCACAACCGATATCAGACGACACGGACCGACGTGGGTCCTTCCGAACTACAACCCCGGCTATAACAAGTCGCGCCCGACTGCGTGTGCCGATCCGTGCCCCAACGGCTTCCATACCTACGAGTCGGTAAAGGTGCACGAGTGCGGGCACCGTGTCGCGATGGAGAGGATCGTGCACGCCGCCTACCAGACCTACCTAGACGAGCTGGCGCGGATCAACAACTGCACGGGGGCCCAATGTGGGTGTGACGTCAAGGCAGACAAGGAGGCCGACGCCTGGGCGAGGTATTTGAAGGCAATCAACAACCGGGATACCGAGCAGGAGGCCCGCGAGGCCGAGTGCGCTTGGCAGACCGATACCTGTGCTTCTGGACCCTCGCCAACTCCGACACCTGCCCCGACCCCCACGCCGACCCCGACGCCCACGCCGACGCCCACGCCGACCCCCACGCCGACGCCCACGCCGACCCCGACGCCCACGCCAACACCAACACCCGGAGAGTAGGGATGGTCACCATTTGGCGGATGCGTACCTTCAGTGTGCTCAGCACGCTGTGCGTGGTGCTACTCCTGGCCGCTAGCGGACTAGGGGCGCAATCCTGCCCCGAGGACTGCCCAGTCCCGCCTCCGGCCCGACCCAACGACACTCCCGACGATGCGGCCGCTGCCACCACACAGGTTGGAGTGAACTCGCGCACGATGGCCACTGAGCCGTCAGCGGCATCCAATCTCGAGTACAGGAGGGCCCGCGTGGTGGTGCTGACCGCAGGGCTGTGGGAAGGCACCGCACGAGCCCTCGACGCCGTGGGAGTTCAGAGCCTCACGGTCGACGTCGCAGGCCTGCACTCGCTCGCCGGCCCAAACCAGGCAGATGGCGCGCCAGCAGTTCTAGTAGTGCCGTCTGGTGCCCTCTCGGGGCTATCGGCATCCCGGGAGATACGGGAAGAGGTCCGAGCGTTCGTGGACTCGGGGGGCAGCCTTCTCGTCTTCTCGCAGCAACGTGCGTGGGACTACGACGCACTGCCGACCCCCTCTGGGGAGCCCATCCGTGGCTGGGGCTGGTTCGAAGACAACTCGTGTTGGTGGAACGCGGCGTATGTCGAGACATTCCACCCGGTGCTTGCATCGCAGTCGGCCCCGCTCGTGACCGCGGCACTCGACGGGTTCTTCGATAGCATTCCGGAGGAGTCTATCGTGCTGCTCCGCCGGACGAAGAACAGCCTGCCCGCCATGTTCATGTACCCGTATGGACAGGGCTGGGTCATCGTGTCTTCCAGCTACGACGACTGGGGTGGATACAACCAGGCGGGCTCTGGCGCCGCCGCGATCATCCGCGATGCCATAGCCTGGGCGAAGAAGCCCGGAGATCTGTCGCTCCATGCCCCAGGCGGCTCGGCCAGCCTCGACCTAACAGTCAGGAACCTCGGTCCGGCGGAGGCTTCCCAGGTCAGGCTGATGCTAATGAGCCCCGCTCGGGATCGCGTCGTGAGCGAACAGATCCTTCCCGCTGCCGTCCCTGCCGGTGGCAGCAGCGAGGTGCCGTTCAGCTACACGTTCCCTCCTAGTGCCGAGTTGGGCATCTACCACGTCGATTACGAGCTGCTGGATGCAACTGGGCAGACGCTGCAGCCGGTATCCGAAGACGACACCGGGCGCATCGTCGTGGCGCAGCCGCCGGATACGAGCTCCTACCGTCCGCCTTACCTACAGGCCACGATCCTGATGCCTGACGGGGAGGAGACCCTTCTCGACTATCCCACCCGCTTCGTGTACCGGCTGACCAACAGCAGCGATGCGCCGAAGCGCCTGCACACCTACTGGGAAGTCAACCACGGGGTGCCGCAGTTTCTCGAAGAGCTGACGATCGGCGCCCATGAGACGGCCGAGCGGGAGGTGGTCGTCTCGCCCACTGTGACCCTCGGGCGGTTCTGGTTGCACGCCTTCGAGGAAAGGGGGCCGCAGCGAGTCCAGGATGAGAACTTGCACGTCCCGAGCGAGCCTTGGCCGCTTGCACTTTCGTCTGGAAAGGGCTTTCGCGCGCGGCCGATCAAGGCGAAGGTCACGGTGCCTCGGGACCTGGTGGTGAGGTCTCCCGGCGAGGTGGTCGCTGTTCCGGTGACGGTTCAGAGTCTCGAGGCGGTCCCGTGGTCTGGTCTGCTGCGGCTAACTGGCCGTGACGGCGTCTCCGTGGAGCAGTCCGTCACTGTTCCAGCGTTGGCCACTTGGCAGGGGTCCTTGTCTGTGACGATCCCGACCACACGGCCGCGTTCCGACGACTTCTTCGACGTGGTGCTGCTCGTCGGGGCTCGAGTGGTCGACCGCGCTGGGTGGGCTGTCAAGGTTGCCGCGCCTGACCCTCGATCGGTCAGCCTGAGTCAGCCAACGTGGTCTCGAGACGGCGGCAACGTCGTTTCGTGGACGCTCGAGAATCCCGCGGCGGTGCCGGTCACGGCCGGGACTCTCCGCGCCGAGCTGCGGGGCGAGCGGGGCGACATCCTGTGGGAGTCCCAAGGGCCCCTGGTCCTCTCGCCACAGGAGGTACAAACGTTCACCTGGACCCTGCCAGCCTTGGGTCCCGACTACCGGGTTGGGCGGCTTCTGCTGCGGGCCGAAAGTGGCTTCCAGGGCGGGCGTCCAACGGTAGAGAGCAAGCCGGTTGTGGCGTTGCTGACAGGAGTTGCCGGAGCGATCCCTATTCTCGACGCCGGGCAGGCCTCAGCGGTGGCACTCTCATTGCGGAACGACGGGAACGCCCACGAGACGGGTCTCGTCTCAGGGGAAATCGAAGGGTTCGGCGCGTTCGCGCCCCAGACGATCGACATCCTCCCCGGGGGGACCGCCGACCTGTCATTCCCATTCGCGGTCCCGGCTGATGCGAGGGGCGGACCTCACTCCGGGTTCGTCGACGTGCCGGGGCTGGGGCGGCTGAGCTTCGCGGCCGTCGTGCGGAACAGTCGTGTCGAGATCGAGATCCCGGCCGGGCCGTTCGCCGCCGGGCAGACTGTGGAGACCACGTTCCGCAACACCGGGGGGGCGCGAACCGGCCAGGATGTGCTCGTGCGCCTGACCCACGCGACGCTGCCTGCGCCGCCGATCGACGTCTCTGCTCCGATCATGTTGGCGCCCGGTCAAGAGCTGGGTGTTCCCCTGACCTTGCCCGAACAGGTCGCGGCGGGGACCTACCTCTTGTCGGCGTCAGCGACTGCGCAGGAGAGCAGCGCATTCGTCCGGTCCGAGCGGGCAGTCTCCATCTCCGGGACGGCGGCTTCTCTGACGGTGGCCATGGACCAGGAAGTCTACGCGCAAGGGGCCCCCTCGCTGGCTACGGTCACGCTGACAAATGGCCCGGACGTGCCCCTCGCGGGTCTGCTTCGGGTGGAGGTTGCGAGTCCGTGTGACACCAGCGGGGGCGAGCTGCACGAGAGCCGCCGCCGCCCGAGGTTCGCGGCTGGGACCGGCGTTCATGTCTCTGTCTGGGATGGCTCGACTTGGGTCGAGAAGGGCATCCGGGGCTTCGGCCCGAATTTCGACTGGGACGTGGTCGACCTCGCCGGCGTGTCTCCCCCTGGTGCAACCGAGCTCCGGGTGCGACTGACGCACGATGGATCCGAGTACGGCCGGCTCGACTACGTGGCCCTGATGTCCCCTGGAGCACTGCACGAGCCAACGGAGGCGCTCTACGGGACGACGGACGTGCTGCCCTGGCTGGTGTCCGCAGACGCGAGCTTCATTGCCCTGGCTGGCGAGGAGATGCTGCTGCGTTTCGCGCCAGTCGAGGCGCCGGCACTGGTGCTTCGGTCGGCCGAGGGCACGCCCGTGTGTCCAGGTTGGGTCGAATGGCAGCGCACTTGGCCGGTGTCCTTGGCACCAAACGCGATGGAGACTCGCACCGTAACGACCGCTGCCCCCTGGTTCGACGGCGCGTACACGGCGCGAGCCTACGTGCTCAACCGGGACGGTGTGCACCTGGTCGAAGCGACCGATCCATTCCTGGTCGTCTCGAATGGGCTTGCGGTCGCGACGGAAGCACCCCCCACGCTGGTGCGCGGTTCCCAAGGCATGACCTTCTCGGGCCTCGTGCGCAACGTCGGCCTGGCGGATGAGCCCGGCCTGGTGCTCAGGGTCTCGATCCAGAGTGACTCCTTCGGCAGCGAGGACATCCTGTACGAGGCTTTCGGCCTCAGCCCCGGAGCTGATCATCCGTTCACCGTGACCTGCGTGCCAGCCGATTTCGGCATCAGCGAAGGAGAGTTCAACCTGGTTGCCCGAGTCGAGCGGGTGAGTGATCCCTCCTACCCCCTCACCCTCAGCAGCGTCGTGGTACGAGCCGGTGAGCCGAGCATGCAAGCGGATCTCGTGGCTCCGACGCCGATGGTGAAGCTGGCGGCGACCGGAGTGGCCACCGTGGAAGCCGACGCTGGTGACATGGACGTCCTGATGGGGCCCGGCCTGGAGGACCTCACGGGCCCCCTTCCATTCCCGGTCACACTGGGTGGCCAGATCTACGACCGCTTCAGGCAGAGTGCATTCGGTTTCGTCGAACTCGTCCCCGTGGGGGCACCCGGTCCGACCGGGGCCGGTGGCTTGTGCCTCGGCGACCTCTACAACCCGCAGGGCGCGATGCTGGCGGGGCTTCTGGCGTTCTACGACACGAGCCAGGCGGGCTTCATCGGCCACCAGCTCTACGGGGCGGGGGAGACGGACGGTACGGGGAGGGAATTCCCGAGCGACACGCTGGTGTTCTTTTGGCATGCTCCGGTCGCCGGGGGAGGTCCGACTGAGATCAACCGCGTTCAGGTTCTGCTGGCCCGCGATGGTCTTGTTCGTGCCGACGTCGTAGCTCCGTTTGCCAGCCTGCCGTGCGGGCAGAGCGCTGGCGTTGTGGTGCCGCCCTCAGTCGTGCCAGCGCCCGTGGGCCTGGGCCAGACATTCGGCCTTCGTCTCGAGACCGGGGTGGGCCGCGGGGTTTTCGGGGGCGAGGTGCGCCTGAGGAACACTGGGACGTTCCCAGGTAGCGTCACGGTCGACTACGGCCCCGAGGGTGGGCCACGTCAGGTCGAGACGGTGACCGTGCCCGTCCATGGCGCTGAGGACGTCTCCTTCTCGAGCGAGATCGCGCAGGACTCGACCTACACGGCGCTTCTGACCGGCGATCTCGAGACGACTCTGGCCAGAACCGTGAGGTTGTCCGAGGGGCTTCTGGTGCGGTACGGCGGGCCCGAGGCGTTCGAACCCGGGCCTGCCCGGCTGCCGGTGCGGGTGGCCAAGCTCGGCGGAGTGGCCGGCCCTGTCACCGTGACGTTCCGTCTTACGGCCGGCTCGGCCAGCCAGACCCGGATCCGCACCTATGACCTCGAGCCGGGGTTCTGGTTCGATGACACCCTCGACTTCGATCTGGCGGACGGAACGGCCGAGTTCACAGCCGAGGCGACGGGGATCGCGTTTACATGGGAGGGACCCGGACCGCTCCGGATCGGACCAATCACCCGCGTGGGAATGACCGTCACGCCCGGGGCAGTGAGCGGGGGTGTGTGGCCGCTGGTGATTGAGGTCACCAATTCAGGCATCGAGGACTTCGACGGCGAGTTGCAGGCCATCGGACCCTCCGGACCCCGGACGGCCGTGCTCGTGGCCGCGGGGGACACCACCGCGGCCTCACTGGACATCGATCTGGCCGGAGCGACACCGGGACCCAACGCGTACACCGTGCGCCTGGTCGACTCCACGGGAAACGTCATTCACGAGGAAGCCGTGAACGTGGAGGTCCTGTCGGCCGAGCTTGGTGTCGTGGCCTCGCCGGACGGCCAGAGCTTCCCGAGCGGAGGCTGGCGCGACCTCGTCTTCCGCGTGCGCAACACTGGCCACCAACGGGGCGCCGCCAACCTCTGGATGACGGTCTTCGACGAGGAAAGGGAGCAACAGGTCGACCTGGCCCCGGGCTCCGACGCGGACGTCAGCTTCCGGGTCTACGTGGACGACGATGTCGAAGCCAAGACCTACGTTCTACGTTATGGCCTGGACTTGCCGGGGCAACCGCGCCTCGAGCAGGAGGCCAGAATCCAGATCGAGGGCATCCGGTTGACCGTGAACGCGACCCTCGACCAGCCCGCCTATGCGCCCGGTGCCACGGCGCACTTCAGCGTCTCGATCCAGAACGACAGCACCGGCCTCGGCGCGGAGTACCTCGTTCGCGTGCACTACGCCGACTTCGACGAGACGAGGACTGTGGTGGTGGATCCGGCCGGGAACGAGACCTTCGACATCCCCCTGCCGGCCATCACAGGCGAGCCCGTGTTCCTCGGCATTAGCCATCCACTGGGCCGGTCGCTCTACATCAATACGTACCACCTGTGGGCGGCGGACCCGGCGGTGCGGGTGACGTTGGACGCATCTGTCTACGCGCCGGGCGACACCGTGGGCATCGAGATCGTCCCCACTGTTGCCGGCTCGTTGACGCTGACCGGGCCGGCCTACTCGGAGACGCTCGAGGTGACAGGTCCGACGAGCAGGAGCTTCACCCTGGCGGGAGACATCCCCGCTGGGACGCAGTTCGTGAGTTGGAGCTTCACCCCCACGGCGATCGGCGCAGGGGCGGGCGGGCAGGTGCCCTTCGACGTGTCCGGCCTGCGCGTACGGGTGTTCGAGGCGCGCCTGGATCAGGGCCGCTACGAGACCGGCGACACCATGAAGTCCCGCTTGCTCATCAACGCGAACCGGTCAGCGTCCGTGACACTGCGTGGCTTCCTGGTGGACCCCGAAGGGGGTACGGCGCTTCTCGGTGAGGTTCCGTTGGGCCTAGATCCGCAGGAGGACCTGCTCGACGTCCGGTCCTGGCCGATGGCCTCGGTCGTCGCGGGCATGCACAGGTTCACCTACGGGATCTATCAGGGGGAGATTCTGCTCGCCTCCGGCAGCGTGGCCTTCGATGTCGGCCCTGCTGCCGTCCTAGGAGTCAGTACCGACAAGTACGCCTATCCGGTTCCGGGCGAGACCGTCCAGGCCACCGTCGTGCTCTTCGTGAGCTCGCCGGCGACCCTCGAGCTCGACGTGGACGACCAGCCGGTCGCCACGCGCGAACTCACCCAGGCGGGCATTGTAGAGGTCGAGGTCCCCGTCACGGGGGCTCCCCCAGGCCGCCACGACTTGGTGGCCCGGGCCGTGGGCGGCGGGTATACGAGCGAGCGCAGGACGCCCTTCGAGTACGGCACCTCCTTGCCTGACTTGGTCGTGAGCCCAGCGCTCGGCCAAGCGGTAACGCCGGCGGGGGAGTGGCGTCTAGGCGTGACCGTCACCAATGCCGGCCCCACGGTCGCGGCGGCCACGACTGTAGCGCTGACCGAGGCCGAGGTGCCGGTCGGAAGCGCTACCGTTCCCGCTTTGGCCCCGGGTGGCTCAGTTGAGCTCCATGTGGATTGGAACGTCCTCGGGGCGGCGGGCTCGCACGAGATTCTGGCTAGGGTCGACCCATCGAGCGTCGTGACCGAGTTCTCCGAGGACAACAACGATTCCACCTCTACAGTGGTGGTCCCAAGTCTTGCCATGGGCGTGTCGACAGCACCCAGCTACCCGGCCAACGCGGACGCCAGCTTCACGTTGAGCGTCACCAACTTGACCGCCGGGGCGAGCTACAGCGGCCTCGCGGGGACCGTGTCGATCACGCGGCCAGACTCGTCCGTCTTCGCGTTGCCGCCCGTGGGCGTGCCCGACGTCGGGCCCCTGGGCTCGGTGACTGCAGCGGCACCGTGGGCGGTGGGGCAGTCCGAGCCTGGCGTGTATGGCGTGAGCGCCGAGGTGGCCGACTCGGGCGGGGCAGTGGTCGCCAGGGGTCTCACATCGTTCCAGGTGACGCCGACAGTCGTCCTGAGCGGAACCGTCTCGGCGAATCCGAACCCCGTTGGCGTGGGGGAGCCGCTGGTGCTCCAGGGCCACCTGGCCAACTCCGGGAACGTCACGGCCGACGGGACAGCGACCTTCGAGTTGGTTGCCGCCGATCAGAGCATCGCTGCCAGTTTCGGTACGCCGGCCAGCGTTCCCTTGGCGGGCGGCACCGACGTCTCGGTCGACGTGCCGGCTCTCGACGTGACGCCGGCCGACTACAGCCTGCGGCTGGGTCTCGACGTAGCTGGGACGCCCTACCCGGCGGCGGCCTCGACGCTCACGGTCTCCGGCCCTCCCGTGCAGAGCGCACTCGCAGGCGACTTCTCACCACGGGTCCTGGCCTACGTCGGCGGGCAGGATGTCGACCCCACCGGGTGGGCACGGAGGATGGCCTTCCTGGCCGAGAGCTTGGCCGGCCTGCGCCTGACCACGACTGGGGACCCCCAGGAGTTCGGGCGTCTCCTCCGGTCGGGGGCCTGGAACACTTACGTGATGATGAACTCGAGCGGTTGGCCGCTGCCTGAGTTCGCGCACGACCTGCGTGAGGCGGCCCACCGCGGGGACGGCCTGGTGTGGGCGCAGTGGTCGGCGGGGAGCACGGGACGGCTCACCCCAGCCCTGGGAGCGATCCTGCGCGGGAGCCTGCCCACCCTAGCGCGTACCATCGTTCTCGACGACAGTCCGCTCGGGGCAGGCCAGTCGCTACAGGTGACGGGTCCCTTGTCGCGCCTAGAGCTCGCCGGGGCTACGCCTGTGGGTGCGGCCAGTGGGACGCAATCCACCGTGGCTGTTGCGATCAACAACTTCGGCTCAGGCCAGTCGGTGACGTTCGCACTCGACCCGGCGGTCGAGCCCAGCGATCCGGCGCGGCCCGCCCTGTTGCAGCTGTTCGCAGCTGCAGTGGCGTACGCTGCCCCGGACTCTGCACGTCAGGTCCGAGCCGGAGTCGTGGTGCCCCTCTCGTTCTCCGTCTCCAACCCAACCGGCCTGCCGGTCGGTGTCGAGCTGACGGCGCAGCTCCCCGCGGGCGTTACTGTGGCTGCGGTCGATGACAGCCCCACTCAGACAGAACCGCCCACGTGGGCATTCAGCCTGGCGCCGCAGGAGGCGAAGAAGGTGCGGTTCGCGGTCGCCTTGACTGACGGTGCGGGCACGTACCCCGTCAGCAGCTCGCTGCGTCTCAACGGCATCGCCTCGCAGTCTCCGCCCGCACTCACACTCGACGTGGCCACGGGCATGAGCGAGCGGCTGGCTGATGTCCGGGCGGTGCTCGCGGGCACCGAGGTCTCGCCTGAGGACCAGCCCAGGCTCACCGCCGCCCTCGAGGGCCTCGAGAAGGCGGCGTCCGTCCGTCCGAATCCACCGGCTAGCTTCGGCCTGCAGGTCGGCTTCGCTGGGCTGGCCACGGAACAGCTCGGGCTGATCTCGAGCGCCGACGTGAGTGGGGCGTGGGTGGAGTTGGACTACTTGATGGCCGGCTGGGCAAGAGCCTGGTTCGCTGCGACACCGAGCCGCACGTCAGCCGGAGTGGCCTTTCCCGTCGATCAGAAGGACCCTCGGAGGCGTGAGCGGGAGCCGGAACGTGGCCTCCGGAGTGGTCGCCAATCCAACGCCATGGGGGCGATCGCGGGGTCGCGGTAGTCGTCGTCGGCCTGAGCGGCGAGCGTGGGACCCGTCCATCTCGAATGTGGACCCCACATGAGGCCTGCGCCGATGCCTGTCTCTCAAGCAGAAGCGCGTGGGGCACCTGGGCAGCCCGCGACTCTCGCACTCAAGGGGCTTCGGGTCGCGCGCCGACACTAGGGTCAACGCTAGGGTCGCGCTAGGGTCGTTCTGCGAGCGAAAGAGGCTAGCGCCTAGGCCCGGCGACGGGAGGCGCGGGCGGGATAGTGCGACAGCGGTGACGGCCGGGATGGGTGGGAGCACGGACGCAAGCAGACGGCACTCGCTGGCTAGGCCCGTGTCGCACCGAGGCGCTAATCAGTCTTCGAGGAAGATTCTAGGGTGCACCTCAAGAGCGGCCGCAAGGGAGCAGAGATTCTCCACCGAGGTTCTCCGCTTGCCGCTCTCGACGAGGCTCAGGAAGCTCCGGTCCAAGCCTGAGAGCTCGGCCACTGCCTCCTAGGTAAGGCCGCGCTCGTGTCGGATGCGCCGCAAGTGACGTCCCACTAGCGCTCGCGAGTCCACCGCAATGGCTGGAGGTCGCGTCGCAGGTGGTTGCCGAGCTGGGTGGCGCCGCGCTCGCATGGGAAAGCAGCTCGCCCTGGTCCACCTCGAGGTCCCCGGTGGGGCGGGGGAGCGGCCGCCCTCATCTGTGGTACCTCCCATCCGCCCGCACGAGTAGGTCCCGCCCCGGACGTATCGGGATTCGGTCGGCCTCCACGGGGCCCAGACCCCTACCGCTGGTGCTGCCAGCAGTAGTTCGAGCCTGCCTGCGCCTTGCGTGAGCACTGCGTGCCCTTCTGCGTCGTGGCCTGGCAGCGGCCAACCCCCGACGGCGGCCGCGCCGCGCCCGAGCTCGACGGCGGCGTCCCGATCAGACCCGACGGCGCGGACGAGCCTGCTCCTGGCCCGCCGGCCGCCACGGCACCGACGAAGGACAGCGTCGCCACCTGTTCCCAGGCGATCTCCAGCCGCTGGCCTGCGACGCGGACCGCGACGCCCGCAGCGGTGGCCCCGGCGAAGGTTCCCTCGACCACCTCGTGCGCCGTCGTCGTCACCGCCACGGGGCGTTCGGCCGCACCCGCGGCCAGGGGAGGCGCCAAGACAGCCAGCGCGATGAGCAGGGGAACCAGGGCGTTCAGCATTGCGGACCTCCTCCAGCTGACGGCCATCCTACGCCAAGAAACATAACGAGCGTTCGGTATGTTTCCGCTCACCGTATGAATGTGAATCTCGACCGACTCCGGCCCGCGGTGCTCCATTCCGCCCGGCCGGTCCCTCCGCCCCAACCCGGCCAGAACGCAAACCTCGACGGGGCCCGGCACGCACTGGCGAAGCCCATCACCGGGGACGAGGGCGACTTTGTTGCCAGCTGTCCCGAGGCCAAGGAGGCCGCGCGGAGGGCCTGGATCGTACGTTGAGCACCGGCAGCCAGGTACGCTCGTCGTCACAGGCTGGTGCTTTCGGGGAGGAGCGAGCCCCCGCGGACCTAGTGGCGCAGCCGGGCTCTTCCTGGACCTTCCGCAGAGGCGGTGGACGAAACCGGGCAGCAGAGCCATGAGCCGAATACACCATTTGGGATACCTCACAATGCGGAGCATGTTCGGGGTGCCAGAGATTGTGCTTGACGTATGGGGGGGTGAGTCTGATACACATCCGCCCGTTTGAACTGACGTGCTCCATGTCCGCGCTGTCCGGCGTGGACCCTCCCGTGGAGGCCGCTTGGATTTTCGTGGCGTGGTCTGTCTTCCCTCCAGCCGGCGAACGAGCTGCACGCCCGACCTCCCGCCCGCGCCGTCTCCTTCCCTCGAACCCGACAACCTCACGGTGCCTCGATGAACTCGCGTGCCCTCCGTTTCGCCCTCGTCGTCGTCCTGATCGCCCTCGCGAGCCCCGCCGCCCAGGCCGCGGAGAAGGCCAGCGAGCAGGTGAGCCCCTTCTTCGGTTCGTTCGGCCACGGCATTCCGATCGAAGTCCCGCCCTTCCGCGGCCTCGAGCCACACCTGGCGCTCGGCTACACGTCGGAGGGCCGCGACGGGCTGGTGGGCGTCGGCTGGAGTCTGGGGGGCTTCAGCACGATCGAGCGCACGAACGCCGGGGGCGGCACGCCGCGCTGGGACGGCAGCGACGTCTTCCGGCTGGACGGCGCCAAGATGCTGGCCTGTCAGGCCGGCGTGGTCTCGCCGGGCTGTGCGGCGGGCGGCACGCACGCCACCGAGAACGAGAACTTCAAGCGCATCAAGCTGGACGCGGCCAGCAACACCTGGACGGTCTGGGAGAAAAGCGGCGTGCGCTCCGTCTACACGTCGCTGATGAGCGCAGCCCAGGGGACCTACCGCTGGGGCCTGAGCCAGGTGATCGACACCCTGGGCAACACCGTCAACTACTCGTGGCAGTGCACGACGGACTGCTACCCGAGCACGGTCACCTATGGGCCTTACGCGGTGTGGCTGGCCCGGGAGGCTCGTCCCGACGTGCTGACCTACGCCCGCGGAGCGGACCTGGGCCGCACGACGGAGCGGCTGTTGAGCGTGATCGTCTGGATGCCGGGCGTCGGCCACATCCGGGGCTACAAGCTGACCTACACGACCAGCCCGCAGACGGGCCGCTCGCTGCTGGCCAGCGTGCAGCAGTTCGGCAAGGATCTCGTCCACACGAACGGCCTGATCACCGGCGGCACCTCGCTGCCGCCGCACACCTTCACCTACACCACCGACGCTGCCGGCCGCACCTTCGTGTCCCAGGGCTCCCAGCCGCCCACCCCGGGAGGCACCACGGAGCCGGTGGAGTGGTCCGAGCTGGTCAAGACCGAGGCCGTCGATCCCACCAACACGCTGAAGAAGATCGACGGCGTCAACGGCGACTACGACGCCCGCGGCAGCTCGACGCGGGCGCTGTCGAGCGGCAACGGCTACATGGAGGCGCTGGCGCTCGGCGGCTATCCCAAGCGCTGGGGCCTGAGCCGCAAGGTCAAGGACTTCGCGCCGGCCGAGATCGACTACGCCTTCAGCGAGCAGGGCGGCTCGCCGGGCCCGGTGGTCGTCTACGCCTACGAGAAGAGCACGTCCTACGGTCCCTGGAACGCCAACTACGGCGACGTGCTGCGCATCGAGGTCAACAACGGCGCCGTGCAGTGGAAGAAGAACGGCCAGCTCCTGCGCGAGCGCCCGGCGGGCTCGAAGGTGGGCTATCCACTGGCGGCCGTCGCCACCCTGACCCGCAAGCAGGACGTGGTCAGCTCGGTCATGATCTCGGGCTCGCTGCAGAACGTGGCGGGCTGGTGCTGGGGCGAGCAGCTCCTCACGGGCGACTTCAACGGGGACGGGCGCACCGACCAGGCCTGCTACACCAACCAGACGCAGCAGATGCGCGTGCGGCTCTCGACCGGGGCGGGCTTCGCCGACCCCGTGGTCTGGCGCACGGGCTATGACTACAGCCGGGCGCTCACCGGCGACTTCAACAACGACGGCAAGACCGACCTGGCGGCCTTCAGTCCCTACAACGCCGACTTCCTCGTCACTCTGTCGACGGGCGCGGCCTTCGCAGACGCGGTCAACTGGGGCAGCGCGGCCGTCACCGACCCGGCCACGGGTTACCACTACAACTGCAAGACCGCGTACGTGGCGCTGGGGGCGGGCGACTTCGACGGGGACGGCCGGCTGGACGTCTCATGCCGGCAGAACTGGGACAGCAGCACGACGCCACCGCCAAACGTCGCCCAGTCGCCGATCATCATCGGCCGCTCCACCGGCAGCTCCTTCCAGTTCTCGTACTGGGGCAACCTGGGCTGCGCCCCGCCGGCCGATCAGCAGACCAGCGCCATCGACTTCGACGGCGACGGCAAGGACGACTGGGCCTGCATCGGCAACGGCCACCTGCAGGTCTACGTCTCGACCGGCAGCACCTTCGTGTACCCCTCCTTCGGGGAGCTGGGCCAGACGTTCTGTGGGGCGCACTACGTGCTGGGGGACTTCAACGGCGATGGGCGCACCGACGCCCACTGCGTCGACAACGGCAAGATCGCCCTCTCGACCGGCCGTAGCTTCGTCGAGCAGGGGACGTACGGCACGTGGTGCCCGTTCGTCCCTGGCGAGACCGATCCCACCACCCAGGTCTTCGCGGCCGACGTGGACGGCGACGGGGCCAGCGAGATCGTCTGCAACAACGCGGTCGGGGCGGTGAACGACATCCAGGTGCGCGACTGGAGCGACGCCAGCGGGCTGGGGGCGGCCGAAACCTGGAAGACGAGCTGGTGCGAGGGGCAGTTGCGGGGCGGAGACTTCGACGGCGACGCCAAGATGGACCTGCTGTGCGACAAGCTGGCGACGCCCGTGGCGTTCGGCGGGACGTCGGGCCAGAGCCGCGACCTGCTGGCGGGGTACCAGAACCCCCTGGGCGGGACGGTCAGCGTGACCTACACGGCCACGACGGCCTTCCCGAGCACGAACAACCCGTCGCCGCGCTACGCGGTCACGGGCATCACCACCAACGACGGGCGCGGGGGCGTGTCGACCACGTCCTACACGTACTCGGGCGGTTTCATGGACCGCCTGGAGCGGCGCTACCTGGGCTTCCGCTACGCGCGCGTCACGAAGCCCTGCCTGCCCGGCGAAGCCGCCTGTCCGTACAACGAGACCTGGTTCCTGCAGGATCCGAAGGTGGGTCCGCTCCTCGAGCGGACAGAGGCGCACGCCGGCGGCGGAGCGCTCCTGGCCAAGAGCGAGCAGGAGTACTCGGCCCTGCCGGCGGCCGCGCCGTACTTCCGCCTGCCCACCGGGTCGTGGAGCTACGCCTACGGCACGGGTGGCGAGAGCAAGCGCACGTACACGACCTACGCCTACAACTCCTACGGGAACCCCACCCAGGTCACAGAGCACGGGGACTACGACGTCGCTGGCGACGAGCGCACGGCGGTCACGCAGTATGCCGCCAACACCACCGCCTACATCGTCAGCCGCCCCGCCGCCGAGGAGCTGCGCGAGGGAGCGGGGCCGGCGGGGACGCTGGTGCGGCGCACGGCCTATGGCTATGACTACCAAGACCCCGGTACGCCCCCGATGGCGGGTCGCCTGACCCGCTCGAGCAAGTGGCTCGACACTGTCGGAGCCTACGAAGACACGACGATGACCTACGACGCCTGGGGTAACGTCCAGACGGTTAGCTACCCCTCCTCGGCCCCGGTTAGCGTCACCATGGACTCGGCCTATCACCTCCGGCCGGCTGAGGTGAGAAACTCCCTGAACGAGGCCCAGACCGCTCAGTGGGACTGGATCTGTAGCGCCCCGGCGACCACCACGGACGCGAACGGCCTGAGCACCACGGTCTCGTATGACGCCCTGTGCCGAGTGCAGACTCGCAGCGGCCCCCTGGGCACGTTCGAGAACTACACCTACCTGAACCTGGGTTCGCCTACGCAACAGCGCACGCGGGCCGAGAGCCCCTCGCCCTCGCCCGGCGATGGCACGGGCGACTACTTCAAGCAGGACTACTTCGACGGCTTCGGCTGGAGCTACCGCTCCGAGAGCAAGGGCCCCAGCCTGGCCGAGACGATCGTGTCGGAGAAGGGCAAGAACGCCCGCGGCGGCCTGGCGTGGCAGAAGCAGCCGTACTACGCCGGCGCAGCGAGCAGCCCGGTGACCAGCTACGGCTACGATGCCCTCGACCGGGTGGTGACAACCGTCCTGCCGGACAACCACCAGATCCAGGTGGCCTACGGCGCCTGGCAGCAGACCGCCACGGATCCGCTTGGCCGCACGGCCACGACGTACCTGGACGCCTTCGGCCGCACACGGCGCACCGAACAGGAGGACGACCAGGGCCGCGCCGTGGCGAGCGAGCTGACCTACAACGCGCGCGGCGAGCGGGTGGGCATGACCGATCCCGCGGGCAACGAGTGGAGCTGGACGTACGACTCGCTGGGACGCCTGCTCCAGCGCGCCGACCCCGATTCGGGAACCTGGAGCTGGGCCTACAACACGATCAACCGCACCACCACCCAGACCGACGCCAAGGGCCAGATCACCGAGACCCAGACAGACGCGACCGGCCGGACGATCCGCAAGACCACGTACGGCCCAGGCGGTACCAACGTCACCTTCAGCTACGGCGAGCAACGTACGGGCTACTTCAACACCGGTCGGCTGACGACCATGACCGACGGCCACGGCACCGAACAGTACGACTACGACTCTCTCGGCCGGCAGGTGCGACAAAGTCGCGTGCTGGGCGGGGTCACGTACACGCTGCAGCGACGCTACTCGACGAGCGGCCACCTGACGGGGATCACCTGGCCCGACGGCGACGCTTTCGGGACGCCGGCCGCTCCGATCACGTACGACGCGGCGGGCCGCATGAAGACCGTGCCGGGCTTCGTCACGAACGCCACGTACGACGCGCTCGGGCGGCCTAAGTGGCGCTACCAGGCCAACGGCACGACCACCTTCTGGGACTTCGACGAGCGCGGCGCGCTGCGTCGCATCCAGACCACCTCGACGGGTGAGCCGGGCGGCCTAATCCAGGACCTGCAGTACACCCCGGACGTGCTGGGGCGGGTGCAGAGCGTCAGCAGCCCCTTCCCCTACGAGAGCTGGAGCTACGGCTACGACCTGCTGGGCAGGCTGACCACAGCCACGAGCCTGTACGACCCAGCGCAGAGCCAGAGCTTCCAGTACGACATTGTGGGAAGCAAGACCTGGGACTCGCGCATCGGTGCCATCACGTACCCTCTGCCCGGCTTGACCAGACCACACGCGCCTACGACCGTGGCCGGACAGGCGATGACCTACGACCCGAACGGCAACCTGCTCTCGGGGCGCGGCCGGACCTACGAGTGGAATGTGGAGAACAAGCCGACGGTGATCAACGGCGTATCCTTTGCCTACGCGGGCGACGGTACGCGGCTGAAGAAGACGGCACCGGGCGGGACGACGCTATATCCGCTGGGGGATGACTACGAGATCCGCGGTGCCGAGGTGACGAAGTACCTACGGTTGGGCGGCACCGTGATCGGCGAGCGTGTCGGTACGGTCAACCGCTGGCTCCACGTGGACCGGCTGGGCTCAGTGCAAGTGGTGACGGACGGGACTGGCGTGAACATCCTGCGCAGTGCCTACAGACCGTACGGCCAGAAGGTCGCCGACTCCACCAGTTACTGGGAGCCGCTGAGCTACATCAGCGAGCGGCTGGACGCGGAGACCGGTCTGACCTATCTCCATGCTCGCTACTATGATAGTGAGCTTGGTGTCTTTGTTTCGGCCGATCCTGCTGACCCCGCCAAGGGCGGTGTCGGCCCAAGTCGCTACTCCTACAGCGGCGGCAACCCGGTGAGTTTCTCAGACCCATCAGGGCTTCAGTATCCGCTGTCGAGTTGTAGGCCGGAACAGCAAGGATCAGGGTTCGAGTGCTGGAACGGCCACGGGTGGGTGTCCGCGAGCGTGAACGAGATCGACGTCTACCGCAACGACACCGTAACCGTCACGGCTAATGCACCGCCTTTGATCTACCTGACCGAGCCGGAGTCGACCATCCACCCGGACCCGGTTGATCGGATGCCGCACGAGCCCAGAGTCGTCGACATTCTCCGTGACTTCTTCACCGGCGAGGGGGAAAACGAGATCGTGATTGTCGGGAGCACGTCCGACGCGGCCAATCAAATGAAGGGTGCACCCGGCGTCGAGAACGCGCGCAAGGAACACCGGAAGAAGGGATGCACGGGACTGTCAGGATACAACGCCTCATACGGGCTATACGGTGGAGCCGCGCCCGGCCACTCGGTGCGCGGTCCAGGTAATAGCTATATCTATGGTCAAGCGGGGCAGTTCACCACGGCCGGGCAAGCGTACCCCTCCTTAGCGAGTCTGCCCGGAGGCCTCGCTGGCGCTCCCATAGTAGACCCAGCAAATATCGAGAATCCGTGGCGCGAAGCCCTCGGCACCTACAGGGTTGACATGACCCCGTCCAGCAATGGAACGACGACAGTGACGGTCAGTGATACGATGAACTTCAATTCGCTGGCTCTCCACATGCCGGAGTTCCTAGGCACGCAATCCTCGTGGGGCAAGCCCTCCGAGTTCGGAAACGTGACCATCTCCATCTCCTGGACCGAGCCGTCGGGATGCGCCAACTAGTGAGATCGGTAGCGCTGCTGGTCTTGGCGGGTATCCTCAGTGGCTGCGGTAGCGACGGCAACAGCGTCGCTATCGCTGGGAACTACTGCCTGGAGCGGAGCGACATTTCATGGACCTACACGGTCAACGGGTGCAGTTGGCGGGCTAGGCTACACGGTGAAACCGACAACGGCCCGATGGGTGGCAGTGTGATCGATCTCGGATCGGACGATAGGTTCATCGTGGCACGGGTCACCCCAGTGGCCGGAGGCGAGCGGCCGGGCTGGTGGATTCTTGATGCGCGGGCCGAGACCATCGTTGGCCCCTTGTCAGACGAGGAATGGAGCAAGCGCGCGCGGCAACAGCCCCTGTCGAGAATCGAGGTTCTGCCAGTCGCGGTGGCGTGGGAGCGCAACCGGAAGAGTGCAGGACGAAGGACAAGAGGGTGGCTGGGGATCTGGTAGACGGGCCTTGGCCTTGAGCAACGGCCACGTCGGCCAGAGCCTCCTCTCGAACCGACGCTACCCCCAGGGAGCGGGGGTGTCAACGAGCACGAAGAAGTGACCCCTTCTCGGGCATTCAGGATTGACCCCCCAGGGGTCAGTTCAGATGCTCGGGGGGATGTCCTGGGGCACCTCCTTCGTGCTCGCGGCGCGGGCCTGACGCTTCTCCTTGAGGCGGTAGCTCTCGCCGCGGATGTTGATGACGGTCGAGCGGTGCAGCAGCCGGTCGAGGGCAGCTGAGGCCATGATCGGGTCGCCAGCGAAGACCTGCCCCCACTCGGCGAAGGCCTTGTTGCTGGTGAGCACGATGGCCTGGCGGCGCTCGTAGCGCTCGGAGATGGCCTGGAAGAGAAGGCTGGCGTGAGCCGGCTCCAGGCTGAGGTAGCCGACCTCGTCGACGATGAGCAGCTTGGGGCGCACCAGGCTGGTGATCTCGCGGGTGAGACGATTGTCGGCCATGGCCTTGGCCATGCGACGAGCAAGCTCGACGGCGGTGGTGAAGTAGATGCGGTGTCCCATCTCGGCGGTCAGGACGCCGAGGGCTATGGCCAGGTTGGTCCTGCCCACGCCCGGAGGGCCCGGTAGGATGACGTTGCGCCCCTCGTGCAGGAAGCGGCCGCGGTGGCCAGCTCGTCGATGAGCCGACGGTCGATGCTCGGTTGCTCTTTGAAGTCGAAGTCGGCCAGGCGTTTCAGATAGGGCAGCTTGGCAAATTTGAGGTTGAGGGCCACGGTGCGCTCGTGGCGGGTGGCGATCTCGGCCTCGAGCAGGTAGCCCAGGAAGTGGGTGTAGGACCAGGCGGCCGCGGCGGCCTGCTGAGCGGCCTGGCCGAGCTGGGCCTGGGCTACCTCGAGGCCGAGTTGGGCCAGCGCTGCCGTGGCTTTGTCCTCGTTGGTGACGCTCACTGGGCCACCTCGTAGGCTGCCAGTGGCGTGGTCTCGACGCCTGTGTCGAAGGTCAGCTGCCAGCGCGGTGGTGGTGGGCTCTGGGGCTTCTGCAGCAACAGCTTCCAGAGGGCCTCGAGGTGTGCGCGGTCCGCCACGCACGAGCCGGGTCTTTCTGCAGCCAGGTGCTCGGCCACGACCATGTCGCGCGCCCGGATGGCCACGAGTCGATCCTCACGGCCGACGGTGACCTTCTCTCCGGCGTACTCGGGCGGCACGCTGTAGCGGCTGCGCCCGAAGCGTACGAAACCGTCGTAGCCGGCCGCGCGCGGCACGGACTCGTCGATCGCGGATGGCGAGGGCCTTCGTGCGGAGCCGAGCCACGCCCAGCTCGGTCAGGAGGTCCGGGAAGCGCACGAACGCGGCCTGGACGGTCCTGGCGTCACGCAGCCGGGCGATCTCGGGCGCGTAGCCCTGTCGCTTCAGGTCCGAGAGGACGGCGTCCAGCGCACGGCTACAACTTGCCACGGATGGCAAGTTACCGCAACCGTCGCGAACGAGTTCCGGGCGAAGTCGGGGTGGGCTGGGCGGGGTGTGGACGGGGGCAGCCGCCGAGGCCCGGAAGCGTCAGCCCCGTCCTGGAAACTCGGGGCTCTCAGCCCAACAGACCAGCCTGTAGACAAGCTCGCGGTACTCGCGCGGCGACGGGTGGTTGGGGAACTCAGCACCATGCAGCATGAGAAGCGCCTTGATGCGACCCAGCGTCCCGTCCGCGCGCGCGGCCTCCTCCTGGTAGTACGTGAGCAGCGCCAGTCGGACACGCAGGGTCTTGACCACGACCTCCCGCAGCCACGCGGACTGTTCCAGTCCCATGAGGTTGCCCGCAAGCCCGGCAAGGTTCCATTCCTCCTCTAGACGAGCGGGCATCCCTTCGGGGTGCACCACGCCTTCGGGCATTGCCACGGGGTCTCCGAACAGGATGTTGACCAGCTGCACCGCCAGCCAGACTGGCGTTTCGTCCTGCGGCACGCCAGGGACATAGACGTTCTCGTCGAACGGCATCTCCTCCCGGAGCAGGGCCCTGAGCCACTTGGCTAGGATGACGCGGACCAAGTCGAACTGGGCTGGGAAGTCAGCAGCCACGTCGGACATGGTCTCCGCACCCAGGACGCGCCGCACAAAGCGAAGCACCATCGGAACCTCCACAGGAGAATCGCAACGAAATACGAGGACCGAGCAGCGCTGGTTCGGCCACGTCATCGCGGCAACTTCCAGCCGAGCACCGTACCCAGCGGCAAGAAGCGTCCCCCGGAGAGTCTCCGGGGGACGCATGGTCTGCTACAGCCCGAGCTTCAAGACGACGCGGAACACGTTCCGCTTCGCAAAGAAGCGCGGACGGTGAGACCGACGCTCTCGATCATGCCGACCCAAGAGTTCACCACCGCTTTCCAAGAGCGTTCCCCGCCCTAGGCTGGGGGGCCCACTTTGCGGAGGTTGCTGCCGGTGATAGGTTTGCGCTGGACACCCATCATCGGCGAATCGCCCTTGGGGCGGTCGCCCGTCTCCCCAGAGCCGCTCGCTGGTCTAGCCACCAGCAGCGGCTCACCGCTTCTTTCTTGCCCAGGAACCCGGCATCGACCTTGGAGGAGAGACGGTTGGGGGCTTCTCCGCGCAAGAGCAAGCCGAGAAGCTGGGAGCTTCCCGAACACCACTCGCAAAATGTCTTCGGCCCAACCCGGGTCTAACCCGCCGGCGGAGCCGACCGTACCGCGGAAAAGCTCTCCGATCCTATGCGACTGGTATAGGGCTGTCAACGAAAATGGCGCTATATCTCGTGGTGTGCGGCGAAGGCCCCTGGACCCCAAGACCCCACACCGGAAGCACGACCTGGCGAGCTTGCTCGAGCGACCGCGCCAGCGGGTGGGAGCGCGAGTCGCGCGCCCTCGCCGAGGCGCTCGAGGAGCACCCGTCGGCGACACCCCTGGTCGTGTCACGCCTCGAATCCGAGCCGCTGCATCTGGGCGACAGCCGCCAGGCGCCGGTGCGGCCCGCGTGGCGCTTCGCGCTCGAGCTTCCGGAGCCTGTCCGTCGGATGACCATGGCCGATCTGGCCCCACCACCTCCCCGGGAGCCGGATCGGGGCCGCTGAGCGGGGGCGCGGCCACGGATCTGCCGGCCCGCGGACCGTCAGCGCTCCGGCGTGGACCTGCCGGGGCCCTGGGCGAGGCGCTGCAGATCAGAGGGCCCCGAGGCGAGCGGGTCGTGGAACAGCTCCGCGACGTCGAGCACGACACCCAGGGACGTGAGCTCGAGGCTCTCTCCGACCCGCGCGTCGACCAGCTCCCAGACGCCACGCTCGCTGCGGCGCTGGACCTCCAGCCGCCCGTCAGGGCTGACGAACAGGATCTCGCGCAGGGAGGGGATGCGGCGGTAGTGCGCCGCCTTGCCGCCTCGGTCCCAGGCCTCCGTCGAGGGAGACAGCACCTCGGCCAGCAGCACCGGGTTCACGAGCGCGTCCTTGTCCTCGTCGGTCGTTTCGAGGGTGCCGTAGACGACGCACAGGTCCGGGTAGGTGGCGAGGCCGGTTTCCTTCACGAACACCCGCACGTCGGAGGAGAAGACCCGGCAGGGCTTGCCACGCAGGCCAGATCCCAGGTCGCGGGCCAGCGCCGAGGCGAGCGCACCATGGGCGGGCGTGCCGCCCGCCATCTCGAACACCTCACCGTTCACGAACTCGTGGCGCACGGGACTTCGCGCTTCGAGCTCGACGTACTCGGTGTAGGTGGGCGACATCGCCCCACAGGATACGCCTGTGGGAAGGGGCATCGCGTTGGGCGCGGGGCCCACGCAGGCGGAATCAGGGCTTGGCGAGGCGCGGATCGAACGGGAAGGTGCGTGGCGTCCCGATGCGAAGGCGGGCGAAGTCGGGGTGGTCGGGGTTGACGACGTAGTTCCACTCCTGCGGGACGACGGCGCTCGGGACACGCAGGATGACGCTGGTGGCGGCGGCGTGCCAGGCGTCGCCCAGCGCCTGGGTGGCGGGTGGAGGCGGGCTCGCCTGCCAGTCGTGGGGCAGCTGGCGCGGCCGCACGGTCGTCACCAGGCCCTCGTCGAACTCCACCGGGATGGCCGAGTAGGCCGGCAGCAGGCCACTGGGCAGGTGCACGAGGATCTCGACGAGCGCGAGGGCCAGGGTCTCCGACGTGTAGACCACGGGCACGCCCGGGCTGTTCCAGCGCCCGCCGGCCCGGCGCGCCCCGGCGCCATCCCAGGCGGTGGACAGGTACTTGGTCTTGGTGAGGCGCCAGGCGCTGGGCACGGTGCGGCTAGGTGAGGACGCCGTTCTCGAGCCGCTCGACCAGGGCCTCGACCTCGCGCGCTCCGACGTCGGTCCTGGCGAGGTCGAGGGGGCGTTCCCCGCCCAGGGCGCGCTGGGGCGTGGCGAGCCAGCGCCGCGCCGCGTCGTTGTCGCCCTCGAACAGCTCCAGGGCGCGGCCGAAGACACGCGAGACGCGCAGCAGGCGGTCCGACTCCTGTGGCTCGAGCCGCCGCTCCTTCTTGCGCCGGTGCAGGGTGCTGAGCGGGATGACGGTGGCGTCCGCCACCTCGCTCAGGGACAGGCCGGCGTTGCGCCGGAAGCGCTCCAGGGCCGCGAAGGACAGGCCCCTGGCCACGCGCCTGGCGAGGTCGAGCGGGTCGCGCGAGGGCAGGCCCATGAGGCCGACGAAGCGGTACGCGCCGGCGCGGCCGGCGGCGATGTCCCTGCGGTACTCCTCGAGCTCGGCTGGGGCTGCGCCCATGTGCACCACCTGGCATATCGTAGCATGCCATCTGGGATGTGGACGTTGGCCCGCGAGCACGGGGGCCAGGCGCTCGACGGCCCCTTGGCCGAGTTCTGGGCCCTTGGGAGGCCACCGCTGGGTGCTACCCTTGGCGGCGGCTGGTCTCTCGCAAACCGGGAGGTCCCCCCATGGTCCTGCCTCGTGCCTCGCTGCGCGGCTCCCTCGTTGTCGCCGTGTTCGTGACGGCGGCCGTCTCGCTCCTGGGCGTGGCCGCCCAGCGGGCGTTGTTCTCGCGGGCCCTCAGGAGCGCCGCGCCCGCACACAGTGGCCCGATACGGCCCACCCCCGGCGAGTACAGGGTCGTCAGCGCCGACGCCGGCATCCACTCCGGGGACAGACGCCTCGCGCGCCTTTTCTGCCGCGACGATCCCCACGACGACGTGGCGCGCATCGCGGCGATCAACAGCAAGATCCCCCGCGGTGAGAAGGACTGCTCCTTGGTTCAGTCCGGGCGGCTGGTGGCCACGGGCACCTGGTTGGTCAGCTGCCAGACCGGCGCGCTCTACTGCCTCTACTGTGCCGAGCTCCTCGGGCCCTGGGAGGAGAGAGTGGTGTTCTCACACAGGGTTGGCACGAAGGGTGGTGACGCGGAGGCTGTCGCCGCGTGTCGACGCCTGGCGGATGACCCCGTCTGCAGACGCTTGAGAGACCAGGCGAGCTGGCGGTGCGCCCTGACGCCCTGAAGCGCTGACCAGACCTTACCAGGACCAGCTCGGACCCGGCAGGCGAAGCGGACGGGCAATATGGCCGTGCCGATGCCGCGGCTGACGTGCAGCTGTGACCCCGGCTGAACCCTCACGCGTCGCTCCCGAACAGGGTCTCGATTTCCGTGACGCCCATGCGGTCGAAGTCGTGGGGCACCTCGATCTCGCCGGCCAGGAAGCCCAGGCGGCGTGGCCGCGCGGACGCACCCAGCCGCGTTACCTTGACCAGGGGCTTGCCGGCCTTCGTGATCACGAAGGCCTGGCCCCGAGCGGCCTGATCGACCAGCGTTGAGAGCTGGGTCTTGGCTTCGTGAATGTCGATGGTGACCAAGGGCGCCTCCGGGAGCCGGTCAAGAGTCCGGCGTGAGGGTGACCAGGACCAGCTCGGGCCGGCAGGCGAAGCGGACGGGCAGGATGGCCGTGCCGATGCCGCGGCTGACGTGCAGCTGCGACTCCAGCTTGAGGTAGGTGCCGGCAGTGTAGGGCTCGCTGCCGGGTGGGAGCCACGGCGCGCCCCAGAAGGGGATGACGACCTGCCCCCCGTGGGTGTGTCCGGCCAGGGCCAGGGGCCAACGTCCGGCCACGCGGTCGAAGATGGCCGGGGAGTGGAAGAAGGCAACGACGTACGCCCCCGCCGGGACCTCGCGGGCCGCCTCCTCCGCGTTCGGCCCGGCATCGTCGAGGCCGGCCAGCCAGACCCCGGGGACAAGCTGGGCCGCCTGGTTGACGAGGAGGCGCACGCCCACGCCCGCGTAGAACCCGCGCTCGTCGGGGGTGTGGCGAGCCACCTCCCAGTTCCCACGCACGGCGTAGACGCCGAGCGGGGCCGAGAGGCGGCGCAGGACCGGCGCGGCCATGGCGTAGCTGGGGTCGTCAGGGAGGCCCAACGGCGGGCTGCGCAGGTCTCCGTCGACCAGGTGGTCGCCGGAGAGAACGATCACGTCGGGGCGCTCCCGCTCGAGGAGGCCGAGCAGCGTCTCCTCGCGCCGGCCGAGGCCGTAGGTGTGCAGGTCGGCCACGTGCGCGATGACGAGCTTGCGGGCGACGGGCGCGGGGACGTGCAGCCGCGTGACCGCGATCCAGTACGGCTCGACCAGGAAGGCGTACAGGGCGAGGGCCGTGCCGCAGACCAGGATGGCCAGCGCGACTTTGTCGCCCTTCGAGCCCGGACGCACGAGAGGCATCGCGGAAGCGTAGCAGGCTGGGGGCCGCAGGGCGCTTCGCGCGGCTGTGGTTCGGGGGCGGCTCGCGCGCTGGCCTCTACCGGTCGCGCTCGGGTGAGGACGCGCCCTTCACCGCCTGGGAGATCGACCGCAGGGTGGCTCGTGTCCCGTAGCGGTCTGCCATCGTGAGCAGCCCGGTCGGATCGAACCGTCGTTGTGCCAGCGCCACGCGCACGGCGGCCAAGATGGTGGCCGCGTCGGAGCCCACGTGCGCTGCGTTCTCGAGCAGGTCCACGACGAACCACTCGGGCGCTGGGTTCTTGGGGAACGCCACGCGCCGCAGGGTGAAGCTCCTCCCGCCCAGTCTGAAACGGCCGGAGCGCTTGGTGTTGTAGACGAGCGTCGAGGGGAAGACCGCGGTCGTACCGAGGCCGAGGGCGTTCCAGCGCTCCGGCCCTGTGACTACGAAGGGGCTGTTGTGGAGGAAGCCGCGCAAGAGGGCCGTGTCCGTGGGGGGGGCCGGCCCGAACCGGCTGGGCGTCGGGCTCGCGAAGAGCCCACGGCTGAGACGCGTGAGCGCGCCCTCTCGCACGAGTTGGCGGGCCAGCCGTGGCGGATTGCTGGTCCAGCGAGCGAGGTCGCGGGTTCTATAGACTCGTCCCGGTTCCAGGCGGACGGCATTCATGTCCGTTCCTTTCGGAAAAGAACATACCACAGACTGCCGCGGACCTTGTCGGTCGCTCTTGCCGGCGCTCCTCCTGGAGCAGGGGCCATCCGGGGGAGACGGCGAACGGAGCCGGGCCAGGGTTCGCCCGCTCAGCGCTCCGGGCCGCGCCGGGGCGCTGGCCGGAAGCGCTCCACGCCGGGCCTCTCGCGCTCGAGGAGCGGGAGGAAGGCGTCGAGCACGAGCTGGCCGGCCTGGTCGGGACTCCAGGGAGTGCCGGGGGCCAGGAGGTTGTCGATGGCGCAGAACTCCGGGTCGGCGAGCTTCTCGCGCAGGTTGGCCTCGAAGTCGGCCCTGGACACGCGCAGTCCGTCGTGGGCCATGTAGTCGAGGAAGCTGCGCACCACGCGTGCCGGGTCGATGGTGAGGGCCTGGCAGGCCGTCCAGAGGTCGAACAGGTCCCGCCCCTTCTTGCGCTGGTACAGGGCTCGCAGCTTGGTGGCGAGCAGCTCGTCGGGGACGTAGGTCCGCACGCGAGCCTCCCCCGCAGACCAGCGCGAGGCCATGCGCACGGTGCGCGTGACGATGCCGTAGGAGGAGAAGTGCTCGCGGGTGTCGACCTCGACCTTGATGCGGAGCCGTTCCTCGGGCCCGCCGGAGCCCGGCACGCGGTAGTACATGACCACGCGGCCGTCCTTGATGGTGCGCTTGGGCTGGCCCAGCCAGCCGTCGAGCGCTCGGCGCACGGCGTCGATCGTGGAACCGATGGGTCCTGCCTCGCGTTGCACGAGGTCGATGTCCTCGGAGTACCGCCGTGGTGGGTGGACGTAGAGCTTGTAGAGGGCGGTGCCTCCGCGGAAGGCCAGAGCCTTCGCGACGTCCGGCTCGGAGTAGAGGGCCACGATGGCGCGGCTGAGGAGCAGGTCCTGCTCCACCTGGGCGTCGGTGGGCCAGGGCGCCGGGCCGAGCGTGCGCCACTCCGCGATGTAGTCGGCCGGGATCACAGGTCGTCGGGCTCGACGGGTGCGTTGACCCGCACGCGCCAGCGCTTGTCCCTGGTGGCGTTCTGGGCCGGTCGGCCGGGGGCGAGGAGGACGTAGTCCTTGGCCCGGCGGGCCACGTGCGCCGCGAGCTGGGGCGTGCAGTCCCCCCCGCCGACCAGGTCGAGGAGGAAGCCCAGACGCTGCGCCCAGGGCACCGGGACGGACTCGGCCGCGCGTGCGAGCCCGGCCGGGTCGAGGCGCTCGCGCAGCTCGGCCAGGACGGTAGCGACGCTCGACAGGCCGCCGGCGTGGTGCGGGTAGCCGGCCAGGTCGAGGGCGGTGCCCTCGGGCGCGGAGACGCGGAGCATCCCACGCGGCGTGGCCATCTCCTGGCACTTCACGGCGTCGACGTTCTTGCGCGCCACGAACTCGACCCGGACGCGGCCGCACTCGATCGGGCGGCGGGTCCTGGGGAGGACCACCTGGAAGACCATGACCGCCTGGTGGCTGGCGCCGTGATACGCGGCGGCCGTCAGCAGGCCGGCGTAGTACGGCAGCCGCAGGTGCCGCATGAGGTCGGGCACGAACTGCGCTGCGGGAAGGCAGCCCAGGGTGCGGTACTCGGGCGGGACGATGACGTGGAAGCCACGAGCGGGCATGGCCAGCTTGCCCTTGGCGGTGAGGCGGCGCAGGGCCGCGCGCGTGGCCACGTCCGAGGTGCCGAGCAGGCGGCGCATCTCTGCCGTGGTGAAGGAGTACCGTCCCCGGGCCGCAAGGTCGTCCACTGCGTCAGAGGCGCGGATCCCCGCATCCACGCCCATAAAGTAACGCTGGGCGCAGCTATGCGCAAGCGAATGCCGGCAGAGGTTGAGCTGCTGCCTGAAATGTATCTCCCGCCAAGGGACACATTCGTGATAATCTGTCCCTCGTGGAGAGACAGGTCGGGGGCCGCGCCAGCGTCATCGAGACCTTGGTGGCCGACTTCGAGACGCGGTCGCTGCCAGCGCTCACGCCCCGCAGGGTCCGCCTGCCCGCCGTTCCCGGCCAGGCAGACGTCGTCATCGGCATGCGCCGGAGCGGGAAGACCTCCCTCATGCTGCAGCAGATCCAGGAGCAGGAGCGCGCGGGCGTAGGCCGCGACCGGCTCCTGTACCTGAGCTTCGAGGACGAGCGTCTGCTCGGCCTGCGCGCGGACGAGCTGCAGCTCGTTCCCGAGGCCTTCTTCCGGCGGCACCCCGCCACGCGGCCGCAACAGGCCCAGTTCTACCTGGACGAGATCCAGAACGTCCCGGGCTGGGAGCCGTTCGTGCGGCGCCTGCTCGACGACGGAGTGCGGGTGGTCCTGAGCGGGTCGTCCTCGAAGCTGCTCTCACGGGAGATCGGCACCGCCATGCGCGGTCGCAGCGTGACCACGGAGCTGTTGCCCTTCGGGTTCGACGAGTCGCTCAGGCATGCCCGGCTGCCGGTGCCGAAGCGCTTCCCGCCCCCGGCCGGCGAGAGGCACACCCTCGCGTCGGCCTTCGATCTCTTCCTCCAGCAGGGCGGCTTCCCGGCGGTCCAGGAGATCCGCGACGACGCCACGTTCCGGGAGATCCTGCGCGGCTACGTCAGCGTCGTCCTGATGCGCGACATCGTGGACCGCTACCGCATCGCCAACGTGCCCGCGCTGCGCTACCTGCAGGCCAGCCTCCTGGCGAACGTCGGGGGGCTCTTCAGCGTGCATCGTGTGCACAACGACATGCGCTCGCAGGGCCTGCTCGTCAGCAAGAACACCGTGTACGAGTACCTGGAGTACCTGGAGGACGCCTATCTGGTGTTCACCGTCCCGATCGCCGCCAGCTCGCTGCGGGTGGAGCACTCGAACCCGCGCAAGGTCTATGCGGTCGACACGGGCCTCGCCAGGCTCTATGCCCGCGCGGGTGAGGGCACCGGGCACCTGCTCGAGAACGCGGTCTTCCTCGAGCTGCGCCGGCGGGGGTACGAGCTGCGCTACGTCCGCACGCGCTCGGGCTATGAGGTGGACTTCCTGGCGGTTCGGGGCGACGAGACGCTGCTCGTGCAGTCGTGTGCGGACCTGAGCTCGGAGCAGGCGCGGGAGCGCGAGTCGCGCGCCCTCGCCGAGGCGCTCGAGGAGCACCCTTCGGCGACACCCCTGGTCGTGTCACGCCTCGAATCCGAGCCGCTGCAGCTGTGCGACGGCCGCCAGGTGCCGGTGCGGCCCGCGTGGCGCTTCGCGCTCGAGCTTCCGGAGCCGGTCCGCCGGATGACCATGGCCGACCTGGCCCCACCCCCTTCCCGGGAGCCGGACCGGGGCCGCTGATGCGGTCAGCGCTCGCGGTCGGATCCGCCGGCGCAGCGCTCAGCGGTCGAAATCGCCCCGTGGTGCAGGAGGGAACCGCTCCAGGCGCTTCGCCACGTGCTCTCGGGCGTTGGCCATCTTCCAGAGAAGGGCCGGATGATGGCTCAGCCGTTTGGCCATCTCGCTGTCGTCCGGGAACAGCAGGTCCGGCTGTAGTTCACCGCGCTGCAGTCGCTCCGTGTACTCCCGTTCGGCGGCGGTGAGGTCCAGCAGTGGAGAGAGAACCTGCCAGGCACCCGCATTGAGATCCGCGGCCGAGATCCGGGTGTGCCGTGCGAGCATAGGATCCAGCTGCTGGCGCACTTGCTCATCCGTGACCCGCATGCGGTCTTCGTTGTAGGCCGTCAACGGTCTGTCGAGCACACCGGCCAAGGCTACGAACGTGCGCCTAAGGCTTGGGTGGGCCCAGTTGTCAGCATCGAGCCGCGGCAGGCGTGCGGTGTCATAGAGATCCCGCGGGAGGCCTCGCGCGAGGGTGGCGACGAGCTTGCCCGCCGCGATCTCAACGAAGGCCGCCATGCGAAGGCTGGGCCGGGCAAGGTCACCTGGCTGCCAAAGCTCCCTCACGCCGGGCTCGCCGAGCGGAACCCTGAAGAGGAAGTTCAAGTCGATCTGCACGTCGTCGGCGCCGCCGAGCGGGCTCTGGAAGCGCAGGTACACCTTGCGCCCCGCGTGCTCGTCGGCCGACCACTGCAGGCGGTAGCCCTGGCCCCTCCCTATCTGCTCGATCAGCCGCTCGACGATGGGCCGGTCGCGGAGCATTGCCTCCCGGTCAGCGCTCCCGACGTAGTTGAGATCGAGGTCCACGGACAGGCGGCTCGGGGGGCCGAAGCCGAGATTGAGCGCTGTGCCTCCCTTCAGGGCGAGCACTCGTGAGAGCACTGGCTGCCGGCTGATGTCGGCCGCGAGCTGGCCGAGACGGACCACCTTCTCCAGCGTGCCTGGCCGGAAGCCCGTCTGGGCAGCGAGCGAGTCGAGCGTCTGTCGGCTAACGTTCATCGGGCTCTCCGGCCTGCATGACCCGCTCTGGGAGCATGAGGTTCCAGCGCGAGGCGAGGCGCCCACGGCCCTCGCGGCGCACGAGGTACAAACGCGAGCGCGGCCGGTGCCGCTCCAGCCGGGCCAGGTACGCATCGGGGACGGAGAAGGACCTCCGGTGGCGCTCGAGGAACCAGCCGACCGCGGCCCACAGCACCTTCTCGTCGAAGGCGCGGAGGAAGCGCTCGACGAGGTCCAGGTCCAGCACGGGAAGGCCCGCGGCGGCCTCCACGAGCTCGCTCACTCCTCCCATCCGCCCAGGCTCGCGGAAGCCCTCGACGAGGGTGCGCTCGGGGCCGGTGACTCGCAGCAGCCGGCCCACCCGGTCAACGGTCCTCAGGCCGACGCCCTGCTTGTGGAGGCGAGCCAGGCTCGGCGCTATCGACAGGAAGTCGACCTGGACGCCGGCCACCGCCAACGGGCGCCGGCGCCTCGAGGTCGCGACGGTAACGACGTTCCAGTCCACGCGAGCTGCCCCGAGGAGCGACAGCGCCGAGTAGAACGTGAACACCGCGTCCGGCCGGACCGTCGCCGCGACGAGGAACGGGTCGGGGTGGAAGCGCACGGCCTCGAGGCCGTGCGGGACGGCCGCGTACACGCCGCGGGTCACAGGCAGCAGCCGTCCGGTGCGAACGTAGTACTTCAGCCGCGCCTGCATCGTCCCGCTGGACGCGCTCGGCTTGAGCGCGCGCCGCGCGTCCTCGAGGCTGAAGACCTGCCGGGTTTGCAGGAAGGCCACCGTGTTCATGTTGCTACAGAGTCTGCTTGTGGGTAGGAATATTACCCGATGTCGCACCAATTGGCAACACTGCGCCAGGCGGGCCGATGAGTGAAAGGCGGCGTACACGGCCCAGCCTCCTGCCGGTCCGCCGGATGACCATGGCCGACCTGGCCCCACCCCCTTCCCGGGAGCCGGACCGGGGCCGCTGACGCGGGGGCGCAGGGACGCCCGCGCCAGCGTGGGCGCCGCTCGCGGCAGGTGGCCGGCTGCACGTCTCGGTGCTAGCATTCTGCTAGCTAGCGTCTTGGGGGGGCCGTGGCACAAGTGCTGATTCGAGACCTCGACGGCGCCGTGGTCGCGAAGCTCAAGGACCGCGCCAAGCGTCGGGGGCGGTCCTTGGAGGCCGAGCTGCGCGTGATTCTCGAGACCGCCGCTGCCGAGGACTGGGCTGGGGTCCGGACGCTGGCGGCGCAGCTGCGTCGGAAGCTGGGCGGCCGGAGCCACACCGACAGCGTGGATCTGCTGCGGGAGGATCGCGCGCGTTGAGCGCTGTGGTGGTCGACTGCGCGGTCGCGATCAAGTGGTTCGTCCCGGAAGAGCTGTCGGCTGAGGCCGAAGGGCTGCTGGACGGGACACGGGACCTGCTGGCGCCGGACCTCCTGTTCGCGGAGCTGGGGAACGTCCTCTGGAAGAAGGTGTCTCGCCGGGAGCTGACCACCGCCGAAGCCAGGGCCGTGCTCTCGGGGATCAGCAAGGTGCCGCTGGCGGTGACGCCGAGTCGGGACCTGACGGCGGCCGCGCTGGAGATTGCGCTGGCTCACGGGAGAACGGTCTACGACGCGATCTACGTGGCCTTGGCAGTCGCCCACGACTGCACCCTGGTGACGGCCGACGAGCGTCTTGTTCGGGCCTTGGGGGTAGGCCCCCTGGCCCGCCACGTCAGGAGCCTGGCCGAACTGTAGGAAGTCCAGGCCCCGCGCGCCGAGGTGCCTGCTCAGCGTTCCCGGTCGGTCCCGCCGGGCTCCGGCTGGAACTGCTCCATGCCGCGGTCCAAGCCCGAGGGCGCGTCACCGAGGAGGTAGTGGGTGCTGCGGCCGCCGGCCGCGGCGCGCACCAGCACCCCGCGCTCGAGCAGGGCCGAGATGTCGCGCAGGGCGGTGTCGTGCGAGCACCTGGCGAGCGCCGCCCACCTGCTGCTGGTCAGCTTGCCGTCGAACCCGTCGAGCAGCCGGTTGAGCAGCTTCACCTGGCGGGCGTTGAAGGTCGTGCCGGCCCAGCGCTGCCAGAAGCGGGCCTTGTGCAGCACCGCGTCGAAGGTCAGCTCGGCGCCCTGCAGCGCCCGCAGCAGGCAGCGCAGGTACCAGGCGAGCCAGTCGGTCACGTCGAGCGAGCCGGCCTGGGTGCGCTCGAGGACGGCGTAGTAGTCCGCGCGCTCGCGCTGCACCTGGGCGGAGAGGCTGTAGAGGCGCTGGGAGGAGCGCTCGGCGCGAGCCAGCGCCATGTCCCCCACCGCGCGAGCGATGCGGCCGTTCCCGTCGTCGAACGGGTGCAGCGTCACGAGCCACAGGTGCGCCAGGCCGGCCTTGATCAGCGGGTCGCCCGGCTCGTCCGAGTTGAACCAGGCCAGGAAGGCGGCCAGGTCGGCCTCGAGCCCGGCGGCCGGCGGGGCCTGGTAGTGGACGACCTCCTCCCGGCCCAGGGCGCCGGACACGACCTGCATGGGTCCCGAGGCGTCGTCGCGCCAGGCCCCCGCGCGGATCTTCCGGAGGCCGCTGTAGCCCGTGGGAAACAGCGCCGCGTGCCAGGCGCAAAGGCGTTCCGCCGTGAGTGGCTGGTCATGGCGCGCGGTCGCGTCGAGCACCATGTCCACGACACCGTCCACGTGCCGGTCGGCCGGGCCGAGGGCCCCGATGTCGACGCCCAGGCGCCGCGCGACGGACGAACGCACAGCCTCGACCCGCAGCGTCTCGCCCTCGATCGCGCTGGTCTTCAGGACCTCTTCGGTCAGCGCGTCGAGTCGGGCCCGGCCCTGCACCTCGAAGCCCAGGTCGCCCGTACGCCCGAGGAGGTGGCCCTGGGCGTGGTGCGCCTGGGCCAGAGCGCCGCTGACGTGCGCGGCGTCGTAGCGCCACCGTGGCCAGTCGGGCTGCTGCCAGATGTAGACCCTGTCCGACATGCGTCGATTGTGACACGATTCAACGCACCGGGTGCGGCGAAAGCCCCCCGGGGGCTGCGTTGCCCTGTGCCGCCGTCAGCGCTCCCGGTCGGATCCGGGAGGATCGGCGAGGTCACGCATGCTGAAGGTCCGCTGAGGCGCAGCAAGCGCCCGTTCGAGGGCGTCGCGCGTGAGCAGGCGCGCCTCCTCGGGGTCTTCGAGGAACGGTTCGACGTCACGGCGGGCGGCGGCCCAGTCCACGCGTTGTAGGCGGGCGAGCACGGCAGGGCGCCAGGTCGGGGCCGTCAGCTCTCCGCCCTTCCAGGCGACCTGGCGCAGGGCGTCGTTCAGGAACGGCAGGTTCGGTTCCGGCCAGCTGGGGTGGCCCAGGTACCAGAGCAGGTCGTAGTAGTCGCGGCCCTTGGTGTGGCGCCGATGGAGGAGCGCGTGGAGCTTCCCCGCGAACAAGGTCGGCCGGTCGTGGTGCCTCACCGACAGCGTCTGGAAGCGCGTGACCGTGGACACCTCGAGGCCAGCCGCGGCGGGTGCGCGGAGGGCGATCACGACCTTGACGGTGAGGGCCTCCAGGCCCAGATCCTTCCCAAGCGCCGGGAACTCGAAGCGTGCCTCGACCATGCGCTCCCGTTCGGCGACTCCCGCCCGACAGGCGATGCCGAGGTTGGACAGGTCGGTCTTGACCTGGCCGAGCCAGCCGGCGGGCTGGCCCGCCGTCCGGGGTCCGTGCCAGGCGAAGTCCAGGTCCTCCGAGTAGCGGCCGATGCCGTAGACGAAGCGCAGGGCCGTGCCGCCGTGGAAGGCCAGCGCTGCCATGGCCCCACGGCGCTCGAGGCCCTTGAGTATCGCGGCCTGGAGCCACTCGCGGACCACGTTCAGGCGCGCGTCCGGGGTCTCGTGCCTCCGAGCCAGGGCCAGCAGGTCCTCTCTCATGCGAGCTCCTTGAAGTCCGCCTCGGCGCGCAGCAGGGCCCGGACGTGCGGCAGGGCACGCTTCACACGCTCGCTGTGGGCGGCCCAACCGGCGAAGGCGCGCCAGCGGAAGCGGGACAGGTTCAGGCGCAGCTCGGCCAGATAGCCCGGGTCGTCCCCGTGCGGCGTCACGTGGATCAGGTCGGCCAGAGCCTTCTCCGGCGTCGCGATGTGGTACGTGACGCCTGGGCCGAGCTCGACGGCCACGTAGCTGGCGAAGAGGTCCTGCTTCACGTTGCGGTAGATGAACCGGCCCAGCGGCGTGTCGAAGTCGCGAGCGCGGCGGTGCGTCACGCTCGTGACGCTGAAGGTGGCCTCGGGGATCATCCCGTAGTGGGCCAGGGCCGCCTGCAGGCTCACGTAGGAGCCCAGGATGAGCTGGTTGGCGACGTGGAACGGGTGGGGCTCGACGCGCCGGTAGGGCGGCGCGAGGGCGTACAGGCCCCGCCGCAGCTGCAGCACACGGCCACTGGCCACCCAGCGCGACAGCTGACGGCGCACGTCGGCGGGATCCCAACGCCCGATCAGCAGCGAGCCGGTCTCGAACGTGGGCCATCGCCCGACGATTCCGAGAAGGTCTTCGTAGCGCACGGCACCAATATGCCACGCTTGGCAAGTTGGTGCCGTTGGCGCCTCAGGTCCGTCAACTACGCGTTGCGGTCTCGGTCTGCGCGCCCAGGTGGCACCGCCCGCATCGTGTTGCCCAGCGGCCACCGAGCTTGCGCAGCGTCGTCTCGGCGGAGGCGCCGCACTCCTCGCAGACGCTCTCGCTCCGAAGCTGCGTGGCCATGACCATGTCCGCGACGGCTTGCGAGCCGCCCTCGAACCTGACGCGGAGCGTTCCGAACTTCTCCTTCACGTGGGTGATCTCGAAGCCGGCCGGAGGATCCACGGCGCGCAGGGCCACCACCAGGTCGCGCAGCAGCGAGTACCAGCCGTCGCCGCAGTAGAAGCGGAACCCCTGGCCGAACCAGGGCGGCGCGAGTGCGACCAGCTCCGCCTCCAAGTCCTCTCTCATGCGGCCGTAGCCTACGCCCACCTGGATCGAGGGCGGGACCGGCCCCGGGCCAGGGTCCCCGGCCGCCGCTGGGCCCTGGCCGGAGCAGCTCCATGCCCGCCAACTCGCGTGCGGGCCGGGTTCCGGCTGGAGCGGCTCCATGAGTGGCGGTGTAGAGTGATTGCACCATGAAGGGCCCGAGCGTGAATGTCATCACGGCGTCAGCTGCTCGCGCGCTGGCCGCCGCGGCGCAGCGTCGGCGCATGGGCCCGGTGCTCGTGTTCGGCTCCGTCGCGCGCGGGCAGGCTCGGCCCGACAGCGACGTGGACCTCCTCGTCGATCCGCCCCCGGACGTCAGCGCGGTCGAGATCGCAGCCTTCCACGACGAGGCTGAGGCGATCCTTGGCCGCCGTGTCGACGTCGTCACCCGCAACACCCTCGAGCCCGGGCGACACCACAAGATCCTGGCGCAGGCGCGCCCGCTCGACGAACTGCCGGACGCGGACACCGGCGAAGAGGGGATGACCGACCGGGAGCGCCTCCAGGACGTGCTCAGCGCCATCGCGAAGGCCCGCCTGGTTCTCACGGGTGTCACGCGGGAGGCGTACCTCGCCCAGGACGAGAAGCGGCTCGCCGCCGAACGCTGCCTCACCATCTTGGGCGAGGCGGTGTACAAGCTGAGCCCGAGGTTCAAGGCCGAGCACCCGGAAATCCCAGCCGAGCAGATCACGGCTCTCAGGCACGTCCTGATCCACGGCTACGCCGTGGCCGAGCCGGAGCGCGTATGGGCCGTGCTCCACGACCACATCGACCCGGTCGAGGCGGCGGTGCGAGAAGTCCTGGAGGGCCCCGCGCCGGAGCTGGACCGGAGTCGCTGACGCGGTCAGCGTTCCCGGTCGGGCCCCGGTTCCGGCCCGAACTGCTCCAGGCCAGGGGTCGGCAGGAGATCCTGGAGGGCGCAGCGGAGCCCGGGAAGGACGTCGTGACCGTCGAGGTAGCCACCCAGCTCGGCGTGTTGCACGTCGGTGAGCGAGCGGTACGAGGCCGCACAACGCTTGGCGGGGTCGATCACCCAAACGAGGCGGACTCCCGCGGCCAGATACTCACCGACGGCATCTCCGACCGCTCGGGGGCTCTGTCCGGGGGATAGGATCTCGACGGCGAGGTCGGGGGCGAGCTGCGGGAACGGGCCAGCTCCGGCTTGCTGGAGCCTGCCGGCGGCGACGAAACTCACGTCGGGGGCGCGCTGGTTGCCGCCAGGCAGGCAGTAGAGCGTGTTGGACCCGAGAACGGTCCCGAGCCGGTTGGCTCGGACGTGCGCAGAGAGCTCGTAGATGATCCGGGCCACGATCTCTTCGTGAGCCCAGCTCGCTGGTCTCACGCGGACCACGCCCTCGAGCACCTCGTGTTTGCCGACACGCGGTAGCGCCAGAAGATCGGCGTCCGTGGGTCGCTGACTCGTGGTCGCCATGCCCCATGCAGTGTAGCGCTGCTGACCGTCGAGGCGCGGGTGTGGGCCGTGCTCCAGGACCACATTGACCCGCTCGCCGGTCCCGGCCCGGGGGCGCTGACGCGGTCAGCGCTCCCGGTCGGGCCCGGGCTCCGTCTGGAACTGCTCCAGCCCGTGGCCGGGGGCGAAATCCTGTCCGATGAGGCCGCGAAGGCGGATCCTGTGCTCTTCGGTGATGGGCAGGTCCTCGAGCCTCGCGAGCAGCACATCCTGCCGGACAAGTGCATGGCGTGCGGCGGCGCGGACGTAGTCTCGGTCCTTCTCCCGCCCAGCGGCGTACTTCGACAGGACCAAGTCGTGCGTCTCGGGACACAGGCCGACCGCGGGGCTGGCGACGATCCGTACAAGCCGCCGCTCCCAGCCCCTTGGCAGCGTCGCCGTCTCGGGGCCCACGCCTTGCGCGTAGTAGCCGAAGGTCTCGTGGAAGGCGGACACCTCGCCGATGGCGCCGTCGATCAGGTCGGCCCTCTCCGGGCGCTCGAGCGGGTAGATGTCGACCTCCATCGAGACGAGCAGCTCCGGGGGCGCGTCGGGGTGCTCACCGAGGATGGCCTGGCTTCCGACCACCATGATCGTCGAGCACTCGCTGATGGCAGCCGCGGCCCGCAACACATGCTCGAGCTGGCTGCGGGTCATGCCGCTCCCCGGTCTGCCCGCCAGGCAGCCGTGACGTCCTTCCAGACGCGCCAACGCGTGGCCTGGTCGATGATGCCGGAGAAGGGGGATGCTTGGCGCAGGGCCGTGGCCCGCTCGCCGTCGTCACGCAGCGTCCTCAGCAGCCGATCGAGTGGGCCGTCGAGCAGCTCCGCCCACGCGGCGGCGTAGCGGGGGTGCAGGACGCCCCGTGTGGCCAAGTCCCCCAGCCGTCGGCGAACCCCTTCGAGCAAGCCCGGGTCCGCCTCGATGCGCTCCGCGATCAGGCGATGAATCGCCAGGCTGCGGAGGTCGTTCAGGCGGTGCGGGTTCCTCGGGTCCATGCTGTCCCAGCGCCCATGATCGCACAGGCCCCGACCGACGTCGGCCGGGGCCTTCAGCTGCGGGCTGCGGTTGCGGTCCGCGCCCCCAGTGGCCCGTGGTGCTCGAGGATCTCGGTGATGCGGCAGCTGAAGCCCGGGAGGACGTCCTCCCCGTCGAAGAGCCCCTCGCGGCCGATCCGGCGCACCTGGGTCAGAGACCGATGGACGGCGCCGCTCGCGGCCTCCGGGTCGAAGACCACGACCAGCTGCATCCGCGTGTCAGCCATTGCACACCCCGCCCACCCGACGCCGCGCCACTACTTGTCGCTGCTGTCGTCGCCGTTGTTGGAGTTCGCGCCCGAATCGTCGTTGGAGCCCGAGTCGTTGTCGGAAGTGGACCCGGAGTCGTCGGCTTCGGACTCGCGGTCGGCCATCGCCTCATCGTAGGAGTCCTGAGCGTCCTCATTCATGCTGGCAAAGCCCATGGCGCCTCCTCGCAGGCCATTGTGTCCCGGCGCCGGCCACCCGTCACCTATGGGTCCCGTCGTCGTTGTAGTAAGGGCTCTGGGGGCGTCCCGCCGCCTGCCACAGCACGTCGAGGGCGGGGCGCAGGACGGTCGCAGCATCCTGGGAGAAGTTCTCCACGAGGACCTCGGGCAGGGCGATGAGGTCGACCTCGAAAGGCACCCACTGGTCGGGCCAGGGGGATGGGTCCGAGGCTAGCCGCCACCCAGAGGCTCCGACGAGCGACAGCATGACGACGGCTGGGGGGGCGACTCCCCATGCGGGGAGTGCCTTGAGATGGTCAGCCAGAGTCCTGATGATGTCCTGCTCGAGAGAGAGGCCGGGGAGGTTACGCCCGGTATCGCGCCCAAGCCCGACGCAGTCGAGCGCTTCAATCACACCCGCACGAAACACTTGGACATAGCGTTTGATGCGCGTGTGGCCCGCCGCGTCCTTTCCGACGGCGTACCCGAAGCGTCCGTGGTAGTTGAAGCGGTACTCATAGGCGGCGCCACCAAGCGGTAGTGGCATAGGCTCGAGGCGCCGGACGTCGAGCTGGGGCCGCGAGCCCGGCTCGCCGAGAGCGTCGAGGGGCACAGCGTGAAGGACGAGTCGTGGCAGCCCGGGTAGGAGGTCGGCCGCTTCCCCGCTGAGGATGGCCGCGAGGCGGTCCTGGCGGAAGCGTCGGAGCTTCTCGCCGGCGTCGGCCGTGCCGAGCACGACGGTGCGGACCTCCTGGACGTCGAGCGGGTAGCACCCCCGGCTGTTGCGCCCGTAGAACGGGCTGCTCCGGTTGGTGAGCATGTGGGGCCGGAGCCAGCTGCGCGGGATGTGGGCGACCAGGACGGGCCCGTTGGGGAAGCCGTCGATCGCGCGCAGCTGCACGCCCGGGATGCGTGGGTCGAGGCCGGCGTCGAGGATCTGATGGATGCGGAGGATCTCCTGATCCAGGGTGACACCGGCGAGGCCTTGGGCTGCCTCTGGGACGCCGGTCTGGGTGCCCCCGTCGTCGCGCTTCTCGGAGACGCCGTAGAGGATCCAGCCACCGGCGGTGTTGGCGAAGGCCGAGAAGTCTGCGAGAAGGTCGTGCCTGGCCTTGTCGTTCCAGGTGGGGAGCTGGTCCTTGTAGTCGAGCGTGCGGCTCTCGGAGACACCGTTGGCGACGAGGGCCACGACGTCCTCGCGCGTCAGCTGGTCGATGCTCTTGCTGAAGACCACGACACCTCCGTGAGCAAGCCTCACTGCGGGCTGGAGAGTGCCAGCATAAGCGACGTCCCGGGAGCCCGCCCACCGTAGAATTGCTGGGAGTTCCTCTCCGGAGGTGGCGTCCATGAGGAAGACCGCGAATCTTCTCCCAGTGCTCGTGTTCGCGAGCGTTGTGGCGCGAGCTCAGGACCAGTCGCTGCCGGCCCTGCAGGAGGCGTGCGACGGTGGCGCAGCGCCAGCCTGCGCGACGCTTGGGGGCATGTACGACTTCGGCCGCGGTGTCCCCGGGGACACATCGCGAGCACTGGTGCTGTACCAGAAGGCCTGCGATCTCGGTCACGCGGGTGCGTGCCATAGCCTCGGCATCGCCTACGGCAATGGGAATGGAGTTCCCAGGGACCTTGCCCGGGCCGTGCGGCTATTTCGGAAGGCCTGCGACGCCGGCGAGGCGGGTGCGTGCTACAACCTCGGCATCGCCTACTCCCACGGTGAGGGTGTTGCCAGAGATGCGGGCCGGGCGGCGGAGCTGTACCGCCTGGCCTGCGACCGTAGCGACGCCGCAGCGTGCGCGCGGCTCGGCCGGGCCTACGCAGAGGGCGAGGGTGTCCCCAAGGACGGCGTCCGGGCAACGCAGCTTCACCGGCAGGCCTGCGCCAGTGGCGACGCGGATGGGTGTTACGGTCTCGCCGGCGCCTACGCCTCGGGCCAGGGCGTGCCCAAGAGCGGTGGTGCAGCAGCAGAGTGGTACCACACGGCCGGCCAGGCCTACCTGAAGCGCGGCGAGACGGCGAACGTCGTGATGTGCGCCGAGCGCATCCGAGAGCTCGAGAAGATGGGCCTCACTGTCCCGAACGCCTTCCTGGCGGATGCCCTCCTGAAAGCCGTCTACGGGAAGTAGCTCTCCCCGGGCCTCGCGGCCACCCTGGCCGTTGGCCAGCGGTCCCGAAAGCGCGCAGAGTTATCACACCTGGTGATACTCTGATCCCATGCTGCTGGAGTACCTGGTCACGAGCCGTGTGCGGCGCGCCCTGCTGGGGCTGTTGTGGGGCGAGGGTGTGTCGAGCAGCGTGAGCGACCTGGCGCGGCGTGTCGGGGCGCGCTACGCGGCGGTGCACCGGGAGCTGGCGGCCATGCGTACTGCCGGCCTGGCCGAGTCGGAGCGCGTGGGTGGCCGCCTGGTGGTCCGGGCCCGGCCACAGGCAGGGCCGGAGGTGAGCGCGGCTCTTGGTGCCCTGTTGAAGCTGGGTGGGCCCGAGGCCCCCCGGGGCGGCGAGCCCGGGGATGCGCTCGCGCGGAGCTGGTTGGCCGAGGCCGGTGCGCCGCTCCTGGCGGAGCCTGCGGAGGAGCCCAGCCCGGCGCTCGAGGTGGTGCTGGCGGAGGGCCTGGCCCTCGCGCACCGGGACGCCACGGTGGCCAGGGTGATGCCGCTCCTGCTGTGGCGCCGGCGGGACGACGTGGACGTCGCCCGGCTTACGGCTGAGGCAACGAGGCGGGACGAGCGGCAGGCCCTGGGGTTCTTCCTGGAGCTGGCGGGCCAGCTGGGCCGGTCCGCGGCCTTCAGGGCCGCCGCCCGGCGCCTGCGTGACGGCCGACGGCGGCGTGTCGAGCCGTTCTTCCGGGGCGGCCGGGGGCCGCTGGCGCTGGCGGCCGCGCGGCGCACCACGCCCGCCGTGGCCCGGCGCTGGGGCTTCGTGATGAACGTGGGCCTGGACAGCTTCGCGAGCCTGTTCGAGAAGCACGCGGCCGGCCGGCCGTGAGGACGTTCTCGGGCCCGGAGCTGAGCCGGTTCCTGGCGTCCGTGGACGAGGTGCTCGAGGAGCGCGTCGAGGTGGTGGTGATCGGCGGCGCCGCGGCGGCGATCCAGTACGGTGTGGCCGTGGCCACGACGGACATCGACACCTGGTCGGTGGTGCCGCCGCAGCTCGAGGCGGCGGTGGAGCGTGCGAGGAAGGCCTGTGGCCTGGACGTCCCGTTCGGCAAGAGCGGGGTCGCGGACGGGCCGTACGAGCTCGAGGACCGGCTGCAGCGCGCGCTGCCTGGCCTGCGGCGCCTGGTGGTGCTGGTGCCCGAGAGGCACGACCTGGCGCTGATGAAGGTCATCCGCGGGTACGAGCACGACCTCGAGGCGATCGAGAGGATGCAGCCGCCGCTGGACCTCGACGTCCTGCTGCCGCGGTTCGAGGAGGAGATGACCTCGGCCGTGACGGACCTGCGCACCCTGAAGGCGAACTTCCTGGTGCTGGTGGAGCGGCTGTTCCCCGACCGCGTGGCCGAGGCCGCTCTGCGCCTGCGGACGTGGGACCGCCGGTGGCTGGGTGCGCCAGGGCGCGACGGCGGCCCGGCGCGCTGACAGGAGGCGGGCCCACCCTGTCCCCGTCAGGTGGCGACGATGCCATGGGCCATGGCCCCCTTCCTGCTACTTGACGGCGACGACCAGCACGATAGACGGCTTCACCCGCGCCACGAGGTCAGCGAGCCCTTGAATCGCCGTGATGCGAGACGCCATCGGGGCTGGCTGCTGCGTCGGCAGTATCGGCACGAGATAGGCGAGCTTGATGGCATAGCCCACGTTCTCCGGCAGATCGCCACTCCAGCGGAAGACTTCGGCCGCGTTCAGCTTGGAGATCACGACCCCCACGACCTGGCCCCGCATGTTGACGAGCGGACCACCGCTGTTCCCTGGCTGGATGGGCACACTGACCTGCAGGAGGCGGGGGTCGTTCCCGAGCCCCGAGGTGGCACTGATGACGCCATCGGTAACCTTCGCCTCGGACCCCAGGAGCGTGGGATAGGGATGGCCAATTGTGAACACCGTCTCGCCGCTGCGGGGCGGCTGTGTGGCGAGCGGCAGCGGAGGCGGAAGACCAGCGCCCGGCTCTGGTGCCAACAGGACGAGGTCGTTGGTGGCATCCGACACCGCGACGCGCGCGCCAAGGGACGTGCCGTCAGCGAGCACTAGGCGGATCTTCGTCGCGCCGGATACGACGTGATGGTTGGTGACCACGTGGTGACCAACCACCCAGCCGGTGCCGAACGCTTTCGCTGTGGCTTGGTCCGAGGGTGAGCCCTCCACTGGTGCCCTTCCTGATGCGTGGTCGCCCGCGTAGGCTGCCTTGAGCAACGCGTCCGCGAGGAAGCCGTTCGGCACCGTCAGGCCCAGTACCTTGGTGAGGTTCTGAATTCGCTCCACGCACAGGAGCGCCTTCGCCTTCTCGCCGCGCTTGAGGTGGGCAAGTCCGGCCTTGTAGTAAGACTCGGCGGCAGCACCGCCGCTCCTTAGCACCCCGAACCCGCTGGCGTAGCTGGCCCCGAGGTTGAAGCACGCGGCGCCGTAGTCGGCATCGCAGGCCTTCTGCCAGAGCTGTGCGGCCTTGACGGGGTCCTTGGTCACGCCCTCCCCAGCATCGTAGCGGAGCCCGAGGTTGAAGCATGCCTCCGTGTAGTCGGCGTCGCAGGCCTTCTGGTAGAGCTGAGCGGCCTTGGCTGGGTCCTTGGTCACGCCCCCGCCCTCGCCGTAGGCCACCGCGAGGATGAAGCACGCAGCCGCGTGGTCGGCGTCGCAGGCCTTCTGCCAGAGCTGAGCGGCCTTGGCTGGGTCCTTGGGGACGCCCTCGCCGGCGTCGTAGCGGAGTCCGAGGTTGAAGCACCCGCGCGGCGCGCCTGCCTCGCAGGCCTTCTGCCAGAGCTGTGCGGCCTTGACGGGGTCCTTGGTCACGCCCTCCCCAGCATCGTAGCGGAGCCCGAGGTTGAAGCATGCCTCCGTGTAGTCGGCGTCGCAGGCCTTCTGGTAGAGCTGTGCGGCCTTGGCTGGGTCCTTGGGGACGCCCTCGCCGGCGTCGTAGCGGAGGGCAAGGTTGAAGCACCCGCTCGCAGCGCCTGCATCGCAGGCCTTCTGCCAGAGCTGTGTGGCCTTGGATGGGTCCTTGGTCACGCCCTCCCCGGCATCGTAGCGGAGGGCAAGGTTGAAGCACCCGCTCGCAGCGCCTGCATCGCAGGCCTTCTGCCAGAGCTGTGCGGCCTTGGATGGGTCCTTGGTCACGCCCTCCCCGGCATCGTAGCGGTGTCCGAGGTTGAAGCACGCATCCGCATCGCGAGCGTCGCAGGCTCTCTGGTAGAGCTGCGCCGCCTTGGCGGGGTCCTTGGGGACGCCCACGCCCTCGCCGTAGGCCACCGCGAGGTTGAAGCACGCAGCCGCGTGGTCGGCGTCGCAGGCCTTCTGCCAGAGCTGCGCGGCCTTGGTTGCATTCTTGGCAACGCCTGCGCCCTGATAGTAGGCCACGCCGAGCCCGGCGCACGCACGGGCGTAGTCGGCGTCGCAGGCCTTCTGGTAGAGCTGCGCCGCCTTGGCTGGGTCCTTGGGCACGCCCTCGCCAGCACCGTAGCTGGAGCCAAGGTACACGCACGCCTCCGCGTAGTCGGCGTCGCAGGCCTTCTGCCAGAGCCTCGCAGCCCTAGCTAGGTCCTTCGGAACATCCACGCCTTGGTAGTAGCTGCTGCCAAGTCCGGAACACGCCTCCGCATCGCCGGCATCGCAGGCCTTCTGGTAGAGCTGTGCGGCCTTGGCTGGGTCCTTGGTCACGCCCACCCCGGCGTCGTAGCGGAGCCCCAAGTTGTAGCACGCACGGGCGTAGCCGGCGTCGCAGGCCTTCTGCCAGAGCTGCGCAGCCTTGGCGGGGTCCTTGGGGACACCTACACCGGCGTCGTAGCCGAGGCCGAGCCCGTAGCACGGGCGAACATAGTCGTTTGCGGCGCAGGCCTTGTCCCAAAACTGCGCGGCCTTGACCGCGTCCTGAGGGACGCCCACCCCCTCGTAGTACTTGATCCCGAGGATGAAGCACGCGTCCGGTTCACCTGCGGTGCAGGCCTTCTGGTAGAGCTGTGCCCCCTTGGCTGGGTCTATGCGTACGCTCTCGTCGTCCTCGTAGCGGAGTCCTAGGATGAAGCATGCGCGCGCATGCCCGCCGTCGCAGGCTTTCTGCCAAAGCTGCACCGCCTTGGCTGGGTCCTTGGGGACGCCCTTGCCATCGTCGTAGCGGAGTCCGAGGCCGAAGCACGCACGGGCGTAGTCGGAGGCGCAGGCCTTCTCCCAGAGCTGCGCGGCCTTGACCGGGTCCTTGGAGACGCCCTCGCCCTTGTAGTACTTGAGCCCAAGGTTGGTCTGCGCCTCAGCGTCGCCCAGGTTGGCTCTTCGGATCAGCTCCTCGGGTGTGTCGGTGGCCTTCTCGCCGGCAACTCCAGCGGCCGGCAGGGAAGCGAGGACGAGGGCGATCAGCACCACGACTCGGCGTGACAGGCGCATGGGGTTCCCCCGGGCTTGGGAATGATGATAGAGGGTCCGGCGCCCCAGTTCGCGAAGAAATGGGGGGCGAGTCATGTCCTATTGAGAGTGCTCTGGGATCCGAGGAGCCCCAGGAGCAGCAGGCCTTGGTCCTCCTCCGGCATCGCGTCGAGCCGCGCCGGGAACGCCTCCTCCGACTCGCCCGGCTGCTGTTGACATCTCTCCCGGCAGTCCAGGATGGCGTCCGCCAGCTTCTCCAGCCTCTTCAGCTTCTCTTCTGGCGTCGTCGGCACGGGTTCCTCCGTGTACGTTCGACGGCAAGCGAAGGGCCTGGCTGGGCCTGCGTTGAGGCGTCTCACGGGCTGGCAGGAGCGGTCGTAGGGCGTGGGGCCGGCCCGTCCGCCGCAAGGAAGCGGTCGAACCAGGCAAGAGTGCGCTCGATGCGGTCCTTCGCGGTCTCACGGCTTCGGGCCCCGTGGCCTTCGCCCGGGTAGATCACGAGCTCGCTCTCGACCCCGAGCCGGCGCAGCGCGAAGTACCACAGCTCGGATTGGGATGGTGGCGTGCGCACGTCGTTCTGGCCGCACAGCACCAGCGTGGGTGTCTTGACCTTCTGCGCCTCGAACCACGGCGAATGGCGGCGCCAGGCCTCAGGATTCTCCCACGGCAGACCCAACTCGGCCTCCATCCTCGTCGCCGTGTCGCTCACCCCCAGATCCGCAAAGAGGTTTGAGAGTCCCGCTCCCGACACAGCGGCGCGGAAGCGCGTCGTGCGGGTCAGGATGTGGTTCGTGAGCCAGCCTCCGTAGCTCCAGCCCCCGACGCCCAGGCGTTGGGGGTCGACCAGGCCTGCGCTGACCGCGGCATCGAGAGCGGCCATGGCGTCGTCGAAGTCGTGGGTGCCCCAGGCGCCCTTGATCGCCGCGGCGTAGGCAGTGCCATAGCCCGACGAACCGCGAGGGTTCGGTGCGATCACGGTGTAGCCGGCCAGGGCGAGTGCCTGCCAGTCGCGATTCAGGGATGCCGTGGCTTGCGTGTTCGGACCACCGTGCAACCAGAGGATCCCCGGCCCCGGCTGCGGGCTAGGGTTCGGAGGCTTCACGATGAAACCGTCGACCCAGGTGCCATCGGTCGAACGCACCCGCCAGCGCTCCACCTTACCCAGGGCTACACCGTCCAAGGCTTTGTTGGTCGGAACAAGCAGGCGTGCCTTGCCTGCCGCGAACAGCGAGAGCTCGGCGGCCCTCTGGCCATCGCCCTCCAGCACGACGAACCGGCCGTCCGGCACCCGACTGGCCGCCTCCACCGTACGATCGCCTGCCACCATCCGATCCAGTCGCCCGGAGCCCACGTCCATCCGGGCCAGGTGCACGGCCCCCCCGTCCTCGAGCAGGAAGAGGAGGCCCTTGCCGTCAGCGGTGAACTGAGGTCGCCCCAAGTCACGATCGAGCGGCGGGCCAAGGCGCCGCTGCGCACCATCTGCCAGGCTTGCCAAGGCCAGGTCGTACCCGGAGTATGGGTACGCTGCGGGGTCGTGCTCGGTCCTGAAGGCCAGCATCTTCCCGTCCCGCGAGAAGGCTGGTGCATCCTGGTCGCCGTCGCCAGACACCACGACGCGCGGCGGGGACGAGCCGTCCAGGGGGACGACGTACAGGTCGTAGTCGGTGCGTGCGTTGTCCGGTGGGGTTGGCGGCGGCGCGCCCGAGAACGCCAGGGTCTTGCCGTCCGGCGCCCAGGCCAGGTCGCTGGCCTTGAGACCGGCGAGGTCGAGCGGGTGCTCCTTTCCGGAGGGGACGTCGACCACCGTCACGCGCATCCTGGTTGCCCGCTGGTATCCCGTGCCCTCGCGCTTGAAGTCGAGCGTCCGGATCACCAGCGGCTCGGAGGGCGGCTGGGGCTTGTCCGAAGTCAGGGTGGAGAGGTGTCCAATGCGGACGATGGTGTCGTCCAAGACGTAGCTCAGTCCGGCCGACTTCAGGATGACGTCCAGCGCCTGGTCCCAAGGGACCTGGTCAAGGCGCAGTGTCACCCTGCCGCTCACGTCCCCGTCGATCAGGAAGCTGAGGCCGCTGATTTCGCCGAACTTCAGCAGGACGTCCCGAACGTCAGCGTCCTTGTACTCGAGGGAGATCGGGTCGCCGGTGTAGCGAGGCGAACCCGTTGACTTCTGGATCTCGACCGGCTCCTCGATCAGGACAGCCACCTGGCTGCCGTTCGGGGACCACTCGTACTCGACGATCTGGCCAGAGCGCAGCGATGTGAACTGGCGCGGCCCGCCCATCCGGGCCGGCAAGGCCCTTAGCTGCGAGCGCGCATTCCTGTCGTCGGCGACGTACGAGAGCCATTGGCCCGTGGGGCTCCAGGACAGCGCCCCGAGGCTTTCCTGTTCGTCCATGAGCCGCTCCGGCTCGCCCCCGGCGGTATGGACCCGCCAGACCCCGTCTTCGAGGAGGTAGGCCACCCACTGGCCGTCGGGACTGACCGTGGGCGACTCGATGCGCGGCGCGCTCAGGAGCCGCGTGAGCTGCTCCTGGCGCGAGAGTTCCTCGGCGAAAGCCGGGGGGGAGGCCATGGAGAGGACTGTCACTGCCGCCAGGACCTTCGGTCTCATCTGGCCAACCTCCCCGTCGTGCGCAGGTGTGGACCCTGCGAGTAGGGCGAGCATGGCCTTGGACCGACGCGGCGCGCAACTGGCCCCAGGGCCGCCGGGGTGGGACGGAGCCCTCCCTAGTTGTGTCGCCCGCGAACGCGTCACAAGGCCCCGGTCGCGCCCCGGCAGTGCGGTCCAGACTAGCTGCGTGACCGAAGCCGACCCGCTCCTGCGCGCGGCCCAGCACTTCCTGCTGGACCAGGACACGACGGCCGTGGCAGTCCTTGTCGCGGTGGGCGGGCCGGGGCCCGCCTGGGACCGCCTCCTGGTGCGGGTGTAGACGGTGGTCGGTCTGGCCGAGGACGCGCAGTGGGGGGCGCCGCCAAGGCCCCGTCGCCAAGGAGGAGCGCCCGGCCACCCGGTTAACGAAGCCGTAGTGGCCGGAGGCCCCGGCGTGATCGACCACCAAGACCCCGACCTGGTAGCGGAGGCAGTCGAGGCTGGCATCGCCGCCCCGGAAGCCGGGGGCGTGCGGGCCGTGGACGACCAATCGCTCGCCTTCCATCGTCCTGTAGATGTGGCGCCTGCGCCCTCGCACTAGAGGAGTGCGATGAGTAGGTCTTGGCGATCGCAGTCGTCGTTGACCCAGGCCGGGTCGAGCTCATGGCTGAGGACGAGCGCGTCGCGCGCTTCGCCGTCTCGGCCGAACTGGGCGCAGGCCAGGCCGAGGAGGCCGTAGGTCTCCGCGTCGGGCCAGCGTCGAGTGATCCGTCGGAGCTCGGAGATGGCCTGCTCGGGCCGGCCGTAGGCGCCGAGCATGCGAGCGTAGCTCAGGGAGGTGCCGCGGTCCTCGGCCACCCGTGCGGCCCGGCGCAACATGTCGAGCGAGTCGTCGAACAGCTTTTCCCTGAGGAACACCTCGGCCAGGCCCTGGAGCGGCATGGCCAGCTGGGGCCCGCGGAGGGTGCGTTCCAGCGCGGGAACGCGAGCGATCTGGGCTTCGACGCCGATCCGTTTGGCGTGGATGGCCTGGGCGCGCTGCCCCACGGCCAGGTAGGCCGCGGAGAGAAGCGCCCAGGCCTCTGGGTCGTCCGGGTTGTTTCGGGCGAGCTCCCGGTGCACGTCGAGCAGCTCGGCTGTGCTGAGCGCGCCCGCCTTGGAGCTCACTGGAAGGTCCAGGCCTTCTGGGACGCCTCCTGGGCCTCGGGGCAGCTGGCGATGAAGTCGCCTTCGTCCTCGGCGATGGACTTCGCCAGCGCGTGGCGGGCCTCGTCGAGGTTGCCGAGGCGAGCCCAGGCGACGCCCAGCATGCCGTAGACCTCGCCGGCGCGCGGGTCGCGGCCCTCGACACGCTCGATGGGCAGCAGGATGACGGCCGAGGCGAGGAGGATGCGGGCCTTCTTGTTGTCGCCGATGTCGAGGCAGACCGCGGCCGTGGCCAGGATCGCGCCGATGGTGTCCTGGCCGTCGGTCAGGGCCTTGCGGTAGGCGTGGAGAGCGGCGGCGTCCCGCTTCTCGGTGCGTGCCGCACGTGCGCGCTCGAATTCGACAAGGCTCGCAGTCATCGATTCCCCCTGTTCTCGCACGGACTCGGCGTGACGCCTTCCAGGCAAGCGCAGGCACCTGCAGCGGCAGGCGCCGCCGGGCGCTCGGCCTCCTTGACACCTCCGAGGACCAGGCGGCGGATCCGCTCGAGGCGCCCACGGTCGGCTCTCCAAAGCCGCGCCTCGACTCTGTGGTCTGAGGTGTGGGGGAGAGGCTCCGGCCGGAGCCCCCGAGCTGAGCCGCGAGACTTCATGCTCCCACCGTACCCGCGACTGTGCCGCCCGGGGTCCACCCGGGCCGGCGGCGCGACTTTCAGCCCCGCCCCGGCGTGCCGAAGAGTCGGAACCGGTCCCGAGCGCCGACGGTCTTGTCTCGCTCGTTCACGACGAACAGGTGCGAGTAGGCACGAGCCAGCTCGAGGACGCGCTCGCCGCTGCGGCCTGGGATTCCCGCCAGGGCCGCAGCCTGCTCGAGCCCCATGTAGTGAGCCGCGGTGGACAGCGCTCGGAACAGCCGCTCCACCTCCGGGCCGTCCTGGCCCGGCGGCTTGATCTCGGCCGCATCTTCCAGCGCTCCGACGAAGGGCTCGAGGGCGGCGCGGGCGTTGGCGTTCTTGAGGGCGTTCAGGTGGGTCCAGTTGTGGACGTGGGTGAGCAGGACGCGGGCGATGTCGGCGTCAGAGCGTGCGGCCTCGAGAGCGATCTGGCCCAAGTGCTGGAAACCCTGGCGCTCGAGGACACGGCGTCCGAGGGCGTAGGCGGCGTCACGGTGGGCGGAGGAGGTGGCGGCGGGGAGCTTTCGGGGTCGGGCCACGGGTGGATCATACTCCGGTGACAAAGGAAATGGTAGTGGGCACTCGACAGATCCCTAGAAATGGATCTATATTCCCGAGTGGAGGTGCCGCCGCAGTGATTCGCCCAGGGCTCCAGTACGAGGACCCGATGTACTACTGGGAAGAGCCCGGGGTCGAGACGGAGTGGTTCGGGAAGCTCGGCGACCGAGTGGGCCTTCCGGCTGGTAGCGCCATCGATCCCAAGGACTTCGCGGCTCTGCGAGAGGGGCGCTTGGCTGACGGGACGCGCCTCCACGGGGCCGGCGGGCGCACCCCAAAGGACGGTCCCCGCCTGCTGGGCGACTTCATGGCGGCTGCTCCGAAGTCGGTCTCGATCGTGGGCCTGGTCCTGGGGGACCAGGGCGTGATCGGGGCTCACCAGAAAGCCACTCGGGCGGCCCTGGGCGAGCTGGAGAAGCACATCCAGGCCTGGGCCGCCGGCGGGCGCCTGAAGATCCACACCGGCGAGGCGCTCTTCGGGATCTTCCACCACGACGCCAGCCGGACCAACGAGCCGCACCTCCACTCCCACGCACCCCTGTGCAACGTCACCTTCCGCCCAGACGGTGCCTTCCGTGCCGTGGAGCAGCGTGAGATGTGGAACGCGCAGCGGCTGGCCACGGCGGTCTATCGGCAGGCCCTCACCCAGGAACTGCGGGGGCTCGGTTACGGGATCGAGTTCGGCTCGCAGGGCCAGCCCGAGATCGCCGGGATCACGCGCGCGCAGATCGAGGCGCTCAGCAGCCGCCGGATGGAGATCATCGACGCCGCGGCCGGGAAGGGTGAATTGCCGGACTTCGGGCCGCTCCGGGGCCGCCAGATGGGGGCCGCAGCGTCCCGCACCCAACCGCCCAAGAGCCTGCCCGAACGCGCCGAGCGGTACGCCGCCTGGCGCGAGCTGGCGGCCGAGTTGAAGATCCCCTCTCTGGCTGAGCTGCGCACGCTGGGGCGCAAGTCCGAGAGGCCGGTGCCGGGGCCGGCCATGGCCTGGGAGGCGGTCGATCAGGCCCTCTCTCACTTGTCCGAGCGCCAGGAGACCTTCAGGCTGATGGACCTGAAAGCGGAGGGGCTGGCCCGGGCCCGGGGTTTCGCAACGCCCGAACATGTGGATGCCGAGATCAACCGGCGCTCGGCGTTCGCCCCCGACAACCCGGCCGCCATCTACGTCGCCAAGGGCTGGGTGACCACTCCGGAGGCCGTCCAGAGCCGGGAGCGCATCATCGGGGGATGGCGCGCCGGCTGCGGCCGCTACCGGCCGGTCTTCGAGAGCGTCCCCGACCTGGAAGGGTGGGGCCTGTCCGGCGAGCAGGCCGACGCCATCCGGATGATCCTCTCGTCGCGCGACGAGATGGTCGGCGTGGTGGGCCGGGCCGGCGTCGGCAAGACGCACCTGACGAAGGCGCTCCACCAGATCCTCATCGACGCCGGCTGGCAGGTCGCGGGTTTCGCCCCCACGGGGCCCGCGACGAGGGGCCTCCAGGAGATCCAGCTCGCGGCGGACACGGCACAGGGACTGGCCTCCCACGGGCCCCGGAACCAGGCCGGGCGCCAGCTCTGGCTCTTCGACGAGGCCGGGATGATGGACTCCCGGCTCTTCGAGGCGGCGCTGGCGCGCTCCCGCGCGGCCGGCGCACGGATCGTCTTCCTGGGTGACCCCGCCCAGCACGGCGCGGTGGCCGCCGGCCGGCCGTTCGCGCAGCTCCTCGAGAAGGGTATGCAGTCCAGGCTTCTCAAGGACATCCAGCGCCAGAGGGATGCCCCCGAGCTGAAGGCGGTGGTGGAGGCCGCAGCCGAGGGCCGGATGCAGGAGGCGCTGGAGCGCCTCTCGGACCTGGGCTCGGTGGTGCCAAAGCGCACCGGCCAGGGACGCCTCGAGGAAGCCGTGGCCCGCTACATGGCAGCCAGCGAGCTGGGGACAGTGCTCGTCTGCACGGGCACCAACGCCGAGCGTCACGCGGTCAACGACGGCGTGCGGGCCCTCCGGATCGAGGCGGGGCAGGTGGCGCGCGAGGGCGTCAAGCTCGAGTGCCTGAGCCCCCGCGACCTGACGGAGGTCGATCGCCGGGACGCCCGGAACTTCCGCCGCGGCGACACAGTCGTGTTCCATCACAAGAGCGACCTGTTCCGGGCCGGGGAGCGGGGACAGGTCGTGAGCTCGAGCAAGGCGTGGGTGAACCTGCGCATGGCGGACGGCCGACTGGCGACCTTCAAGCCCAGGGAAATCCTGAAGCTCGCTGTCTACGAGCCGATAAGGCGCGAGCTGGCGGTGGGGGAGCGCATCGAGTTTCGGGAGGCGTTCCGGAACCTCGGCATCGACAACGGGAGCGTGGGAACGGTTCGGGCGATCCAGCCCGATAGCCTCCTGGTCGAGCTCGATCGGCCGGGCGAAGGCCAGCGGAAGACCTTCCTGTCGATGGCGCTCAGTTTCCCGATCGCGCTCGACTACGGCTACGCCTCGACGACCTACCGGGCCCAGGGACGCACCGTCGACCGCGTGATCCTCTCCACCGCGGCGCGCTACATCAACCCCGAAGTGGCCTACGTCGCGCTCAGCCGAGGCCGGCGCGAGGCCACGCTCATCACCGACGATACGGAGACCGCCATCGAGGTTCTCGAGCGGGTGAGGCAGCAGCGGAAGGAACAGCCCAGCCCGGACGAGGTCAGACGCGACTGGGAGGCTCAGCGCCCGGAGCACGAGCCCGAGATCCGCCTCGATGACCAGCCCGCGGGTCTCTCAGTCGAGGAGGAGGACGCTGCAGCCTTCGAGGATCTGGGCCTTGGACTGGGCGACGGGAAGGGCATGGAGAGTCTGGTCGAGAAGAACCGGAGCAGCGGAATCGAACGCTAGGACGGAAAGCTGGGGAGAGCGCGAGGGCTGATTCCGCGGGGTGGGTGGTTGCGGTCGCGAGCCGGCTGGGTGCTGCGAGTCGGCGTGTGTCCCCCGTGAAGTGCGGCTGGCGCCGGGCTTCGCAGGTGGGCGCCCCCGGGGGCGCCGCAGTGCCAGGGCTCTGCCCTGGACCCGGGGGGAGCCGAGGGCCTGCGCTCGAGCAGGCCCTCGGTCCTGTGCGGCTAGGGGCGGGGCGGCACGACCGGCGCGGGCCCCGCCGGCGGGGTTTCGCGGGTCGGCCGGGACTCCAGCCAGTTGCGGAACTCCTTGTCCCTCGCGAGGTAGGACGCGACGATCTGGTGGGCGACGTAGCGCCGATCCGACTCGCCCCCCACGTACTCGGCGTACGCGTCCAGCTCGGCGACGAGGCTCGCGGGCAGCCGCAGGTTGAGGGTGATGTTCTCCACGCGCTGGAGCGGTGAGACCCATCCGCGTGCGGCTCTCACGAGCGGCCTCCCCCGCCGGCGACGGGCCGGCTCGCGATCCATGACTCGATGTCGTCGAGCCGGAACGCCACGCTGTGGGGGCCGATCTGCAGCGGCGGCGGGAATTTGCCCGCGCGCACGTCGCGGTAGATCGAGCTCCGCGATCGCGCGGTCATCGCGCTGACGGTCCGGATATTCAACAGCGTCTTCAGTTTCATGATTCTCCTCCTAATCAGGACTAGCGTCCGAAGGTGCGAAATGGACTAACGGAACTGAGCCATGAGCAGAGGGCAGCCATCCCAGGAGGCGAGCCCGATGCCTGACTGAGCAGTTGCCTTGCTTGTTCGACTGGGATGTCGTCTGGACCGTCACCACCTCGCCGCCTGCAGAAGGCCAGGTTCGCTGCTTGCTCGAGTGCCCAGTCGATCTCGTCCTCGGGGTACGGCTTCCATCCGAATAGGCTGTGCTCCCACGGGCGATAGGAGCCCGTGGTCAGCGTCTCGTAGGCGCCCCGCTCGAGTCTGGAGTACGAGTCGCTGACCACGACAGTGCCCGCCGCCGAGTCCATCCACTCGTGCGCGCGCGCGGGAGCGCTCAGGACCAGAGGGTAGGCGCCGTCGTCGACCATGATGAGCACCCCATGCTGACCTCGCACCGGCAGACTCGCCGGCACTGCGTATCCGACCGCCAGTGGGAGCGCATCGCGTGCGTCGGAGGGTAGGACGCAGGTCACCTCGCCGCCCGACGTCGCCACAGTCACCTTGGCGCCCTGTGCCGCGTAATCAATGTCCCGAACGTGCACAAAGTCCCCAGCCTTCAGGCCCAACGACGGGACGGGCGCGAGAACATAGAGGGGGTCGTGCAGATACACCTCAACCGTGCTGGCGCCGTGCCAGTCTGCATTCATGACCAACAGGGGTGCCGCCGGCGGTCGCTCGGTACCGTGGGGTCCAAGTAACCGCCGGACGAGGGTGTTGAGGGTCGGGCAGTCAGACGGGGGCGCGAGGATCATTGATGGCACAGACCGCCGGATCAGCCACGCAGCGAGCCACGCGGCCGTCGCCACCCGGTTGGCGCGGGTCGGCTTCGCGATCACTGCACACGCTCGTTCGAGGACGTCTCGCGGCGTCGCCCTGCTCATCTGAGGTTCTGTCATCTCTTTCTCCTTGTCGGTCTTCGTCGCTGGCTGTTCACCATTGGCCAGAAGAGAATGCATGGGGCGTGCCAGTACCCGCCACGGCGCCCAACGGATTGACTTGATGGAACTTGAGCGATGGCCTTGGGGTTGAGCGGGTGGGGCGGCGCAGCACCTCGAAGAAAAATCAGGTGGTTTTTTCTTGCTGGAACGCTGGCACGACGTCGGCCAGCTCAAGCTGTTGCCGAGTCATCCCTGCGGAGCGGTCGGTGCCCTTGCCTGCGACTTCAGGGTCATGCCTGGCATCGCGTCCGAGGCCTCAGCCGAGCCGACTCGCCGAGGGCCCGGGGCTGGAGGCTTCGGCCCATGGCACAATCCGTTCCGCGATGACAGCCACCCTTGGGCCCAGTCTCGTGGAGTTGGAGCGAGTTGCTCGCCTGGCGAAGACGATCGTTGCGCGCGCCCAATTCGTTCGGACAGGCGGCGGGGTCTTCGACCTCGAGGTCCGGCAGAGCAGCGACGCCCAGGGCACCTCGGCGCTGGGCAAGAGCGTGATTGCCGGGCGACCCCAGGACTGGCGCCGAACGCGAACGGCCTCCGAGGCGATGGTTGCCTTGGCGTCCCGTCTGGCCGGGCAGGGCAGCCTTGTGGCCGACTCCGTCAAGGGCAGCGGGAGCAAGTGCCCGGTCGGCGGACAAGAGTTGACCGACTTGTGCCTGGCGGCGTGGTACGAGGCTTTCGGCGAGGCGCCACCGGCGGCGGAAGAGGTGACAGCACGTCGCCAGGCCAAGCGGGCGGCCGAGCAGGAGGAACGGGCCGGCGCGAAGAGCCGGCAGAAGCAGCTTCTCGCCTTGCTGGCCGCCGGAGCGCCTGGCGTGGAGCAGTGGAACGCGCGCGTGAAGGAGGCCTCGGCACTCGCGCCCCTGAAGCGCGTCAAGCTGATTGGGTGCGACCTGACAGGGGCTCGGCTCGTCGACATGCCCGGAGCATCTTTCGACGCCGCGGTGCTGGCGGAGGCCGACCTCAGCGGTCGCGACTTCTCGAAGGCCACCTTCACCAGCGCGAGGCTGGGCCGGGCACTCCTCAAGGGCGCCGTCCTCAAACAGGCGCACTTCGGGGGTGCCGACCTGACGGGAGCGGACCTGAGCCACGCGCGCCTCCAGGGCGCCGTGTTCACAGGGGCCCGCCTCCACGGGGCGCAGTGGGTTGGCGCTCAGTACGACGCGGCCACCACCTGGCCCGAGGGGGGGCCGTTCCCCGAGGGGCTCCGTTGGATGGGCCAGGGGCCGAGCCCGGTTGCGTTGGCCGCGATCACCGAGCGCAAGAAGACCGAGGGCCCGGTGGACCTGGCCGCGTTCATGAAGCGGCTGGAGGCCTCTATCGAGAAGCCCAGGCTCCGGAAGGCGCTGAACATGCTCAAGGGCGAGCGTTTTCAGCTCTTCGTGGAGGTCGAAGATGCGCGGCTGACGGGCGTGGTCAAGAGCCAGAGCGATCCAGACCTGGTCTACTCCTGCACCCTCAGCGCCCACGGCGCCTTTTCCTGCTGCACCCAGAACCTCAACATCTGCGGGGGGCTGCGCGGGTCGCTGTGCAAGCACCTGCTGGTCCTCGTCGTCGGGCTGGCCCAGGCCCACGAGATCCACCCCGACACGCTCGACGACTGGGTGCAACGCAGCACCCTACACCGGCCGGTCCTCGACAAGGACACTCTTGGCGTGGTGCTGCTGAAGTACAAGGGAGCCCAGGCCGGCGAGATCGACTGGCGGCCGACCGAGACGATCCCTGAGGACTTCTACGCCTACTGAACCATGGCTAGGTCGAGTGCGCCGGTGCTGGAGTACGCCGAGGACCTCAGGGGCAAGCGGTTCTTCCTGGTGGGGAAGTGGGGGTTCGACGACTGGCCAAGCGTCCTCCCTGAGGGAGGGCCCGAGCCGCATCTCAGGCGGCGTAACGCCCGACTCGTGTCACGGCTCGAGGATGCGGACTTCCTGGTCGTAGGGAACAAGCCTGGCAAGGGGAAGGCCGAGGCGTTGCGCAAGGCCGAGCGGCTCCGAGCCGAGGGGCGAGGTCCGCAGACGCTCGACCCGACGAGCTTCCTCTTTCTCCTGCGACCCAAGATCGCCGGCAAGGCATTCCTCTTCGTAGGCGGGTTGTCGCGCGGCCTTGATCTTGAGAGCCCCTCGGCCATGGTCGTAGCCGCCGGGGGGCAGGTCATCACTGAGGCCACCGACGCGGTCGACTTCGCCGTGGTGGGCAGTGGACGGGGCAGGGGCAAGCAGGCGGAGTTGGCCCGCTTGAAGGAGCTCCAGGTCGCTCGCCCGTCCCTGAGGGTCCTAGACGAGGACGAGTTCCTGGACCTTATGGCATGCCTCCGGCGTCCCGGGGAATCGGGGTACGACGCTCGCGGTCTCGCAGTCCACCTGCGGACGCTGACCGACCCGAAGAAGGTCGAGCGTGCCATCCGCATGCTCAAAGAGGGCGCTCTGCAGCTCTACCATCTGACGACCGCCTCCTCGGTTGGTGGGATCGTCAGAAGCCAGACCGAACCCGAGGCGTACTACGCTTGCTGGATGCAGGACGACGGGAGCTTCAGCTGCTTCGACGGGAACATGCGCCTGTGCATGGGGATGCGGGGCGACATCTGCAAGCACCTTGTGGTGCTCCTGGTCGGGCTGGCGAGCAAGGGGCTCCTCGACGCTCGCGTGGCGCATGGCTGGGCCCAGGTTGCCTCGCGGGAATCGCCGGTCGAGGAGCCCCAGGCGAGCGCCGAGCTCGTTCTTCGCCTCAAGAGCGCCCAGGCCGGCGAGATCGACTGGCGCCCGACCGAGACGGTTCCTGAGGACTACTACGCCCTGTGACCGAGCTGGCCGAGATCACCTATGCGCTCGGCCGGCTGCAGGCGGAGCTCGAGGACTTGGCAGTTGGCGGGCTTCGGGTCTCGGGCCCCGAGCGCCTCCCCGTCTTGAGGGCCGTGCAGGAGGATCTGGCGCAGGTCGGCGCCTCGCACCTCGCCAGCCGGCTCGGGGCCCTCGTGGAGGCCGTGTCGGGCGACCGCCGGGAGGCGGCGGCGGCCCTGGCTCGGACGCAGGCCAGCCTGCGCGTCTTCGAACGCGTCCTGACCCTGGAAGTGGCGGCAGGCCAACTGCGGACGCTCGCCGGAGCCATCGAAGGACCTGATGGGGATTCGGAAGGCGAACCGGCATGAGCCTGCCTCCGGCTGCCGAGCGTGAGGGCCTCCAGCGGCTGCTCCGAGACCTCGAGCAAGCCGTCGAGGATCTCCTCCTGACCGGCCTCGCGGCCGCGTCTGAGGCCACGCGCCGCACCCTCGCGGTCTCGTTCGAGGCGGCATCGCGCATGCGGCTCCTGAGGCTGGGCTTCACTCTGCGGGTTGCCACTGAGGAGCTGGGGCGCTTCGCCAAGAACGACACGGGGTTCTCCCGCCGGCGGTACGGCTTCTTCCTGAACAGGGCCTGGATGCTCAGTCGCGGCCTGCGCAAGGCGCTCGAGGCCGAGGACGAGCCCCGCTGGCGCCTGCTGGCGGGGCTCGGTGGTAGCCGCCCCCTCCCGAATCTCGAGGTGGTGACGCTCGGCGTCGGCAAGCGCGTCGTGCGGGGGGCCTTCGCGGCCTTCGACTTTCGCCTGCGGGCGCTCGAGGCGGTCGACGGCTTGGCCGCCGGCGCGCCGTTGTCGTGGTCGATCGTGTTCCCCCTGCGGGGCGGCTCCGATGTGCCCCCGGACGCGTTCCTGCACCTTCCGCAGCCTCAGGGCTTCAAGGCTGCCGCCTTTCTCCCGGGCCAGGTCAACCGCGTGACCGCCGCGGTCGTCTCGGACGAGGGACGCCTCAGCCTGACCCGAGAGTCGAAGGTCGCCTCGCGGGCCGAGCCCTTCGAGGACTGGGACAGGTTCCTGACCTGGGACGCTCGCGGGGCCCTCGACCGAATCACGGGCTGCACGCCGGGCCCCTTCGACCTCGAGGTGGAGCTCCAGGAGGAAGTCGTCCTGACCGGTTTCCGCACTGGGGAGCCGGAGGATGTCCCCCGCGAGCAGCTACAGCGGGTCCCCCTGGTCGCGGGTACGCTCACCTGCCACGTGCTGGCCGGGCAGGGGCCCGACGACGCCCTGTTGCGAGGCGCATTGGACTCGTGGAAGCAGCCCCAGGACGCCCGCCTTTTCGGCATCGTGCACTACGAGATGTGCCGGTTCATGTTGCAGCCCCTGACTCTCTTCACGGCCCGGGGGCCGGAGGCGCTCCTGCTCAGCAAGGAGACGTTCGACGCCGCCGCACTCGTGAAGGCGCTCAAGTTCACCTGAAGGAGTCCTCATGGCCTCGAAGGAGAAGTCGCAGCCTGCAGCGGAGAGCCCCTCGACCGGGGAGCGGCTGCGAGACCCTGCCGAGGTTCGCTACCGGGAGGAGCTCGAGGCCCTGGCTGCCACCGACAAGGACGACCGCCCGGAGAGCTGGCGCCTGTCCCCACGCGCGGTTCTGGCGTACATCCTGGGCGGCGCTACGGTGGAGGCCAAGATCGACGGTGCCAAGAGGTCGGTGGCGATCACCACCAAGTTCTACGGCGACCGGTCCATCGTCGAGCGCGCCATCGTGACGCTGGCCTCCGAACGGGCCCTGCTGCTGCTGGGCGATCCTGGCACCGGCAAGAGCTGGCTCTCGGAGCACCTGGCGGCCGCCATCAGCGGCACCTCGACCCTCACGATCCAGGGCACGGCAGGTACCACGGAGGAGCAGATCAAGTACTCCTGGAACATCGCCCGGGTGATCGCCGAGGGCCCGACGCCCCAGAATCTGATCCCGGCTCCGACCATGGTCGCGATGCGCACGGGCAGCCTGCTGCGCTTCGAGGAGATCACCCGCTGCGTCCCCGACGTCCAGGACGCGCTGGTCTCGATCCTCTCCGACAAGGCCATCGCCGTGCCCGAGTTGCCCGAGGCCAACATGGTCTGGGCCCGCCCGGGCTTCAACCTGATCGCCACGGCCAACACCCGCGACCAAGGGGTGAACGAGCTCTCGGCCGCACTGAAGCGCCGCTTCAACTACATCCACATACCCGTGGTCGAGGACGCCAAGACCGAGGTCGAGATCGTCCGGCAGCGATCGGCCGAGCTCCTGTCGCGTTATCGGGTGCCGCTCGAGGTGCCGCCCAAGATGGCCCAGCTGATTGCCACCGCCTTCCGGGAGATTCGGGAAGGTCGGAGCGCGGACGGCACCAGCCTCAAGCAACCCTCCACCACGCTGTCGACTGCGGAGGCCATCGGCGTGGCGGTCGAGTCGGCCTTGAGAGCCTCGTTCTTCGGCAAGCACAAGGTTGGCGGGGGCGACATCGCGCGGAACATCGTGGGCTCGGTCGTCAAGGAAGACGTGGGCGACCTGGCGGCCCTGAAGGAGTACGCGACGTTGGTGGCCAAGAAGCGGGCCGCCAAGGACGCCGACTGGAGCGCCTTCTTCGACGGACTCCAGGAAGTGCTGCCCAGCAAGTGAGCGCCCGGGGATGACACAGGCCGTGGCCGGCCTTCCCGAGCTGCCTCCGGTTCCCGGCCTCGATCTGGAGGCCGTGCAGGATGTCGTCGCGCGGGTGCTGGCCGACGAGATCTACTGGTTCCCTGTGCGCCACCACTCCCCGGCGGTGGCCTGGCACGTCGAGGCCGCCATTCGCGAGCGGCGGCCGCGCCTGGTCCTGATCGAGGGGCCTTCTGAGGCCACCGACCTCGTTCCTCACGTCGTGGACAAGCGCACGCGCCCACCGGTGGCGCTCTACTCGTCTTACCGGGACGACCAGAACGTCCTCGGACTGGCCGGCATCGCCAGCCCCAGCGAGTCCATCCCGGCACGGTTCCCGGCCTGGTACCCGCTGCTGGCCTACTCGCCCGAGTACGTGGCCATGAAGACGGCCGCCGCGATCGGGGCCCAGGTCGAGTTCATCGACCTGCCGCACTGGGCCCTGATCCGCCCACGGCCGAAGGACGACGGCCCGGGCCCCGGAAGCCAAACTCCGCCGGACTCCCGGCCGGATGCGGTCTTCTTGGATAGTGGCTTCTATCAGGCCCTGGCGCGGGCGGGCGGGTACCGGAACTGGGACGAGGCCTGGGACTGCCTGTTCGAGTTCGGTCCGCACGCCACAGACCGCGAGGCCTTCCGTCGCGACCTGCTGACCTTCTGCGCGGCGGCGCGCGCCACGACCGTGCCGGAGCGCCTGCTCGCCGACGGGACCCTCGAGCGCGAGCGGTTCATGTGGCGCGCCATCCAAGCAGCGCTGGAGCGGCACGAGCTCACCCCGGGCGAGGCCCTGGTAGTTTGCGGGGGCTTCCACCTTCTCCTCGACCGCGCGGACCCGAGCCCGCCGCCCATCGCCCCGCCGGGGACGGTCCGCACCTCCGTGGTGCCGTATTCCTACTTCCGGGTCTCGGAGCTTTCTGGATACGGGGCCGGGAACCGCGCCCCGCGGTTCTATCAGTCGCTGTTTGAGGCCGGCTTGGCCGGAGACCGCGACGAGCTGCTCGCGCGGCACGTCGTGGCGGTGCTCAAGCGGGCGCGGAAGGAGGGCGAGACGGTCTCCTCGGCGGACGCCATCAGCATCGCCCAGCATGCGAGGCTGCTGGCGTCCCTGCGTCGCCGGCCGCACCCCGTGCTCGACGACGTTCACGACGCGATCCTGACCTGCTGCTGCAAGGGCAGCCCGGAACGGCATGGACGCGGGCTGCGCACCGCCATCGACGCCGTCGACATCGGCTCGCGCATCGGCGCGGTCACGCCGGCCCTCGGCCGGCTTCCGCTCCTCTCGGACTTCTATGGGGAGCTCGACGCGCTGGAGTTGGGCCAGGTGGTCGATCAAGAGAAGCGCCTGACCCTGAGGCTCGACAAGCGCGAGGAGTTGGGGCGGCGCCGCTCCGCCTTCCTGCACCGCCTGCGGGTCCTGGGCGTGCCCCTCGTCCAACTCCTGGAGGGCGGGGGAGGGAACCTCGACTCTGGCACAATCTTCCGCGAAGTGTGGCGGCTGCTCTGGAGCCCCGACGTCGAGACGGAGCTGACCGAGCGCGCCCTGCTGGGCGACACAGTGGAGGCTGCGGCGTTGGCCCGGCTGCGGGAGGAACTGGCCCAGCACGCGGGCAAGGCGGGGGCCATCGCGGGGCGCCTGCGGGCGGCGCTCGACATGGAGCTGCCAACCCTGGCCGACGAGCTGGAGCGGGCCTGCCGTGCCGCCATCGGCGTCGACGGCCGCTTCGTCTCGTTGGCCGAGGCCCTCCACCACTTGCTGCTCCTGAGGCGGCACCTCTCCTATCGGCAGTTCCGCGAGGGGGCGCTCGACGAGCTGGTTGAGCAGTGCTTTGACCGCGCCTGCTTCGCGCTTCCGGAAGCCGCCAACGTCCCCGCGGACGAACAGGAAGCCGTGATCGAGGCCCTTCGGGTGGTGGCGGAGGCGCTGTTGGGGGAGCAGGAGCGGCTCGACCGCGACGTGCTCATCCAGCACGTCGAGAGCGCGGCAGGCGCGAGCACGGTGCCCTTCCTGAGGGGAGCCTTTCTAGGCCTGCTGGCCGAGCTGCGGGTGATTTCGGCCGAAACCCTGGCCGGGCACCTGGCCGCCTTCGCCCAGGAGCCAGCCGACCGGATGACCGTCGCAGGGGAGTTCCTCGACGGAGCGTTGGCCACCTCCCGCACCTCGCTGCTCCTCGGGGCGGAACACCTCGTGGAGGCTGTCGACGAGTTGCTGCGGGTGGCTGAGCACGACTCCTTCCTCGTCATGCTGCCGCGGCTGCGCGGGGCCTTCGAGCGCCTGCACGAACGGCAGCGGCTGACCCTGGCCGACCGCGTGGCCCGCCGTCACGGGCTAAAGACCAGCGACGAGCTAATCCGCCTCGGGACCTCCGTGGCCGCCGGGGCTCTGATGGCGCACATCGACGAGCAGGTGGGCCGGATCCTGGCGGGGTGGGACCTGTGAGCGGCGTTCCGGCGGACCCGCGCACCGTCGCTCGGTGGCGGCTGGTCCTCGGCCGGGAGGCCGAGGCCGAGGGCCTGACAGTCGGGAACGACTCGCGGCTGCAGCGCATCGAGGCGCTCGTCGGGTTTCTCTTCGAAGGGAGCGGCGAGCAGGGCTCTCAGGGGTCAGGGGACCGGAAGGGCGGCCGCGGTGAGTCGATGCTGAGCGTCCCGACCTGGATCGACGAGGTCGCCGAACTGTTCCCGCACTCGGCCCAGGAGGTCCTCCAGCGCGAGCTCGTCAAGCGGCGGGGGATCCGGGCGTTGCTCGACCAGCCAGAGCTACTCGAGAAGGTCGAGCCGAACGTCGAGTTGGTCAAGACCCTTCTCACGCACAAGGAACTGCTCAACGAGAACACACGTGTGCTGGCCCGCAAGATCATCGAGCGGGTGGTGGAGGAGCTAAAGCGGCGTATGCAGGTGGCTGTGGAGTCGGCCATCACGGGGGCACTGCGGCGCGATCGGCATTCGCCCCGCAAGGTGTACCGGAACCTGGACCTGAAGACCACCCTGCGTCGGAACCTCAAGCACTACAACCGGGAGAGCGAGCGCCTGCTGGTGGAGCGGGTGTACTACTTCGCGGCTGAGCGGCGCCGGCGGCCCTGGCACGTGATCATCGCCGTCGACCAGTCCGGCTCGATGCTCGACTCGGCTGTGTTCTCCGCCGTGATGGCCTCGATCTTCTACGAGCTGCCGGCGGTCCGGACGTCGCTGTTCCTCTTCGACACCCAAGTGGTGGACCTGTCGGACCAGGTGGGTCAGCCGGTGGACGTGCTGATGAAGGTCCAGCTCGGCGGTGGGACGGACATCGCCCAGGCGCTCCGGTACGGCGCCCAACTCGTGCGGCAGCCGTCCCGTACCATCATCGTTCTCATTACGGACTTCTACGAGGGGGGGAGCGAGGACGACTTGGTGCGGCAGACCGAGGATTTGGCCCAAGCGGGAGTGCGGATGATCGGGCTCGGGGCGCTGGGGTACGACGCCCGGCCGGCCTACAACCGGACGACTGCCAAGCGGCTTCGGAAGGTCGGGATGGACATCCTGGTGTGCACGCCGGAGAAGCTGGCGGAGTGCATGGCGCGGATCATTCGGGGGTGAGGCGGCGAGCGGCGTCTCGGCGCAGGCGCCCCACGGCGCTCCTGAGTGGCCTGCACGCGCTCAGGCTCGGTCGCTAGCCGACCGGATTCGCGCGCAAGGAGGGGGGTGCCTACGGCCGCACAGAATGGAATCAGGCGTTGCCGGAAGCTCCTCCGGGCCGTGGGAGAGCTCCATGTGCGGGGCTTTCAGCGTGTCCGCATCGTGCCCTCTCTCTACAACCTCGGAACTTGGCGTTGCAGCATCCTGCCCGCTTGCCACATCAGCAAGGAGCACGGGGCGCGGTGGGCGAGGGACGTGCCGGACGATGCCATCGCGCGGTACAGCAGCGCATCCGGGTCGACATTCTGGGGTTGGCAGGACGTCTCTCACGCTCATCCGAGTGAGCTCGCCGACGTCATCCTCGAGCGCTTCCCGAGGATTGCCCAGTTGGGCTATGGCCAAGACTGGGCCTACGCAGGTTGGTACCTGCACATGCTCCACGTCACCTATCCCGACGCCCTGCCGATCAGTTGGAACGACCAAACTGACGACGGTGACTATCGGTACGTCCTGAAGACAATCGGCCGGGATGTCACCATCCCCCTCCCGCCACCCGGACACGCAACCCACGAGTAGGCGAGTCACTCCGCCCTGCCGAGGTTGAAGTACCCAGCCGAGAGCCCGTGAGGGTCATGGGCTGGCACAGATGGGAGCCGACCCCTGCTAGGCCTCCTCGTCGTCGCCGTCTTCCTCACCCTCGTCATCCTCGGCGTCGACCGCGCGTGAGTCGACGTAGTCGCGGAGCACGTCCCGCAAGGAGCGGCGGGAGACGCGATCGACGAGGAAGAACCACACGCCGTTCGTCGGCCTACCAGTGAGCGCTGTCGCCGCCGTGGACGGCTTGGCATACGCCGTGCCTTCGACGTCGACCCGCCCATCAGGGAGAAGGGTGATCAGGCGGTCGGCGAACTGCCTGCGGCGTGCATAGAGGGGCATGCCGGCCTCGAGCAGTCCGGCACTGATGAGGTCGGCGAGGTGGATCTTGTGCCGCGAGTGGGTCTTGGCCTTCTCCGCGAAACCGGAACGATGCCCGGCGGGCGCAGGCCAGATCGCGAGGATGAGCTTCGCCAGTTCCTCCGACCGCCCACGGATCGCCGCATCCGTCCATGCGTCCCGATTGGCTCTCAGAAGCTCGCGGTTGAGCAGGAGGACATCGTGCCCCTCGAGCCCCTGCCGTTTCCCGTCAGGGCCAAGCCATGGGCCGTTCGAGACCTTGCTGTTCAGCTTGCCCGTCAGAAGTGTGAGGTTTCCGATCGTGTGGATGAGCTGGTCGCGGTCGGCCTCGCTCCGGAACCCCTCGGCGGCTGGCCAGTGTGCAGCCCACTTCCGAGGCATGACGTGCTCGATGGCGTACTGGCCGCGAGCGACTCGCTCGCCGCCCAGTCCGACGCCGCCGTCCCTCCAGCCACGCAGGTGGTCCTCGACGGCCTCGAGGACCATGCGGAGGCGGCCGCGTCCGAGGCGCCGATACGCCAAGAGCGTCCTCAGCTCGCCCAGCACCTCCTCGTCGTCCGGCCAGTAGCGGCTCGCGCTCGTCTGGCGCGCCAGATACCGCACCACCACGGTCCCCGCTTGCGTCCGGGCAGAGGCGCGCAGCTCCCTGATGAGCTCGGCGACGACCTGGTTGTAGTTCTTGGTCGTAGCGCGAACGAGCATCCGTCGCACCATCCAGGCCTCCACGGCGTCGAGAGCGCCGTAGAGCTGTTCCTCCGGGACTGGGGCCTCCTCGGGATCGAGGAGGTGCATCACGAGCGGCTTGATGACCTCGCTCTCCAGGATGCCCGTGCGGTAGCCGAAGAGCCCGAGGCGGTCCACCGGGCCGGTCAGGGTGGAAGCGCTCGTGACGAAGCGACGATAGACCGTTGCCGCCCGCTGGACCTGCTGGAGCAGGGCCTCCATGGGGAGGCCGGCATCGAACGACGCGAAGCTCTTGAAGCGGGTGAAGACCTCGCGCGCGACGATCTCCTCGCCGGTACGGGCGATCAGCCAGTGGTTGAGGAAGATCGACGAGCGCGGCTCCTTGACCCGGCCGACGCTGATCTCGGTCTCCCAGAACCCGGTCTCGAAGTCCTGCCAGTCGCGCTGGTAGGCGCGCTCGACATCCGCGCCGGCCTCGAGGAGCCGCTGGAAGACGAAATTCTTGATGAGGTCGGCCGCGGTGAGGCGTGCCCCTCGCGCGTTCAGCGTCTCGAAGATCTCCTGGGCGTTCTCATCGACGCCCAGGTCGATCACGACCATCTGGAGGTGGTCGCGCACGACGGTCTCGATCGCCAGCGCTCGCGCCTCCACTCCGTCAGGACCGGCGGAGGAGAGCCAAGCACGGACTTGCTCGCTGAAGAACCGATGCGCCTCGACCATCCGGGCACCGGAGTGGCCGAGGGCGTCGTGATCCACCGGCGGCGTGGCGCTCATGACGGCGTTGAAGGCCGGCCGATCCCGGTTCGTCGGCCAGACTTTGAAGCGGTCCTCGGGCTTGGCGCAGAAGGCTTGGGCATTGGTGACGAGCGGCTCGAGCCGCAGGGCAGGAGGCTGTTGGCCCGCGGCGAGCAGCTCGGCGTGGAGGGCATCCATGAAGAGCTGCAGCGTGGTCAGCCGCTGCTGCCCGTCGATGATGGTGCGTTCCTGCATCAGGCCGATCTGCCGCTGAACCTGCTGCAGCACCACGGCACCAAGAAAGTGCGACTGAAGTCGGGTGTGCGGCCCGGCCAGCAGCCTGTTGGCCACACGAACCACGTCGTTCCAGAGCGGCTCCCACTGATCGTCCTCGTTCCAGACGTAGGGCCGCTGGAACAGAGGGACCATGAGCCGCTGGGGCTGCATGAAGACGGTCTGGGGGGTGCGCACCAGTGTTTCCATGATCGGGTCTCCCTCCAGCTTGGCCACGCAGGGTGACTGCGCGACGCTCGTCCCGTCCGGGCCACGACTACGCGGGACCGGCTGCATTGTATGTTTGAGACCGAAGGGTCTGAAGTGGCCATAGGAGAGGAAGGGAGGGGCAGGTCACGCATGGGCGCGGCTGCACTGACGAAACTGACGGTTCTGCCGTTTGGCGTGCGCGGGGGGCCGCAGACATGACCGGCTCGAGCGAGTCGTTGGGCAGCGTCGAGGCCGCGCTGAAGGCCCTCTTGCGAGGCGACGATGCAGCTGGTCGGCGGGCCTTGACGCCGGTAGCTTGGCGGCCAGAGGAACTGCCGGCCGCCAGGCCGGCGCCCAGGCGCCTCCAGATCGAGGTCTTCCGGCGCGACAACTTCACCTGCCGCTACTGCGGCCGGAGGACTCTCTTCCCGCCGGTCCTCCCCTTGTTGAGCGCCCGTTTCCCCGACTTGATTCCGATCCACCCCAACTGGAAGAGGGACTCGACGCACCCGCTGGTCTGGGACCTGACGGCCTCCGCCGACCACATCACGCCACGGTCAAGAGGCGGGTCGGGCGACGCGGCCAACCTGGTGACGGCCTGCTACCGGTGCCAGGACATCAAGGGGCACTGGCTTCTGGACGAGCTCCGGTGGACGCTTCTTCCGGCATCGGTCGAGCCCTGGGACGGGCTCGCCGGCCTGTTCGACGAGGCCATCCGCGCCAGGGTCGTCACGGGGCCCCGCTTCCTCAACTGGCATCGCGACCTGGCCCGGGCGGGCCGATAGCACCGAGGCCTCCGCCCCCGTAAAATCACCCCCACGACCATCCGTCAGGAACTGCATCCCGGAGGCAGGCCAGGGAATGAAGGCCGACTCACCCCGCTGGAAGGAAGTCACGCCGTCCCAGTACCCCTGGGAGCGGGAGGCGCTTGAGTTCGTGCGCGAGCGGCTACCCGACCGCGACCCCTACCTGGCGTGGTCGAACTTCGAGTTCATCGGCGAGGACGGCTCGATCAACGAAGTGGACCTGCTGGTCCTGACCCCCCGCGGGCTGTTCCTGATCGAGATCAAGAGCCGGCCGGGCGTCGTCGAGGGCGACGCCGGAACGTGGACCTGGACCCACGAGGGACGCCGGATCACCCTGGACAACCCGACGTTTCTCGCCAACAGCAAGGCCAAGCGGCTCGCCTCCCTCCTGCGGGGGATGCGGGCCTTCAGCCGGGGGCGGCCGCCGTTCGTCGAGGCCCGGGTGTTCCTCTCGGCCGCGGGCCTGCGCTGCCAGCTCGACGCCAGGACGCGCCTGTCCGTCCACCTGCGGGATCGGCCGCAGCCCCAGCCCGGCGACCCGCCGGGGATCGTCTCCGTGCTGACCGAGGGCGCCCCGCTCGGGAGAGGCATGATCGACCGCACCGTGGCCCGCCTGCTTCACCAGGCCATGGACCAGGCCGGCATCCGACCCCACGAGGCCTCGCGCCGGGTGGGGGACTACGTCCTCGAGAAGCTGCTCGGGGAGGGGCAGGGCTTCCAGGACTGGGAGGCGGGCCACGTCTCGCTCCCCAAGGTCCGCCGCCGCATCCGTCTCTATCCGCTGGCCCGGGCCGAGAGCGCCAGCAGCCGTGAGCAGCTCCGCCGGGCGGCCCAGCGCGAGTTCCAGATCCTCGAGGGCATCCAGCACGCCGGGATCCTCAAGGCCGTCGACTATCGCGACCACGAGCGCGGCCCCGCTCTGGTGTTCGAGCACTCGCCGGGCTCGCTGCGGCTCGACCACTTCCTCCGCGAGCGGGGCGAGCGGCTGAGCCTCGACGTGCGCCTCCAGCTCCTGCGCCAGGTGGCCGAGGCGATCCAGCACGCCCACCGGCACAAGCTGTATCACCGCTCTCTCTCGCCCCAGAGCATCCTGGTCGTCGACCCGGAGGCGCCGCAGCCTCGCGTGCAGGTCTTCAACTGGCAGTCGGCGCGGCGCGAGGCCACGGGCCGCAGCTCCACCGGCACCACCCACCTGGGCGAGCTGGTCGAGGACGCGGCCCGCGTATACATGGCCCCCGAGGCCTTCACTGACCTGAACGCCGACCCCGAGGCGCTCGACGTCTTCTCGCTGGGGGCTCTCGCGCACCTGCTCTTTTCCGGCACGCCGCCGGCCAAGTCCGCGGTCGAGCTGGTGGAGAAGCTGCGCGAAGGCGACGGCCTGCGCCTGGCCTCCGTGCTCGACGGTGCGGCCGAGGCGCTCCAGCTCCTGGTGCTCACCAGCACCAGCCCGTCGGTCACCAGCCGCCTCGAATCCGTGGCCGAGTTCCTCGGAGGGCTCGACCAGTTCGAGGAGGAGCTCACGCGTCCCGAGGCCGTCGAGCAGCTCGACCCGCTCGAGGCCAAGGCTGGCGACCAGCTCGGCCGCTTCAAGGTGAAGAGGCGCCTGGGCAAGGGGGCCACCGCGGTGGCGCTCCTCGTCGAAGAGGAAGGACGCGAGTGCGTCCTGAAGGTGGCCCTGAACCCCGAGCAGCACGACCGCTTGCGGGCTGAGGCCGAGGCGCTCAACGCCCTGACACACCAGCACGTCTGTGGCTATCGGGGCCTCGAGGAGATCGGCGGCCGGCTGGCGCTGGTGCTCGACAAGGCTGGCGACGAGACCCTGGGCCAGCGCCTCCGCCGCGAGGGCCCCCTGCACGTGGACCTCCTCCAGCGCTTTGGCGAGGACCTGCTGCAGACCATCGACTGGCTCGAGCAGAAGGGCATCCCGCACCGCGACGTGAAGCCCGACAACATCGGCATCAGCCCCGTCGGCCGGGGCGACCGCCTGCATCTGGTCCTGTTCGACTTCTCCCTCTCGCGCACGCCCGCCGAGAACATCCGGGCCGGCACCGTGCCATACCTCGACCCGTTCCTGTCCCTGCGCCGGCCGGCGCGTTGGGACCTCCACGCCGAGCGCTTCGCCGCGGCCATGACCCTCTACGAGATGGCCACGGGCACCCTGCCGCGCTGGGGCGACGGCCACAGCGACCCCGCGGTCATCGACGACGAGGCCGCGCTCGACGCCGAGCGCTTCGACCCGGATCTGCGCGACGGGCTGCTGGTCTTCTTCCAGCGCGCCCTGCGGCGCGACTGGCAGCAACGCTTCGGCAATGCGGAGGAGATGCTGCGGGCCTGGCAGCAGGTGTTCACGGCCAGCGTGCGCCGGCCCCAGCCGACCGTGGAGGGGGAGGCCTGGCCGGCCATCAGCCCCGAGGCCCTGGCCCAGGCCCGGCTCGACACGCCCCTGTCCATCCTGGGCCTCGGGACCCGGGCCCTCAACGCCCTCGAGCGCGTGAACGTCACCACCGTGAGCGGCCTGCTCTCGGTGCCCAGCTCGGCCATCTATCACATGCGCGGGGTGGGCCATAAGACCCGCCGCGAGCTGGCCGACGCCATCACACAACTGGCGGCGCGCTTCCCCGACCACCCGCGCACGGGCGCCCCCAGCGCTCCGGCGACGGAGGACGAGGACTGCCTGCCCGCGAACGTCCAGAGCCTGGACCTCATCGTGGGCAAGCTCGTCCCCAAGCCGCGCCGCGGGGCCGACACCTCCGAGACCCGCGGCCTGCAGGCCCTCCTGGGCCTCGACGAGAGCCGCAAGCCCCGGGGCAGTTGGACCAGCCAGACCGACGTGGCCCGTCGCCTGAGTGTCACCCGCGCCCGGGTGGGGCAGATCATCGCCAAGGCCCGAATCCGGTGGGCGCGCCAGCCGGCGCTCTCCAGCCTAGGGGACGAGATCGCGCAGTTCATCGACTCCCAGGGCGGCGTGGTCAGCGCCGCAGAGCTGGTGGCCGCCATCCTGACCGTCCGCGGATCGGCCGAGGCCGAGCCGCGGCGCTCCCAGGTGGCCTCGGCCGTCGCCCGGGCCGTGGTGGAGGCCGAGCAGAGCCAGGAGACGCCCCGCTTCGGCCTCAGCCGCTCAGGTGACGTCGTCCTGGTGGCGTCCAGCCCCGACCTGGCCGACTACGCCGGGCGGCTCGGGGAGGTTGCCGATCGGCTGGCAGCACTGGAGCCCCTGGCCTCCCCGGCGCGGGTGCTCGAGTCGCTGGAAGCGCTCAAGACGCCCGCGGGCGTGACGCCCCTCAGCCAGTCGCGCCTGGCGCCCCTGGCCGTGGCCGCCTCGAGCAAGGCCGCGCTCTCCAGCCGCCTGGAGATCTACCCGCGCCAGATGGACGCCCTGCGGGCCCTCAAGCTCGCCCAGCAGGCCCTGCTGGTGCCGCAGCTCGCCGTCGAAGAGCTGGCGGAGCGCGTGCGCAGCCGCTATCCCGAGGCCCAGCCCCTGCCGGCCCGGCCCAATCTCGACGGGCTGCTGCGCGACGCCGGCCTGGGACTGACGTGGAACCCCGCCGCGCTCGGCGGACAGGGCGCCTATCGAACTCCGCTCAGGGACTTCCACAGCGTCAGCTTCACGCCGACCCTTCTCACGCCCATCGGGCCCGTGGGACCGCCCGGCCAGCCCAACCCCGAGGCCGCCGAGGCGCGCCAGTTCCACGAGCGCCTGCAGCACTCGCTCAAGCGCGGCGGCTTCCTGGCCCTCACCGTCGAGCCGCGACACCTCCGCCAGGCCGAGAAGCAACTCCTGGCCGACTTCCCGGTGCAGCGCCACAGCCTGGAGGAGCGCCTGATCGAGCAGATGCGCCAGACCGCGGCCGAGGCCGGCGCCGAGTGGGACGTCGTCCGGCGGGCCGATGCCGCCGGGGCCGCCAGCGCCGAGTGGCGCAACCTCATGCTGCTCGTCGCCCGCGCCGTGGGGCCCATCGAACAAGACCTGGCCGCGGCCCAGCAGCCCACCCTCCTGGTCCGCGCCAGCCTCCTGGCGCGCTATGACCAGGTCGGCCTGTTGACGCGCCTACGCGACGTGGCTGGCCACGCCGGCCGCGTACCCACCGTCTGGGTCCTGCTGGCTTCGGACGGCCAGCAGGCCCTGCCGGTCCTGGACGGCAAAGCCATTCCCGTCCTGACCACAGGCGAGTGCGCCCGCATCCCCGACGGATGGCTGCACAGCGTCCACCGCGCCGGGGCGCCCCCGGCCGCCTGAGGAAACCATGATCGACGCCGCCCGGCTCCTCGAAGACCTCACCCCCCTGCTTCGCTTGCTCGAGGACGACATGCGCGGCCGGTGTGAGAGCCAGTCCGAGGTCGACCAGCCCCTGCGGGCCGAGTTCGCCCAGGCCAAGCAGCGCTCGCGCACGGCCCAGGCCTACGAGGAGTGGCGCGACGACCTCATCACCCAGTCGGCCGTGCACTGGATCCTGGGCTGCGTGTTCGTGCGGTTCCTGGAGGACAACGGCCTCATCGCCCATCCCCGGGACGCGGCCGAGGCACCGTACCTGTCCGGTCCGGGCGCGCGCCGGCAACTGGCCTCGGACCGGCGCACGGTGTACTTCCAGAAGCACCCCAGCGAGACCGACCGCGAGTACCTGCTGGACGTGTTCGAGCAGGTGGCCGCGCTCCCGGCCGGCGGGGCGCTGTACGACAAGGCGCACAACCCCCTCTGGCGGCTGGGCCCGACTGGCGACGGGGCTGGGGCCCTGATGGGCTTCTGGCAGCGGATCGAGCCGTCGAGCGGGGAGCTGGTCCATGACTTCACGGACCCGGAGTGGAACACCCGGTTCCTGGGGGACCTGTACCAGGACCTGTCCGAGGCAGCGCGGAAGAAGTACGCCCTCCTGCAGACGCCCGAGTTCGTCGAGGAGTTCATCCTCGATCGGACGCTGACCCCAGCTATCGAGGCGTTCGGGTGGCGGGAGGTGCGGCTCATCGACCCGACCTGTGGGTCGGGGCACTTCCTGCTGGGTGCGTTTGTTCGTTTGCTCGATCTCTGGGCAAAGCACGAGCCCGGAACAAACTCCCGAGAACTAGCTCAGCGGGTGCTTGACGCCGTGTGCGGTGTAGACCTGAACCCTTTCGCGGTCGCCATCGCGCGGTTCCGACTCCTTGTGGCGGCGTTGCGTGCGTCGGGAACCGAGCGGCTCAAGGACGCGCCAGCCTTCCGTATCCAGCTGGCGACCGGAGACTCGCTCCTGCACGGCACACGCTGGCAAATTGGCACCTCGCGTCGGGCCGAGCCTGGCGTCCAGAGGAAGCTGATTGGCGAGGACCGTCTGGAGCACTTCTACGCCAGCGAGGACGGTGAGGCGGTCGGCCGCCTGCTCAGTCGCCAGTATCACGCCGTCGTCGGTAACCCACCATATATCGTGGCAAAGGACCGCGCCCAGAGCGAGGCGTATCGAGACCGGTATGGATCCTGCCACATGAAGTACTCCCTTGCTGTTCCCTTCATGGAGCGCTTCTTTGAGTTGGCCCTTGCCATGGGCGATGGCCTCAATTCCCCCGGTGACCAGGCTGGGTTTGTCGGAATGATCACCTCGAACAGCTTCATGAAGCGCGAGTTCGGCAGGAAGCTAATCGAGGAGTACATCCCACGCTGGGACCTCACGCACGTCATCGACACATCAGGAGCCTACATCCCGGGCCACGGTACTCCGACCGTGATCATCTTCGGCCGGCACCAGCGGCCACAGAGCATGACAATTCGAGCGGTCATGGGGATTAAGGGTGAACCGGCGACGCCTGAAGATCCTAGATGCGGGCGGGTCTGGAGCTCGATTCTCGGCCAGCTGGACCAACCACACTCCGCCAATGCCTACGTGAGCGTCACCGATGTTGCCCGTGCTGCCCTAGAGAAGCACCCATGGAGTCTTGGTGGCGGTGGCGCGGCAGAGCTGAAGACCCTCCTTGACGAAAAGGCGTGTGCACGACTCAGCGACTACGTCGAGTCGATCGGGTTTATGGCCATCACGGGTGAGGACGACTTCTTCGTGTTGGGCCAGCGACTGGCTCACATCCGCGGACTGCCGGCGCGACCCATGGTCGTTGGGGATCTCGTTCGTGACTGGATGGTCGTACCGGACGCGATGGTCCTATTCCCATACGAGGAGGGAAGCGGGACGCTCCCGGCCCTAGTGGCCAGGGACGGGCTGGCACGGTTTCTCTGGCCATACCGAACCAGCTTGTCCGAGCGCAATATGTTCGGCAAGACACCAGCTCAGCACGGCCTGCGCTGGTACGAGTATCTGCAGTTCATTCGCTCGCGGGCGGCGGCACAGCAACTGATCGCCTTTGCGTTTGTTGCAACTCACAATCACTTCGTCTTTCAAGGCGGCGGGAGGATCTTCAACCGTAGCGCACCGGTGATCGAACTGCGAAAGGACGCCAGCAAGGACGATCATCTCGCTCTCGTGGGCCCCCTCAACAGCTCGACGGCCTGCTTCTGGATGAAGCAGGTCTTCTATCCGAAGGGCGGCGACCATGTGGGCACCGAAGGTGCTCGCGTCCGCAAGACGCTCTGGGACGAACGCTTCGAGTTCGATGGCACCAAGCTGGCGTCCTTTCCGGTGCCGGCGGGATCAGCGCTCGACCTGGCGTGTCGCATCGAGCGCCTGGCGCACACGGTGCCGTCGCTCAACTTCGGACATGATGCCAACTGGGCCTCGGACGAGGCGCTCCGGACCCTGCGAACGGAGGATGAGAGAGTCACAGCACAGCTCATCAGCCTGCAGGAGGAGCTCGACTGGCACTGCTATGAACTCTATGGCTTGCTCGACGAGTGCCTCACGTATGCCGCAGGCGACACCGAGGCGCCACCGCTGCGCCTTGGCGAGCGGGCCTTTGAGATTGTGCTTGCTCGCTCCATCGCGGCGGGCAAGGACGAAGGCGGCTGGTTCGAGCGCCATGGCGCGACACCGCTAACTGAGTTGCCGTCTCACTGGACCGAGGACTACCGGCGTGTTGTCGAGCGGCGGATCGCAGCGATCGAAACGAACGCCTACATTCGTCTGGTCGAGCAGCCGCAGTACAAGCGTCGCTGGAGCAGGGAACGATGGGAGGAGCGGCAGCAGAAGGCTCTGCGGTCGTGGCTTCTCGAACGACTTGAATCACCGCGCTACTGGCGGGACGCGCGGCTGCAGACCTGCGCCCGGCTTGCGGACCTCGCCCAATGTGACCCTGAGTTCCAGAAGTTGGCCAGGCTGTTTCGTGGGCGCGAGGGCTACGATCTTACGGCGGTGGTCACCGAGTTGGTGACGGGCGAAGCGGTGCCATTCCTCGCAGTTCTTCGCTACAAGGACGCGGGCCTGCGAAAGCGCGCTGTTTGGGAACGCACCTGGCAGTTGCAGCGCATGGAGGATGCGATCGAGGCCGGAGCAGAGCGCCCCGACGCAGATCCTAGGCAACCTACCGCTGCGGCGGCGAAGGTAGTTTCCGGGCGTGAAGTGGAGAGCATTCCCGTACCACCGAAGTATGTCTCCGCCGACTTCGTGAACGACAACACCTGGCGCCTGCGCGGCAAGCTCGACGTGTCCAAGGAGCGCTTCGTGTCGTTCCCGCACTGCGAGCGTGACGCTGACCCAACCCTGCTTGTCGCCTGGGCGGGCTGGGACCACCTCCAGCAGGCTCAGGCGCTAGCTGCGTACTACGTCGCGATGAAGGAGGCGGAAGGCTGGCCCTCTGAGCGCCTGACCCCTCTCTTGGCTGGGCTGCTAGAACTCCAGCCCTGGCTCGACCAGTGGCACAACGCATTCGACCCAGCCTACGGCACCGGAATGGGGGACTACTTCAGCGGGTTCGTGAGCACGGAAGCCCGCGAACTGGGGATCGGCCTGGAAGACATCCGCGCATGGAGACCGGAACGCCCACCCCGCCGCGGAAAGGGAAGGAATCGATAGAGGCAGGCGCTCGGGGAGATACGGACCCCGACGATGGAAGCGGGCTCTTCAAGCGAGGGGCTTGGCGTAACGAAAGGCGGGTGGCGTGCAGACTCTTGCCGAGGTCATCAAAGAGGTCGTCCGGCTGCAGAAGGATGCCGCGTCCGCTGGCGAGCGCCTGTGGTTTCGCGGGCAGCGCTCTTCGCGATGGCCCATTCGCTCGAGCCTGGTGCGGTACGTCGCCAAGCGCCTTCGAGGCGCAATCCCAGAGCCAGCCTCTGAGTGGCGGCAATGTGTTCGAGAGTTGGAGACCAGCCTGTACTTCAAGTACAGGTCCCGGGCGTGGCCGAGGCTATCCGAGGCGGAGCGAACGCCTTGGGGCGTCGTGTTTTCGATGCAGCACCACGGACTTCCTACGCGCCTGGTGGATTGGACAGAGAGCTTCCTGTGTGCGCTGTACTTCGCACAGGAGGAGCGTGAACGCGACGATGCGGCACTCATCTTCGTGCTGCGACCCGAGAGGCTGAACGAAAGGTACCTGAAGGTGAATGGGCTGGTCGCGCTCGCGGAGGACATGGGGAAGGAGCCCACGCGGCGTTACCACCCGGCAAACCAGGAGGTTGTGGAAGGAGCGTTGCCCCCAATCGCCGTCGTGCCACCCCACTGCAACGAGCGGATGATCGCGCAGAGGTCCGTATTCATGCTGACGGGAGAGTCTCGATGGCCCGTTGAGTTGGACTGTGGTGACGAGATCCTCCAGTCCTTTGAACTCCCTCCGTCGACGTGGGACGAGGTGACTGACTATCTGCGCCTGTTTGGTGCCGGGCGATACGCCTACTACGCGGATCTACCTGCCCTTGCGGCTGAGCTGATGGCCGAGCATGACTACGATATCGAGCAACTCGGGCTACTCATCGGAGGACAGGACCAGGCGCCAGTGGCGTCCGGTGGTCCGGATGGCGCGCTCCAGTGAGTGCGTGGCTGCGACTGGTGAGGGCGCCGGAGAGCAAGTCGTCCTCAGGAGCGGGTGGTAGCATCGCTGCGCAGAGGCTCTATCGCGCTGACGGGCAGTAAGCTCTGCGTCCGCAAGGACGGCCGGAAGGAACTCCCCCTCTGAGGTGGCCATGACCCTGCTCAAGGACCTGATCGACATCCCGGAGCGCGTTCAGCGGGGGGACTTCGTCCTCAAGCTGAGCGAGGGGGTCGAGCGAGCCGAGGAGACGCTTTGGCAGTACGTCGTGACCCCCCAGCTCGAGGTCTGCTTCGACGGAGCGCTGGCGTTCATCCGCAGTGGCCTCGACGGCCACAGCAGCAAGGCCAGCTACCTGCACGGCAGCTTCGGCAGCGGCAAGAGCCACTTCATGGCCGTCCTGCATCTGCTGCTCCAGCACTCGCCGGCCGCCCGCTCCATCTCCGGGCTAGCAAAGGTTGTGGCGAAGCACGGGCCGTGGCTGGAGGGCAAGAAGTTCCTGCTGGTGCCGTACCACATGATCGGCGCGCACAGCATGGAGTCGGCCATCCTGGGCGGTTACGCGAGCCACGTCCTCCACCTTCACCCTAACGCGCCGGTCCCCGGCGTGTACCTGGCCGACGCGCTCTTCGACGACGCCGAGCGGATGCGGCACGCCATGGGCGATGGGCCCTTCTTCGCGAAGCTCAACGGGGCTCGCCCCGCCAGCGGGGCGGGGTGGGGAGCGCTGGCGGCCCGGTGGGACGCGGCGACGTTCGGCGAGGCGATGCGGGCCCCTGCCAAGTCCGAGGCTAGATCGCGGCTGGTCGGCGACCTCGTTCAGAGCTTCTTCTCGGCGTACCAGGGCGTGGCGCGGGCGTCCGACGAGGCCTACGTCTCGCTCGACGAGGGGCTGTCGATCATCAGCCGCCATGCCCGCGACCTGGGGTACGACGCGCTCGTTCTCTTCCTCGACGAGC